>DATKNQ010000232.1:0-16585 GCA_035541265.1 Bryobacteraceae bacterium
ACGGCCGGCCGTTGCGTCAAGCAGGGAAGCAGGCCAGGTAAGTACATCTTTTTCAATTAATTAGCCAGGGAGGCGCCGGCCCATATGCAAGTCAGGAAAGGTTCCGCCTCAGGCCATGGAGGTCCCCGGTTCTCCGCCCCAGATTGGGGCAATGAACCTCACCGCAACTCTTCCTTTTGTTCTTTTGGCTGCGGCGTCCTCCTCCGCGCAGACGCTGGTCATCGGGCTTTACGATTATGCGAGCCTTTCCGCCAAAGAAACGGTGCGCCTCACAGAGACCGCCGGTTTGGCGTTAGCCGACTCAGGCATTCAGGTCGTCTGGGTCCACTGCCGCGGGGCGCTGGCCGTGACACCAGCAGCCGCGTGCGAAACAGAGCTGCAGTCCAACCAAATCGTAATGCGGCTCGATGCAGGCGGGCTCCCCAGTTCCAACGGCGGCCGGGTAGAACATCTGGGCCGCACGCTGGCCACCGCGGACGGTGGGCAGTTCGCCAGCGTCTCCGTGCCGGCAGTGCGCACCCAGGCGGCGGAGTTCGGGATGCCATTCGACCTTCTGCTGGGATATGCGGTGGCGCACGAGGCCGGCCACTGCCTTTTAGGACCCGGACACTCCAACTCTGGGCTGATGCGGGCCGCCTGGAACCGCAAGGACGCCGAAGAGATGTCGCAGCGGAGCCTGCACCTTACGAAACAGGAGGCGCGCAAAGCCACGGCCCGGCTGGCCCTGGCTGAACCGGTTGTGAAGCTACGGCGATGACTTGGACCAGGTGGACGCAGCGCCGACCGGGACTTTCCGGGTGGCCCGGCGAATCAGTCAGTTTTCGCGCATCGCCTGCGCCAGGCACTCTTCAATAGTGTTCAGCGCGAAATCGCATTGATCGCGCGAGATGATGAGCGGCGGACTCAGCCGTAGCGTATTGTCGCCCGCGCCCAGGATGAGCAAGCCGCGCTCGAAGGCCAGCGACACCACGCGGTCGCGCAGTTCCGGCGCTTTGGTCTTCGATTGCTGATCGCGCACCAACTCGACGCCCAGCATCAGCCCAAGGCCGCGTACGTCGCCGACGATCGGGAAACGCGCTGGCCATTCCCGCATGCGCACCATCATATGCGCGCCCATGCGTGCGGCGTTGTCGACCAGCTCCTGCTCCAGCAGTTCGATGGTCGTGAGCGCCGCCGCGCAGGCCACCGGATTACCGCCGAAGGTGGAGGCATGCGCGCCGGGCGTCCAGTTCATCAGGTCCGCGCGCGCCACCGTCGCGCCGAGCGGCAGACCGCTCGCGACCCCTTTGGCCACCGTCAGAATATCTGGCGCGAGACCGAAGTGTTCCGACGCCCACATTTTGCCAGTGCGACCCATGCCGCTTTGTACTTCGTCGCACACCAGCAGAATGCCGTGCTGTTCAGTGATGCGCACCAGTTCGTCGAAGAATTTCTGCGGCGGCACGATGTAGCCGCCTTCGCCCTGCACCGGCTCGATCGCGACGGCGGCCACTTCCTCGGCCGGGGCGATGGTCTTCAGCAGCGTGTCTTCGATGAACTTCGCGCATTCGACCGCGCAGTTGGCGGGCGTCTGGCCGAACGGGCAGCGGTAGCAATTGGGATACGGCGCATGCACCACGCCCGGCACCAGCGGTCCGAAGCCGCGGCGCTGCACCGCCTTTCGCGCAGTCAGCGACAGTGCGCCCATGGTGCGTCCGTGAAAGGCACCCAGAAAGGCGATGAACTTGTCGCGGCCAGTCGCATAGCGCGCCAGTTTCATGGCGCCTTCGACGGCCTCCGCGCCCGAATTACAGAACGAAATTCGCCGTTCGAAGCCACCTGGCGAGAGCGCGCCGAGCTTTTCGGCCAGGTCCACCAGCGACTCGTAATAGAAATCGGTGCCGGACATGTGGATCAGCCGGCCCGCCTGTTCGCGGATGGCCTCCACGACGCGCGGATGGCAATGCCCCGTAGCAACTACCGCAATGCCGGCGTTGAAATCCAAAAAGCGGTTGCCGTCCACGTCCTCGACCATCGCACCGCGCCCATGGCTCGCCACCAACGGATAGCCGCGCGTATAAGAGGGGGAAACAAACTGATGATCGCGCGCGATCACCTGCTGCGCGCGCGGGCCAGGCAGGGCACTTACCAGGTGCGGCAGATCTTCCCGGATCGCATCCATGGTCTTCATCGTACGCAAACCTCCTTACAACTCAATTTCCAGCTAATGAAAAGGAGAAAACCGGGGAGGTCCTAGTCGGAACCGAACAAGGCAGGACGGCAGATTGCGGGGCAGCCAGGCACGCATCTATTGTACAACGGAAGTGCAAGGCTGGAGCTTCGCCAATTGGGCTTCGGCGGCCCGGGCGGCGCGCCTGCGATCGCGCGTGCAGCTCTCCAGGATGCGCACCGACTGGCTGTACTCGGCCTCCAGGGTGGTCTGATATCGCGCCAGCTTCGAGAGCAGGTTGGGACCTTCGAGGTCGCGCAGGTAAGCACGCGTCAGGGCCCGGTCGTGCGTGTCGCCGGACCGGCGCAACTTCTTCATACCCTCGCGCAGTACCAGGGTTTCCATCGGCAGACAGGCCTGCAGGCGGCACGCGAGCGTGGCCAGCCGCGCCGCGGTGCGCTCTTCGAAGCTGGTTTCCGGCAGATAGTGGGCGCGCAGATCGTTGAGCAGTCGCGTGAACTCGTCCGCATCGATATGTGTCAGCATCTTGTCGAGCTTCCGCTCCAGTGCGCTGGTTGCCACCTTGGCGTTCTTGCGAAGTTTCTGCATGCGCGCCTCCGATTCGATTGTAGATAGCCAATGCACGCAGGCGGCTGCGGCCGCGCGCCATTCTGGCGCCTAAGCCAAACAAACCACAAGCGCCGATTTTATTACCGGCGCTTGTGATAGCAGCTACACTGGCGGAAGAATCCTCTATGGACATCGATCAGGAAGCGCGTTACCAGCAACGGCTGACGCGCTACCGCATCGCGATGCGCAACGGACAAGCGGATCGCGTGCCCCTCCGGCCGCTGGCTGCCGAGGTCACGGCCAAGTACGCCGGCTTCACCTGCCAGGAAGTGACCCACGATTACCGCAAGGCCTTCGACGCGGTGCTCCGCTGCTGCCACGATTTCGATTGGGATGCGGCCGTGCCCAACATGGTCTACGTCTGGACCGGCCTGACGCAGGCCGCGGGGCTGCGCTATTACGGTATTCCGGGAGTGGATGTCGGGCCGGACGTGGCCTTCCAATACCGCGAGCCGCCGGAATCCGGCGCTTTCATGAAGCGCGAGGAGTACGATGAGCTGATCGCCGATCCCACGCGATTTCTGTACGAGGTCTGGCTGCCGCGCGTTTCGGGCGAGGTCAACGCCAAGGGACGGCCCGTTTCCTACCGCAACAATCTCTCGTTCGTAAAGGGCGGCATGGCCATGCTCGATTACTTCCACGCCTTCGGACCGCAGATCGAGCGCATGCGGAAGGAGTGCGGCACGGTATCGGCCATCTGCGGAATGCTGAAGGCGCCGCTCGATATCCTGGGCGACAAGCTCCGCGGCTATGTGGCGCTGGCCTTCGACCTAATGGAGATCCCGGAGAAGGTACTGGCGGCCTGCCAGGCATTAATGCCGCATTTGGGCTATCTCGCGCTGACAGGCGCTGATCCGGAGAAGCAGGTCCCCATCCCGATCTGGATGCATCGCGGGTGCGTGCCGTTTATCTCCCGGCAGCACTTCGAAACGATCTACTGGCCGACGCTGCGGCCAATCGTGGACGCGCTCTGGGCGCAGGGAAATCAAGTCCTGTTTTATGCCGAGGGCAAATGGGACGCGCACCTGGAGCGCTTTGCCGAACTGCCGGCAGGCAGCATCGTCTTCCACATGGATCGCACCGATCCGGCGTTGGCGCACAGGATACTCGGCCCGAAGTTCTGCTTGAGCGGCGGCGTCCCGAATGCGCTCCTGGCGTTTGGCCAGCCCGAGGAAGTGAGGGTGCAGGCGCGGAAGCTGATCGAATCGGTGGGCGCGGAAGGCGGTTACATTATGGATGCCAGTGCCATCATTCAGAACGACGCCAGCATCGAAAATCTGAGGGCCATGACCGAGGCAACGCGCGAGTTTGGCGTCTATCGGAGCCTCTCAGCGCCTTCGGGCGCGGCGCCAGATGCGCTGCCAGTCACGACGCCCGGCGCGCCGGCGTGGGTTGCAGCAGCGGCGAGCCACCCTGGCGTCTGCTTTTTATTCGAAGACAAACTGAAAGAAATGCCCGCGATCTGCGGCGACGCCGCACTAGTCCGCCGCGTCTGGGACGAAATCGAAGGCTTCGCCTACTTATACATCTGGCATCTTCTGTTGAGCTTCTGACGGCTCATTGAATCTCGATGGCCGCATTGCCGGTAGCTATCATCTGGCCTTCGCTATCGCGCACCACGACCCGCACGACAGAGCTGCCGATCTTCACGTCGAAGCTCGACTTGAGACGGATCCCGGAACCTAAGCTCTCCGGTGCCGGGTCCTTCAGCCGCAACGTGAGCAGCTTCTGCCGCCTATGATGAGGTTTGCAATGCAGGCCGGAAGGAGATGGCGGAGCCGTCTTTTGTGCCAAAGCCACTGCAACTGGCAAGCATAGAAGGAAGAACGTGCGGAACCTCATCGTTCGGCCTCCCCTATTCTTAACCCCGCGTCTTACCGCTGTTAAGATAACTCAGGACCCTTGCTTGCCCTAATTATCTTCCTCGTAACTTACCTGGCACTGGCCATCGGCCGCCTGCCGGGTTTGCGTGTCGACCGCACTGGGGTAGCCATTATCGGCGCCACCCTGATGATCGCCTCGAAGTCGATCTCTATCGGACAGGCCTACGCCGCCATCGATTACAACACCATTATTCTGCTGTTCGGCATGATGATCGTGATTGCCAACCTGCGCCTTTCGGGCTTCTTCACGCTGGTAAGCGCGTGGGTGGTGGAGCATGCGCACCGGCCGGTCGTCCTGCTGACCGCGATCGTCTGCGTATCGGGCTTCTTCTCGGCGTTCTTCGTGAACGACACCATGTGCCTGGTGCTGACGCCCCTGGTGCTCGAGATCGCCCGCCGGCTGCGCCGCAATCCCGTGCCGTACCTGCTAGCAGTCGCCATGGCTGCGAATATCGGCAGCGTGGCGACCATTACCGGCAATCCGCAGAACATGATGATCGGGAGCTTTTCGGGGATTGGCTATCGGGCATTCTCGGCGGGGCTGGCGCCGGTAGCGGCCGTGAGCCTGCTCGTCGTGCCGGCAGTGCTGATAGCCGTCTATCGCAGCGAATTCCTCGAGGAGCAGCCCATGGCCCTCGACCGGAAGGCGGTTCGTGTAGACCGGCCTCTGCTCTGGAAATCGCTGCTGGTATCGGGGGCCATGATTGTGTTCTTCTTCGCCGGCTCTCCGGTCTCCGAGGTAGCGCTGATCGCAGGCACGTTGCTGCTGATCACGCGCCGCGTCGGGCCGGAAAAGGTCTACCGGGAGATCGACTGGCCACTGCTCGTTATGTTCGTGGGGCTGTTTATCGTGGTGGCGGCGGTGGATCGCACGCCGCTTTCAGCCGGCCTGGTAGCGGGAGCCACGCGCTTTCACCTGGAGCGCACCTCCATGCTGACCGCCTGCTCGGCGGCGTTGTCCAATATCGTCAGTAACGTTCCGGCGGTGCTGGTCTTCAAGCCGGTGGTGGCCCGCCTGGCCGATTCGCATCGCGCCTGGCTGGTGCTGGCGATGTCTTCTACGCTGGCCGGCAATCTGACGATTCTGGGGTCGGTGGCCAATTTGATCGTGATCGAGCGTGCCCGCCCAGAAGTGCGCATCTCCTTCTGGGAATACGCCAAGACCGGCATCCCGGTGACAGTAATCACGTTGGCTATCGGAGTGGCTCTCCTGTAGCCGGCTTAGTCGCCGTGCGTTCCGCGCGTGCAACTCTGGCGGATCTGGTCCAACTGCGCATCTTCAAAGACAAAATGCTCTGATGCCAGGTCCCCGCCCGAGTAAAAAGGCTTGGCCAGCCCCTGTGACGCATGGCCGGTGGCTTTGGTCAGGAAGTGATACAACTCGTGCGCCAAGACGCGCGCCATGGCGCGGCCGAGTATCCGTCCCCGTGCGAGCGGCGACGCGCCCGCCAGGTGCGGTCCTAACAGCTCGCGGATCTTGTCGCAATCCACGTTCGCGAAGGGCAGCACCTCGCCGCCCGTCACGTAGGTCCACCCCAGAGCTCCCGAAGGCGCTGCCGGGGGCACGGGCACGTCGCTGTTGCACGCACCCGTGAACTTCACCACCATCAGTTGATCTACAACCTCCGTGCCGTCGGCGGCATCCAGGGCGCGCCATTCGAAGCGTAAGGAGGGCAGTACCGCGTGCAACTCAGCCTTCATGTACTCGATGGATGTAGCGGATGCGGACTGAAGGAATCGGGTGTAGATGGTAATATCACCGCCGAAACCGGTTTCGTCAACGGTTCGGCTGGAAAGCGCCACCGCTGATAACATCAGCAGCATGGATGGCGTCAGGCGAGACATGACTCTTCACTAGATAGGGAATAATAAGACTCCAAACTCTCATATGGAATACTTGGGCCGAGGTCTCTGATCGGCCTTGCTCAATCTAGAGGGGCCGCGACCGCTCCGTAATCAATTCCGGATGCTGCCGCATCACGCTGTTGACGATGTGGCAATTCCAGCACACCGGCTGGTGCGTGGCGAGCACCTCGGGCACGCTCTCGGCCGGGACGTCGTGCCACTGAACCGTGGTATGTTGCGGACTCATCAGCGCCGGCTTGTGATCGGCCCACTCGATTTCGCCGACGGGTTTGCCGCACAAGACGCAGTTCTTGCCCGCGTACCATTGGGTCAGAATGTGGCGGACCAGGCAACCTTCCGGCGCGGCTTCGATCTCCCGCAGGCACTCCTGGCCGCAATCCTGGCGCTCGGGCCAACGGGAGCAACTCTTCAGCCGCATATCGGGCTTGCCCTCGATCGTGCTGACCAGCACGTGCATGGCGTCGAGTTGGACGCCGGCCGGCTTCCGGTTTTCGGGACAGGTGATCACGCGATCGCCGCGGTACTTCAGGTAAACCCGCCCGAAGACCCTTCCGAATACCACGAGCAGTCCCACGAGGACTGCGGCACCGGCTACCAGACTGAACGTAGTCATGGACATCACTTCCGGGATTCCGCCGGTGCACGCGGCGCGCCACGCCGTATCTGCATGGATTCAAAGCTGAACGGTACAAGAGGGCAGAAGTCCCGCGCCCCTGCTGCGCAGATTTCCACAGCGAGGTGGGTCCCTTCCCCCGCACGGCGGGCAACGTATCGACCGGGTGACGCGTCAGGTGAGGTATGGATCGCCGCGCCTTCCTGGCCCTGTTGGCGCTTGCAGCCCCACTCTGCCCCGCCGCACCGTCCGACTACGAAGCCTTCATGCGCAAGTTTGCGCTGATCGAGCAGGATCGTCTGCGGCCCGGATCGCGCGTGGTGCTGACCCAGGCTGAAATCAACGCTTACGCCCGGCACGAGATGTCCAGCGTGGCGCCGGACGGCGTGCGCAGTGCGCGCGTGGATCTCGGTCCCGGCACGGCAACAGCTTCCGCGCTCATCGATTTCGGCAGGTTGCGGCGGGCGGAAGGCAGGCCGCCCGGCCTGCTGATGGGCTACCTGCTGGACGGTGAACGGCCCGTAACCATAACCGCCCGCGTCCGCTCCTCAGGCGGGACGGCCAGGGTGGACCTGCAGAGCGTGGAGATTTCAGGGGTAGTCATCGAAGGCCGCATGCTCGATTTTCTGGTCAACAGTTATCTGCTGCCGGCGTATCCGCAGGCCAAGATCGGCCAGCCTTTCGCATTGGGTCACCGGATCGAGCGGCTGGACGTGCAGCCGTCCGCGGTGGGAGTCTTTATTGGCCGTTAGGCTACCGCAGCACGACCTTCGCCAACCCGGCGTTGTTGGCGCTATCGAGCACGCGGATCACCACTAGGTGTTCACCGGGCGCCAGTTTATCGAGCGACAGCACGAACTGCTCCTGCTGCGAGTCGATCACTCCGTCGGCGGCTTCGAGCGGCACCCAACCGGTGGCATCCAGAGAATACTCGCAGCGGCGCAAGGGCGAGGCGGCGTCGTGCGCGTCGAATTCGATCCGGGCGGTGCTTCCCGCATGCCGCACCGTGCCAATGGTGACCATCGGCGGCGTGTTATCGATCATGACGGGAGCGCTGGTGAGTTCGGATTCGCGAGCCGTGGCCGGCGGATTCACCTCCCGGTCGGAGGCGAGGACGCGGAAGTAGTATTTGCCGTCGGCCAGCACGTCGCTGTCGAAGGTGAAAGCATTATCGTGCAGATCGTCTTTCAGCACCATCCAGCGGCGTTCATCATCCGCGCGGAAATACAGCGTATAAACCAGGCGGTCGCCGTCCGGATCGTCCGCTTGCCAACTGATGGTGATCTGCTGCGCCGCCGCGCGCGATAGCGTTTGCGTGGGCGTGCCGGCGGGCGTGGATGAACTGGTGTCGCCCGTATCGGTGACCGTCACCGTGTACGGCGAGATGGCTTGTTGCTGCACCGCGCGCGCCGCCGAGACCGGGGACATCTGCAGCATCACATTGATGCTGTGCACCACCGGCGGCGAATTCTGCGGCAGATAGGCCAGTGCCACGCTATCGAGGATCGGGGTAATGCCGCCCGCGCTCGAGAATTCCGCCTTCCATTGGATATACCGCGCATTCGGGCTGGTAATTCTGGAAGCCGCCGCACCGTTCAGCGGCTCGGACCAGTCGCTCCAGGTCTTGTCCGGCTTCGACGAATTACCCGACCGCGTGCGGAAATCAAGCGCCGTCGAAGGCAACATTTCGGCGCGCCAGCTCAGGCTCCCCCAGCGCGCGATAGTGCCCGCGTCGTGCACGGGCGATTCATACGAACCGGAAACGCCGGGGCTTTCGCCGAGACGATAGACGCGCCCCATATCGCCGGTCGCCACCAACACGGCGCCATCGGCCGGCAGCAGCCGTGTGGCCTCGCCCTCATTGGTTTGGAGCACCAGCGTGATCCGGCGGTCGCGCGAAAGGCCGTAGATGCGGCCGTAGCTGTCGGTCGAGAATAGGAGTTGGTTCGGTAGCGCCAGCAGGTCGTAGACGTCCTCTTCTTTGGAACTCCACAGGGTTTCGACGCTGTTGTCCGGATTGATTCTGTAAATTGCCGAACGATCCACGCCGCTGGTGTCCACCGCCGGGGTAAACTGCGTGCTGACCTGCGGCGCCGGTGCCGGCTGCGCCTGTTTCGCCGTGTCGGTGGGTGGTTTCAGTTCGGCGCCGGGCTGCGTGTTCTGCGCTTCCACCGTGATCGATGTCGACACGGAGGGCACCGTCCCGCTGCCGGTGGCGGATTGCGCGGCCTGCGTGGCAGCCTGTGCGCGCTTGGCGAGCGAACCGCCCAGAGCGGCGACGTACACGGTCCCGTCCGGTTGAGGAACGATCGCGCGGATCTCCGGCAAGCTGGCATCGTACAGTACGAAGGCTTTGTCCTTCGCCGGAATGCGGTACAAGATGCCGTTCGGCTCGGTACCCGCCAGCAGCCGTCCTTGCGGATCGATCGCCAAACCGGTCACGTGCGTCTGGCCGGTATCGTAATACAGCTCTCCATAGCCCGCCGAAGTGACGCGATAGATTCTGCCTTGATCGCCCGTGCCGACAAAAAGGGCGCCGTCGGGTCCCGTGGCCAGCGACCAGATGTAGCGGGTCTTGGGCGCGAAGTATTCGGTGGCCTTGCCGTTCTCGATGCGGTAGACCTTCCCGTCTGGAGAGGTGCCGGCGTAGAGGACGCCGTTCCGATCGGTGGCGACCGCAAAAACTTCAGGCTCTTCCGCGGTCCACAGCAGCGAACTCTTGCCCGAGGGATCCAACTGGTAGACGCGCCCGCGGTGGCCCGTAGCGACGTACAGCACACCGTGCGCACCTTCGGCCACGCTCCACACTACCGCCTGCCCGGAGGAGAACAGCGTATCCACTTTGGGCGCCAGCGTCAGGCGGCCTTCCCGGCTGAGCGAGACGCCGGAGAACTGGCCCCGGATGAAATCCTGGTAGCTGTTCATTTCCCAGGCCGTGGTGGCGGAGGCGAACGCGGCGGAAGCGATCAGAAGAGTTGCGGCCGCGGCGCGGCCGAGCGGGCTAAAGAGCATCATTCCTTCACTTCCACGAGTATGGTCTTCGAGCCATTGATCACGTTGTCGCCGGCGCTGATCTCCAGTTCCGCGATCTTCGAATTGCGGGTCTGCGTGATGCTGCCGAGCGAGCTTTGCGAATTGGCCAGAATCATGGCGACCGAGGGCGGCGGATCGGGAAAATCCTCGCCTTCGAGCTGGAACGCCGGATCGGGGCGCCATACGCGCACATAAGCCTTGGTATTGGCGCGCAGGCTGTTCACCGTGGAAATCAACTGCGAGACCGACTTCGGTTGCGCCCCGATGATCTGGCGGAACTCGGTGAGGTTGGTGGTGATGCCGTCGGCGACCGTGAAATACAGGGGACCGGGAGTCATGCTGCGCGGCACTTGGTATTCAATCTTGCGCGCTAGTTCGGCGCCGTTCTCACCGACCAGGGTGGTCGTCAGTTCGACCTTATCTCCCGCCCGGACTTCCCGCCGCCCGGCGTACACGCTGTCGATCTGGAATTCCTTCTTGGCGTCGAAAGACTCGATATTCAGATCTACCCGTTTCACCGCCAGCCCGTCGAATCCGCCCTGCAGCACGTAGGCCAGAGGAATGGCGGTCGAAAGCGAGGCGATGGTGGCCGAGCCGGTGTCGGAGGCGTACATGTTATTCACTTTGAGCGGCGCCGGCGCGCCTTTGAGTTCGATCTCGCCGGTCACCCGGAAGCTGGACGCGCCCACCGTACGCTCGGTCGTATCGATGGTGTTGAATATCGCCATTTGCACCAGCAAGGGCGACAGAAACGGATCGTCCACCATCTCCATCCGATAGGTATCCAGGCGGCGCCCGGCGCGCGAAACCGAAATCGACACCGGCGCCATAGAAGCCGCCCGCCCGATCTCGCCGGCGATGGCGGTGTTGCGATCCTGCAAAATGGCACCCATCATCTCTTTCGGCGCGGAAATCTTGAATGAAGCGGACAGCACCGGCATCACCGCCAGCACCTCGGCGCGGGCAAATGGCAGAGCCGTCGAGCCCACCGCCAGGAACCGGTGTCCGAATGCGTAGATCCGTTTGCCGTCGATGTACGTAATGGTGCCGTCGGCGCCCACGTTGAGATCCCCGGTCATGAGTTCGACGCTGATCATCGACCCAGGCTGCAGCGTGGATGGATCGCCCATGCGCATGCTGGACGGTCCGCCCGCTGCCAGGCCTTGCGCCGGTTCCAATCCCAAGGCGCGAAGCTGCGGCGCGAACTGATCGATAGTGGCGCGCGAGAATCCGGCAAATGAGACCGGCGTGGCGATATCGAGCAGCTTGGCGTTGCCCAGCGGCAATTCCGCGCGGCCGGGGAACAAACGCGTCAGGTCGTTCGAGGCCAGCAGCGATCCCAGTGAAACTTCGCTTCGCGCGACCTGCCGCGGCGGCAGACCGCCTCCAGCTTCGGTGACCCGCACCATCTCCTCGATCGGCCGGATACCGGTGATCGCTTCTTTGGCGAACGAAAACGCCAGCGCCACCGCGCCGGCCAGTTTGCCATCGATGTACACCGGACTGCCGCTCATGCCCTGCAGCACGCCGGTCTCAGCCAGCGGCCCTCCGGACAGCTTCGCCAGTATCAGATTCTGCTTGGGTCCGACGTTTTCAAGTACACCCAGCACTTCCACCTGGAACTCATCGATGCGGGTGCCCGAGAAAACCGTCTTGCCGACGCCATGCATACCGGGCCGGATGTCCTTCAGGGGAAAGAACGCAGTCTGAGCGTGCAAAGCGGCGGCGGCGAGGAATACCGCTGGAACAGCGAAACGCGGCACAAATACCATTCTACCGTGGAAAGGCATGGAACCACAGATGAACACAGATAAAAGCAAGTCCGACAATGCAAGGGACGCCGGACCGGGGCGTCCGGTTGCTATCTGTGTGAATCCGGGTCCCTCTGTGGTTACTTCTTCTTTTCCGTCTCGACCTCGGGTATCCCGAAGTGTCCGCCGAGTTGGCTGAGGCTATCCAGGTCAATCGGTCCGACGATGTTGACCAGGGTCAGTTCCTTCGGTTCGCTGGCGATAATGGCCAATCCGCTAATGGTTTTGCCTGCGTTTTTAACGTAGACCTCGACAGTTTCTCCCTCTTCCGTGCTGTGGACTCCCACGATGCGCTCCCAGTCCGGACTGCGCAAGGGCGCGCGAAAGGATTCCAGGTCGGCGGCGGTGTACTCGCCGGGCTTCTTGAATTCGAAGCTCTTCACGTAAATACCCTTCAAGCCGCCTACCAGTTTCTTCACCTGCGCTTCGTCCTTATCGTCGTCGGAAAGGAACTTAGTGGCCAGGCGCAGCAGTCCACCGCTCAGTGAAACATCCACCGTGTCCGATGCCTTGGCGGCCAGCTTATCGAAATTCCACTTCACCTCCTGGGCTGAAGCGGGAACGGCCAGCAGCACGCAGGCGATCAGGCACGCGGCGGCTTTCATGAATTGCTCCGATGCGAGATCATCTGCACTTTCCGCTGCGCCTTGTTCAATTTGCTGGCGGCGATCCGCACGGCCAGCAAGACCTGGGATTTGGCCCGCTCGCCCTCATAGCGGCGATACTCGAGACAGCCCACGGCCAGGAGCACAGTGGCGGCCATGGCCATAGCCCACCTGGTCGCCGGAAGGCGGAACCACGGCCGCGGCGCCTGCCGTGGGGGTGCGGCGGCCACGCGCGCCATAACCCGCTCCGCAAAGTCCGGCGGTGGCTCCTGCCGCTGCAGTGCCGACCTCAATTCATCATCCAGATTCATATACCGATCTCCCCAAGGCTGCGAGCCAGCTTTTGGCGCAATAACCCGAGCGCGCGCTGTAACTGGCTCTTTACCGTGCCTACCGGGATGCCCAGGACCCTGGCAATTTCGGCCGGATCCAAATCCTCCTGGTAGCGCAGTACCACGATCGCGCGCGCCTTCTCCGGCAGCGCTGCGACCAGTTTCTGCAATGCCGTGCCCAACATGGGATCACCCGGATCGCTCACCGATACAGGCTCCGGCGCGTTTTCCAGGCTCACCATCGGCCGGCGCAAACGCCTGCGAGCCACATCCAACGCGCGATTGCTGGCCACTTTGCGCAGCCAAAACTGCACGTGCTCCGGCGATTCCAGCTCACCCAGATGCTGGTGCAGCGACAAGAATACGTCCTGCGCCAGTTCTTCGGCTACCGGGCGGTCGCGCAGAATGTGCCAGACGATGCTGAAGACCATCGACTGATGCTGCCGCACGAGGCTCTCGAAATTCCATCCCGCCGCGGTGGGCCGCACCTGCTCCGGCATCTCCAAGACAGTCACTTCTCACCAGTATCGTACGCGATTTTGCTCGACACATTCGCACGCGTAAAGCCGCTATTGACCATCGAGATCGACATGTTCCGCGCGTAGAAGAACACCGCGCGGACATGAAACTCGCCGCCGTAGCTGACCGGGAACCACAGGCCATCGTGGAATTTCTGATAAGCGACCGAAAAGCCCAGACCCTTGATGTCCGTGCCGAGCAAAACCTTCACCGCCACCGGAATGTGTGCCGCAAGGCTGGTGGTGACCACCACCGGCTGATCCTCGGCCATGTCGATCAGGGCTTCCCCTTTCCACTCCGCATCGTCCGTGTGGGGTTTTGGCCGGAAGCTGATCCGATAGACCGCTCGGTCGCGGTAGTTCTCGCGGCCATCGAGGGTGAATATGTATTTCTCCTGCTCGTTGGCGGTCAGAGGGAAAAGATCGTGCGCGATGCCATCCTTGGAATCCTTATCCGCGGTCGTGTCGTTGACCATGTCACGGATCAGATCGCCATCGATATCCAGGTCTTTCATCTCTTTTCCAGGCTCGTTGTAGGCGATCAGTTGCCCGTGCCGGGCGACTCTGCCTTCGAAGTGCGCCAGTTTCTTTTCGACGCCGGTCGGGCCGGGGGCGACCACGAACTCCAGCTTCTCCTCGCGGGCCAACTTGCCGCTGGTGCGCGTAAACCGCGCTACGACCTTCTGGTTGTAGACGTAAGCCTGCCGCATCTCCTGCGCGCGCGCCTGATTGGCGGCGACGCGCGCCATGATCTGGTCTACGGTCGGTTCTTGGGCGAATGCCAGGGAAATGAAGGGCGAAACGAGGATCAACGCCGCCAGCCGCATAAAAGTCCGCTCAAATAGTATTACGCGCCAGAGGGTAGGGAGAATGCAGATTATTCGGGCCGGAATTCGGCGAGAATTAAGATTTCGGGGCGGAACCGGATACGGTCCCTCGGCCTGCGGCGGCCCCCGGCGATACTAGCCGCGCAGCGCGTCTCCCTTGCGCTCGATAGCCTTGGGCCCTTCCAGCGGAACGAAGAAGTCCTGCCACGCCATCCGGCACTCCTCGACCATCCGCAGGCCGTACTCGCACCGCCCCAGATCTTCGGGGCCGCCATTATTCGTGCCGAACGTGAATTTCGCGCCGGCTGCTTTCGCCGTGCGAATGAACGAAGCGCTGGGCAGCTTGTAGCGGTTGTTGATCTCGATCGCCACGCCGTTGCGCACAGCGGCCTCGATCACCTTCGCGCGCCGTTCCGCGGTCCAGAGCTGCTCGTAGCCGGTGGCCAGCACATCCGGCAGGAACGTGGGATTGACATAGATATCGACCGGCTCATGCTCCAGGATGCCTACCGTCCGTTCCACGAGCGTGTCCATGAACTCCTGCGGATCCGCGATCGTCCCCACTTCGCTGGGAATCCAGAGCCGCATACGCTTGCCGCGATTGTCGGTCCACGTCATGGAGTCGGTAAAGATGTAGTCGAATTGCGCGGCTGCGCTGCGCGAGAACATCTTCGTCCACTCGCGTCCTTCCGCCTGCATGGCTACGTAGCACGGCCGGCCCCTCAGGCTATCGATGTACGCCATGGCCTGCCGGTCGTTTTGCACTGGATTTCCCACGCCGCAATTCGCCGCGATGCCGTACTGGATGCCATCGCGCTGCGACTTCGCGATGGCCTGCTCGATGGTCAAGCCGGTTTTCAGATGGACGTGCAGATCCTCCAGGGGAATGTTGCTGCGCCCCAGATTGATGATCTGCCGGAACATCGCGTCCGGGGCCGGCGCGGGGCCGCCCGGCGTGCGCACGTCGTCCGGCAGCGGACGGACCCGCACGCTGCGGAATCGCGCTTTCGAACCCTCGTGACACTGCAGGGCAAACGTGCCATGGTCCAGAACCGGACCCTTGTCCGGTCTGTCCGGGATTACGGGCGGCTCCGGCTCCGTGTAATCCACCACCCGCATGCCGTTCAGGCGGATCTGTACATTCTTGCCGCGCACGGCGGCTTGAATCGTGAACCACCGATCGTCCGGCACAAACTGTTTGTAGACGTTGCGCACTCCATAGAGCGACCCTGTCTTGGTATGCTCGCGGTACCCCCCCGCGCCCGCGGCGCCGTTGTTGATCTGAATCTCGAAGCCCTTCGACGGATAACCACGCTCCTGGTAGGCCGTGTGGAAATAGATTCCCGAGTAACACGCAGGGGGCGCCAGCGCCTCCACCGCGAGTTCGAAGTTACGGAAATCGGCGCCGCGCGCCGGCCCTGTATAGAACAGGTGCGAGCGGGGGCCGCCGGCTACCAGTTGTCCGTCCGCCACCTTCCAGGAACTCCGATTTTCGCCCGGCCGCCATCCGGCCAGGCTGCGCCCGTCAAACAGCTCCACCCAGCCCTCGTCCGCGGCGGAGAGTCCACACGCCGCTATTGCTCCGGCGAACGCGCGGCGCGTTATTTCAGATCCGATCATCGGATTGAGTATAACGCGAAGACGCCGGAATCTCGGATCGGGTTCTCGATTCCAACGTCCTTCGGGTGGTTCAATTCGACATCGTTGCCGCCGTTGATTCCGACGACAAGATCGAGGTCCGGAACAACGATTACAAACTGCCGCCGTTGTCCTCAGCCGTATAAACGCGAAACGACATCGCGTGAGGTAAAGGTCTGCGCCAGGCGTGGGAACGATGTCCAATCCGCGGCCGAACGGAAGGCCTCGCGGGAAACAGACAGGGCGAGGAAGGTGCCGTCTACCGATTTGAACCGGTCGCGATGCGTTGTGCGCGGCGGATTGTAGATTAACGTGAAGGGTCCGCTCTCGGAACCGGCATCGGCGGCCGACGAGATATATGTGCCTTCGAGCAGCAGCACCAGAGACGCGTCTGCATGTATGGCGATGGAGAAGCCCGGAACTTCACGGGATATTCCAGGCGCACCAAAGAATTTGCCGTAGGGCAGTAAACGCGCGGAGACCAACATGATTGTGGGGCGCAACTCACCCGGCCGGCGTTCCGGGTCGCACACCACACTCTACGAAAGCCGCCGCTGCAAGTCACGCATTCGAATAAGATGATGCTGTGAATCTTGCGCTGACCTTCGCGGCCGCTTTCGGCTTGGTAGCCTGGGTGTACCTGATCGTCGCGCGGGGCGACTTCTGGCGCGAGTTTGCGC
>DATKNQ010000233.1:0-2056 GCA_035541265.1 Bryobacteraceae bacterium
CAACTGATCGATCGCGGCCTGCGGCCCTACATCGACTTCTGTTTCCCCCAGACGCCGCTGAACACTTACTGGAACGCCGGATGGTTCCGCGTTTTCGGCGACACGTGGCGCACCGCGCACGCCGTCGGGGCGGTCATGATCTCACTTGCCACGCTGCTGACGGGCCTTTACGCATGGCGGCGATTCCCGGCTGCCAACTGGCGCACAGCCGCCGGCGTTTCGAGCGTGCTCCTGACGGGCCTCAACGTCGTGGTCTTCGAATTCGGCACCATCGGACAGGCCTACGGCCTATGCCTGTTCCTGGTCGTAGCTGCGTTCCTGTGCGCGATCACGGCCGCCGGCCGTACGGAACTGGCGTTCGCGGCGGGCGCGGGCCTGCTCGCCTGCACCGCGGCCAATGCTTCCCTGCTCACCGCGCCGGTGGCGCCCGTGCTACTCATCTGGATGATCGTCTGCAGCCGCGCGGGAAATCGCTGGACCAAAGCCGCGGCGTTCGTGGCCTGCGGCGTGATTCCGTTTTGGCCGCTCGGCTGGCTCTTCCTACAAGGGCCGCGTCAGACCATATTCAACGTTCTTCAATACCACATGCTCTACCGCCAGGTGCAGTGGGAAGGCGCATGGCAGCACAACATCGACGAATGGACAGCGTGGCTCGGTTCGCCGCAGGCGCTCATGCTGGGGCTGTTGGCCATCGCGGGCCTGGCATGCGTCTGGAAGCACAGCGCGTGGGAGCGCGCCGCACGCCGCGAGTTTTACTTATGCGGCTGGCTGTCGGCAGCGCTGATCCTGCACATCTCGACCGCCGTGCCTACGTTCACGCGGTATTACCTCCTGGCCGTACCGTTTCTTGCGATCCTTGCCTGCGCGGGGATTTATTGGAGCGGGTCACGCCTGGCCGCGCCGGATCGTCCGTTCTGGCCTGCCATGCTCGTTTGCGTGCTGGCCTGCCTCTGCCTGGGCAAAGTGCTGTTCGACGCGCACGACAGCACGAACTGGCACGACATCCAGGAAGTGGCCGCCAAGGTGAATCAGGTGGCGCAACCTAAAGATGTTGTGTTCGCCGACGAGCTGGTGTATTTCGCCTCGCGGCACGCGCCGCCTTCGGGCATGGAATTGGCCGATTCGCACAAGCTCAGTTTTCCGGCCGCCACGGCGGCGCTGTTCCACGTGATTTCGGGTGCCGAACTCGAGAAGAAGATGCGGGCCGGCGTGTACGACGTCATCGAGATCTCCGACGATGACATCCGGATTGACAAGTTGGGGCTTCGGCAGCTTTACGCGCATTCCGCCGAAGTGGGCGACTACGACATCTTCTGGGGGCGCAGAAACCCGAGCCAAACATCCACGGCAAGCAAGGTAAAATGATGTTGCAGTGTTTAAAGGGCCGATTATCTGCTTGCTCTGCCTGACTGCGGCAGCCGCCGCCGGTCCGCAATCCATCCTGGTGGATTACCCGAAAGACGGAACGGTGTTTCCTCCCGATTTCGCGCCTCCCACGTTCCTTTGGCGCGACCCCAATCCCGCCGCCACGCACTGGGCGATCAGCGTGGAATTTCGCGCGGGCGGCGCGCGCCTCCGCATGCAATCCGCCGGCGAACGCATGCAGCCCGGAGAAATCGATCCGCGCTGCGTGGGCGCCGTGCCACCCAAGTTGACGCCGGAAGAAGCCGTTGCCCACACCTGGAACCCCGACGCGCGGACCTGGGCGACGATCAAGACCCGCCCGGCGAACGGCTCGGCAACCATCACGATCACCGGTCTCACGGACCGCGGCCAGACTGTCTCGCGTGGCAGCGTCTCGATCGAGACTTCGAAAGATCCCGTGGGCGCACCGATCTTCTACCGCGACGTGCCGCTGATTCCCAGCCCCACGGTGAAAGGCGTGATCAAACCGCTGCCATCGTTCGCCATCGGGCTGATCGCCTGGCGCCTGCGCAACGTGAGCGAGACCAGCAGCCGGAAGCTGATGGATGGCCTGCCCACGTGCGTCAACTGCCACTCGTTCGCGCTCGACGGAAAAACGCTGGGCCTCGACGTGGATGGCCCGCAGAACGAC
>DATKNQ010000234.1:0-3430 GCA_035541265.1 Bryobacteraceae bacterium
CTGGGATGAAGCCTGGGACCTGACCCGAAGGACGCTGGCATATACCAACCACACGCTGCTGCCGGAAGCGTTAGAGAAGTGGCCGGCTGGATGGTTCGAGATCATGCTGCCGCGACACCTGGAGATCATTTACGAGGTCAATCGGCGGCTGCTGGATGATGTGCGGCGCCGGTATCCGGGCGACGAAGGACGCGTGCAGCGGGTGAGCCTGGTGGAAGGGGGCGCCCTGCGCAAAATTCGCATGGCCAACCTGGCCATTGTCGGGTCGCACAGCACCAACGGAGTGGCGGCGGTCCATTCGAACCTGTTGCGAACCACGACTGTCAAGGACCTGGCCGAACTGTTCCCCGAGCGCTTCAGCAACAAGACCAATGGAGTTACGCCGCGGCGCTGGCTGCTGGAGGCCAATCCCGATCTGGCACGGACGATCACGGAGGTGATCGGCGACGGCTGGATTACGGACCTGAGCCAATTGAGCAAGCTGAAGCCGCTCGCCGGCGATCCGGCCGTGCGCGAAGCGTTCGCCGCCACCCAACGCGAGGCCAAAGTACGCTTCGCCGACTGGCTGAGGTCAACGACGGGCCAGGCGGTGAATCCGGATTCGATCTTCGATTGCCAGGTCAAACGCATCCACGAATATAAGCGTCAACTGCTGAACGCGCTTCGGATTGTAGTCAGTTACAACCGGCTGCGTCAGAATCCCGATCTTGCCGTC
Organism: Bryobacteraceae bacterium; assembly: GCA_035541265.1. Classification (GTDB taxonomy): domain Bacteria; phylum Acidobacteriota; class Terriglobia; order Bryobacterales; family Bryobacteraceae; genus Bog-159. The sequence continues at coordinate 716 of DATKNQ010000234.1, forward strand.
CCGCCGCGGACCTTCTTTTTCGCTGGCAAGGCGGCGCCCGCGTACCGGCTGGCCAAGTTAATTATCAAGTTCATCAACAACATCGCCCAGACGATCGATGCGGATCCGGCGGTGAGAGGCCGGCTTAACGTCGTCTTCCTGTCTGAGTACAACGTATCCTTGGCGGAAAGGCTGATTCCGGCCGCGGATGTCTCTAACCAGATCTCCACTGCCGGATACGAAGCCAGCGGCACAAGCAACATGAAGTTTATGATGAACGGCGCACTGACCGTGGGCACACGGGACGGCGCCACCATTGAGATGGCCGAGGAGGCAGGCGAGGAGAACATGTTCCTGTTCGGCCTTACGGTGGCCCAGGTGGAAGGCAGCCGGGGGTGGTACAGCCCCCACTGGCACTATGAGAATGAGCCGGAGACCAGGGCGGCGCTCGACCTGATCTTCTCCGATCATTTTAGCCGCGGTGAACCAGGCGTCTTCGCCCCCTTGCGCGACGTTCTGTTGACCCACGGTGACCACTACATGCATCTGGCGGACCTGACTGCATACTGTGCCGCGCAGGAGCGCCTCGGCGCGCTGTACGGCAATGCCGGCGAGTGGTCGCAAAAGGCGATCATGAACGTTGCGAGCTCCGGGAAGTTCTCGAGCGACCGCACCATCGCGGAATATGCCAATGAGATCTGGAAAGTGAGACCATGCCCAGTTCTGTAGAGACGCAATTGGTAGTGGGCGAGCTGGGACTTTCGCCGTTAGCGGGCAAGCCGGCGCCAAAGGAGCTGCTAATCGATGTGGCGCGCCTGGAGCGGGAGTACTTCGAGCGCCATCCCGACCTGCACGAACGCGAGCAGCTTGTCAGCTTCGGCACCAGCGGGCACCGCGGCTCGCCGTTCCACGGTACCTTCACCGAGTCGCACATTCTGGCCATCACGCAGGCAATCTGCGACTACCGCAAACAGCGCGGCATCGATGGCCCGCTCTACATGGGCAAGGACACGCACGCGCTCTCCGCGCCCGCAGAGCGAACCGCGCTCGAGGTGCTCGCAGCCAACGGTGTGGAGACCGTCATCCAGGAAAGCGATGGCGTTACGCCCACACCGGTCATCTCCCGCGCCATTCTGGTCTACAACCACGGCCGCCGCGAACATCTCGCCGATGGCATCGTGATCACGCCGTCCCACAATCCGCCGGAAGACGGCGGATTCAAGTACAACCCGACACACGGAGGTCCTGCCGAGACTGAAGTTACGCGGTGGGTAGAAGGGCGCGCGAATGAACTCCTGCGAGCCGAAAACACCCACGTCCAGCGCACTTCGTTCGCCGAAGCCCTGGGCGCTTCCACCACGCACCAGCAGGATCTGATGCTGCCCTACGTTCGCGATCTCAAGAACGTCGTCGATGTGGACGCCATTCGCGGAGCGCGGCTGAAACTCGCCGTAGATCCTCTGGGCGGGGCCGCACGGCCATACTGGGAGCCGATCAATTCGATCTATGGCCTGGACATCGAGATCGTGAACCCGGTGATCGACCCGGCCTTTTCGTTCATGACCGTCGATCATGACGGAAAGATCCGCATGGACTGTTCGAGCCCGTATGCAATGGCCAGGCTGGTCGGGCTGAAGGACCGCTACCGGCTTGCGTTCGCCAACGATCCCGATTCCGACCGGCACGGAATCGTCACGCCGGGCGCGGGCTTGCTGAACCCGAATCACTATCTTGCCGTGTCGATCATGTATTTGTTGACCCATCGCCCGCAGTGGCCGCGGCACTCGGCGGTGGGCAAGACGCTGGTCAGCAGCAGCATGATCGACCGCGTGCTTCAGAAATTGGGCCGCGAGTTGCGCGAAGTACCGGTCGGATTCAAGTGGTTCGTGCCGGGGCTTGTGGACGCCTCGTATTGTTTCGGCGGTGAGGAGAGTGCCGGAGCGAGTTTCCTGCGCCGCGACGGCTCGGTTTGGACCACCGACAAAGACGGGCCGATCATGGACTTGCTGGCGGCCGAAATTACTGCTTGCACCGGCCGGGATCCGGGCGAGCACTACCGCGAATTGACGGCCGAGTTCGGTGACCCGTGTTACACGCGCATCGATGCGCCGGCCACTTCCGAACAAAAAGAGAGGCTGCAGCTACTCTCGGCTGGCGCGGTGCGGGAATCGGACTTAGCGGGAGAGCCCATCCTCGCCAAGATGACAAAAGCTCCAGGCAACGGCGCTCCCATCGGCGGATTGAAGGTGGTCGCATCGAGCGGGTGGTTCGCGGCGCGACCCTCGGGCACGGAGAACATCTACAAGATCTACGCCGAAAGCTTCCAAGGCCGCGATCACCTCAACGCGATCCTGAGCGAGGCGCAAGAGATCGTCAGCAACGCGCTCGTGTCGGGCCAATGAACGTACCGCTGGCAGGCCTTGCCGGTCGGTCCTTTGGGTTACGGGAATTCGCCGTGCCAGTCGCCTGAGGCCAGTCGATTGCGCCGAGCGTTTCACCTCGGATGTAGTCGATTCTTGAAGCGGTAATTGCGTTCTAGTGCCAATCCCGAACTCTTCCTGCTCGACAAAAGCTGCCGGCCGCGATTCGTTGCAGCGTTCCTCCTGAAAGGATTTCGCACTGCCGCGGTCTGGATCAGCCGGCGTCGAAACGCAGCCCCGAGCCTTGGGGTGGCTCTTAGGTGATGTCAACTGCCGTGGTAAGGGACGTGCACTCAGCCGGTCACGTGATCGCCCA
>DATKNQ010000235.1:0-7643 GCA_035541265.1 Bryobacteraceae bacterium
ATTCTGGTTATCACGCCGGTTCACGACCCTCCCTCAGCTTCCACTGTAAAGCGGCTGGAGCAGGAATACGCCCTGCGCGCCGAACTCGACCCAGTTTGGGCAACGCGGCCGCTGGAGCTAAGGTACGAGAGCGGGCGGATACTGCTGGTGCTCGAAGATCCGGGCGGCCAGCTGCTCGATCGGATGATTGGCATTCCTTTCGAGATTGGACGCTTCCTGCGCCTTGCCATCCACATGGCGGCCGCCCTTGGAGAGGTCCACCAGCGGGGCCTTATCCATAAGGATATCAAGCCAGCCCATTTTCTGGTCGACGCCGCCGATCACGTCAGGCTGACCGGCTTCGGTCTGGCTTCGCGCCTGCCACGCGAGCGTCAGGCGCCAGCACCGCCAGAGGTGGTTGCCGGCACGCTCGCCTATATGGCACCCGAGCAGACCGGCAGGATGAACCGGTCGATCGATGCCCGTAGCGATCTTTACGCGCTCGGCGTCACCTTCTACGAAATGCTCACCGGCAAGCTGCCGTTCACGGCGGCCGATCCGATGGAGTGGGTCCACTGCCATATCGCGCGCCAGCCGGTCCCCATTGGCGAGCGTGCCGCGGTTCCCGGGCCGATAGCGGCGATCGTGATGAAGCTGCTCGCGAAGACCGCCGAGGAGCGCTACCAGACCGCCGCGGGACTCACGGCGGATCTACGGCAGTGCCTGACAGCATGGGACTCGCAGGGCTCCATCGCCCCGTTTCCGCTGGGCGCGCATGACGTATCGGGCCGGCTGTTGATCCCGGAGAAGCTTTACGGCCGGGAGCGCGAGATCAGCACCTTGCTCGCGGCCTTCGATCGGGTCGTGGCCAATAGCACGGTGGAACTCGTCTTCGTCTCCGGCTATTCCGGCATTGGCAAATCCTCTGTCGTGAACGAGCTGCATAAGGTGCTGGTGCCCCCCCGCGGCCTCTTCGCCTCCGGCAAATTCGACCAGTACAAGCGCGACATTCCCTACACGACCCTGGCACAGGCATTCCAGAGCCTTGTGCGCCTCCTTCTGGTCAAGAGCGAGGCGGAGCTTGGCCGTTGGCGGGAGGCTTTGAGTGCGGCGCTGGGCCCGAATGGCCAGCTGATGGTCAACCTCATCCCTGAGCTCGAGCTCGTGATCGGGAAACAGCAGCCGGTTGCAGACCTGCCGCCCCAGGATGCGCAGAACCGCTTTCAGCTGGTCTTCCGGCGCTTCCTCGGCGTCTTCGCGCAGGCTGAGCACCCGCTCGCCCTGTTTCTGGATGATTTGCAATGGCTGGATACCGCGACGCTCGACCTTCTCGAGCATTTGGCGACGCATGCCGAGGTGCGGCATTTGTTGCTGGTTGGCGCCTACCGCGACAATGAAGTCGGTCCCGCGCACCCGCTAACGCGGACGCTGGAGGCGATCCGCCAGGCCGGTGCGCGGGTGCAGGAGATCGTGCTCGCCCCCCTCAGGCTTGACGATATCGGCCGGCTCGTTGCCGATGCCCTGCACTGTGCGCCGGAGCGAGCACAGCCTTTGGCGCAGTTGGTGCACGAAAAGACCGGCGGCAATCCGTTCTTCGCGATCCAGTTTTTTACCGCGCTGGCCGAGGAGGGGTTGCTGGCGTTCGATCCTGTCGCGCGCGTCTGGCAGTGGGACATGGATCGCATCCGCGCCAAGAGCTATGCCGACAACGTGGTGGACCTCATGGTGGGCAAGCTGAAGCGGCTCTCCGCCCCGACCCAGGACGCGCTGAAACAGCTCGCCTGTCTGGGTAATGTTGCCGAGATTGCGACACTGACCCTGGTTCACGGGGCAACAGAAACGGCGATGCACACGGCACTCTGGGAAGCCGTCCAGGCTGAACTCATCATTCAGCTGGAGGGCGCCTACGAATTCCTGCACGACCGGATCCAGCAGGCGGCCTATTCCCTGATTCCTGAAGCGCGGCGGGCAGAAGTCCATTTGCGCATCGGCCGGGTGCTCTTGGCGAGCCTGACGGCGAACGAACTCGCCGAGCATCTCTTTGAGGTTGCAAACCAGTTCAGCCGGGGAGCCGCATTGCTGATCGACCGGACCGAGAAAGCGCAGGTGGCGGCACTTGACCTGCAGGCCGGACGAAAGGCCAAGGCGTCGGCGGCCCATGCGTCGGCGAGCGTGTATTTTTCGGCAGGCATGGCCTTGCTCGACGAAAGCGACTGGCACAACCAATATGAATTAACGTTCAGCCTATGGCTAGAACGCGCGGAGTGTGAGTTTCTGACAGGTCATTTCGACGAAACCGATCGCCTGATTGCAGAGTTGCTGCGGCGCGGGAGGTCGAAAGTCGACCAGGCGAATGTCTATCAGCTCAAGGTCCGGTTGCATGTCGTAAAATCGGAAAACCCGCAAGCCGTCGACAGCGCGCTCACATGCCTGCGTCTGTTTGGCATCGACATCCCGGCACACCCGAGTTGGGAGCAGGTCACGGCCGAATATGAGACGGTCTGGCCCAATCTGGCGAAACGTCCGATCGAGGAACTGATCGATCTGCCGTTGATGACCGATCCTGACCTTCTGGCCGCTATGCGTCTGCTCTCGGACCTTGACTCCCCCGCTTATTTTACCGACTTCAATTTGTTTTGCATGCGCCTGTGCCGCATGATGAGCGTCGGCCTGCAGCACGGCACGAGCGGCGCGTTCGCACATGGCTGTGCCGCTTTTGGCATGTTTCTTGGCCCGGTCTTTCATCGTTACCGCGACGGATATCGTTTCGCCAAGCTCGCCTGCGACGTGATCGAGAAACACGGCTTCATCGCCCACCACGCGAAGGTCCACGTACAGATGGGCGAAGCCGCCTTCTGGGTGGAGCCGATCACGGTCGCGCTCGCTTTCAATCGGATGGCGTTTCGAAGCGCGACCGAGACCGGGGATCTGACCTTCGCCTGCTACAGCATCTACGAAACCGTCGCCTATCTTCTCGCGCGGAACGATCCGCTCGATGCGGTGTGGCGCGAGACGGAGATCGGCCTGGATTTCGTCCGCAAAGCCGGTTTCCACGACGTCGCCGATATCGTCGTCAGCCAGCAACGTTTCGTGGCGGCCATGCGCGGGCAGACGGCGAGCCTGTCCACATTCAGCGGAGGGCAATTCGACGCAGCGGCGTTCGAGGCACAATTGACCGGCGAGCGCATGCCCATGATGGCCTGTTTTTACTGGATCCTGAAACTGGAGGCCAAATTCCTCGCCGGCGACTATGAATCGGCCCTCGCCGCGGCACGGCTGGCGGAACCGTTGATTTGGACCGCCATCATGGAGATCCAGCTGCTCGACTACGTTTACTACGCCGCGCTGACGATCGCGGCACTCCACGGGAGTGCTGCCGCTGGCGAGAGCAACACGTGGCGCGAACAGCTGACGGCGCATCACGAGAAACTGCGCGAATGGGCCGGAAACTGCGCATCGACTTTTGCCAGCAAATACGCCCTGGTGTCGGCCGAGATCGCCCGCCTCGAAGGGCGAAACGCCAAAGCGATACGTCTGTATGAGGAGGCCATTCAATCGGCACGCGAGTACGGCCTCGTCCAGAACGAAGGCGTCGCCCACGAACTTGCTGCGGGATTTTATCAGGCCCGGGGGGCCACAACTTCCGTGCGCGCCCATCTGGAAGCCGCGCGCAGCTGCTTTGCGCGCTGGGGCGCGGAGGCCAAGGTTCGGCAGCTTGAACAGCTCCATCCGTACCTTCGCGAGAGGCCTATGCCGGCGTCGCCCACGGCCACCTTTCGTACGCCGGTCGCACAGTTGGACGTCGGGACGGTGGTCAAGGCTACGCAGGCCGTGTCGGGCGAGATCGTCCTCTCCAAGCTCATCGAGACGCTCATGAGGATTGCGATCGAGCATGCGGGCGCCGAGCGCGGCCTGCTTATCCTCTTCCATGCCGACGAGCCTCGGGTCGAGGCGGAGGCGAGAACAGGAAGCGGCATGGTTGAGGTCACGCTGCGACAGGCGCAAGTGACGACATCCGAACTTCCGGAATCCATACTTCATTACGTGATCCGGACGCGAGAGAGCGTGATTCTGGACGACGCCGTGGCACCGACCCTGTTTGCGACTGATGCATATGTGCAGCAGCGGCGGCCCCGGTCCGTGCTCTGCCTTCCTCTGGTAAAGCAGACCAAACTCGTGGGCGTACTCTATCTCGAGAACAATTTAACGCCGCGCGCCTTTACGTCGGACCGCATCGCGGTTCTGGAACTTCTGGCCTTGCAGGCCGCCATCTCCCTGGAAAACGCCGATCTCTATTCCGATCTGCAGCAGGAAAACATCGAGCGTAAGCGCGCGGAAGAGGAATTGCAACGCAGCGAGGCGTTTCTGGCAGAAGGCCAGAGAATCAGCCACACCGGCAGCTGGGGTTGGAACATTTCCACCGGAAATCTCGTCTGGTCCGAGGAACATTGCCGGATTTTTGGTTTCGATCCGGCGGAGGCGGCACCAACATTTCAATTATTCCAAAACAGGCTCCATCCGGAGGATCGCGCCATGGTGCAGCGAACCCTCGATCAGGCAATTCGCGAGAGAAGCGGTTTTTCACTGGAGTTTCGAATCCTCCTTCCCGATGGATCCATAAAATATCTCCACGGCGTGGGCCGCCCCATTTTAAATGGCTCTGGCGACCTCGATGATTATATCGGCACCACGATGGACATCACCGAGCGTAAACGCAGCGAAGAGGCGCTGCGCAACGCGCAGGCGGACCTCACACGCGTGGCACGGCTGACGACGGTCGGCGAACTCGCGGCATCCATTGCACATGAGATCAACCAACCGATCGGCGCCATGGTTGCCAGCGGCAACGCCTGCTTGCGCTGGCTTGCGAAAGACCCGCCTCAGCTCGATGAGGCCCGGCGGGCAGCGGAACGCATCGTCAGGGACGGCCATCGCGCGGGCGATGTCATCAAGAGCGTCCGCGCCCTGGCCGGAACGTCCGCGCCGGTCAGCGCGGAACTCGACATCAATGCCGCGATTCGCGAAGTCCTCAGCCTGATGCGCGGCGAACTCAACCAGCACGATGTCGCGCTCGAGACCGATTTGTCCGACGGGCTCGCACCCGTCTTGGGTGACCGGGTGCAGTTGGAGCAGGTCGTCCTGAATCTGATCCTGAACGCGATCGACGCGATGAGCGCGGACACCAGCGAGCCGCGGGTGCTGCGCGTGCGATCTCAAAGCGGCGAACCCGGAACCGTGCTGATCGCGGTCGAGGACACCGGTCCTGGGCTCCCTCCTGAAGCCATGGATCGCTTGTTCGAAGCGTTCTTCACGACGAAACCCAGCGGCATGGGTATGGGGCTGTCGATCTGCCGCTCGATCGTCAATGCCCATGGCGGCCGCCTCTGGGCATCGCAGCGCTCACCCCATGGCGCCGTGTTCCAATTCACCGTGCCGACTGCCGCCAGGACGGTTTCTTGACGGCAGAGCCGCTCTGCGCGGGCTACTTCTCTCCGACAGCAGCTTCTTCAGCCTCGATTTCGCGCTGCCTCTGGCGGATCGCCGCCTCGCCGATCGGCGGTCCCGGGAAGCGCCGCCGCTCAAAGGCGAACCAACCGATCAGGAGCAGTCCCAGGATGCCCAGGAAATAGTTGACCAGCACATCGGTCGGCGGTTGCAATCCGACCCAGAGGATGAACGCGCCCCCGATCACCGCGAGGACGCCCAGCGGCTTCGACCAGATGCCAAGCCGGTAAGGCCCGTATTTCCGGTTCCGGGAGGCCATGGCCGCCAGAATGGCCATAACATAGCTAAGCTGGTAGAACAGCGCCGTTCCCGCGACCAGAGCGACAAATGCCGGGGAATATAATGTCACCGCGATACTCACCACCGCGCAGGCCCAGATCGCCGGCGCCGGCGTACGGAATTTGCCGGAAACCTGCTTCAGATAGGTGGGTAGCCCCTTGTCCCGGGCAAAGGCAAAGGCCGCGCGCGAAAACCCGGTGAGGCCGCAGGCGCCGCAAATATACGCGGCCATGCTCATCGATACCGCGATGAAGTCCTTCACGAGCGAAGGCGCGGCAATCTGGGTGAACAGCGTGGCGAAGGCATTGCCGCCCTGCCGGGCGATGGCGGCCTGGTCTTTCATGGCCAAGCCGATGACGGTGAGCAAGAGAATGCCCATGGTCGCGGAGAGCAGAACCGCGTTGATCATCGCCTTGGGCACTGCGCGCGAGGGATCGAGCGTTTCCTCCGCCGTATGCGCGGAAGCATCGTAGGAGGTGATGATCCAGAGCGGCAGTAGCAGCGCATAGCCGAAAACCAGCACCAGATTATTGGTGTGCGGCACAATATTGCCGCCCGCAGCGCCCGTGTAGTTCACGAATTTGAACAGATGCGGGATATTCGCCGGCTGGACATTGTAAAGCAGGATGGCGAACAGCAGGACGGCGCCGACAAAGGTGATATAGGCGCCGATTTCGCTAAGCCTGGCCAGCAACCGCACGCCCGCGTGATTAAAAATGGCCTGGCTGACGATGATGATTGTGACACCGGCGGTCTGCGGCCAGAAGCCCCAGCTGGACGTGTCGATATGGCATACCCAGCCCAGAACCATCTCGTTGAAGATGAGATAGATCCCCACCGCGGTGCCGCCGATGGAGAATGTATAGGCCAGCAGATTGATCCAGGCCGTTGCCCACCCCCAGCCGCGGCCGCCGAGGACCGAAGACCAGTAATACAGGCCACCGGCCGTTGGGATCGCCGAACTGATCTCGCCAAGAGACGCTGCCGTCGCGTAGGCGATCAGGCTGCCGGTCAGAAATATGGCGCTGAGGCCAAACATGCCGGCCGTACTGAAGCCCTGCTGGACGTTCACGCAGGCCCCCCAGAACACGCCGATAATCATGAAAGACAGCGCGAAATTTCCGAAAAGCGACATCCGGCGCAGTAACTGCTGAGCGTAGCCGAGCTTGTGCAGCGCCTCCACATCACGGCGAACGATCTCTTCGGTGTCAAAAATGGGCATTGCCTCTCTCCCGGCCGTATTTCGCCACATGGTGCAGGAACGGTGATCTCGGGCAGAAGTGGCGGCTTGGTCAGGCAGCCATTGTTCGCAGACTGACAAATGAATTATCGCGCATCGGCGCGATGATTTCCAGGGTCATCTAGCGGACGCGCTGCACGGCCCTTCGGCTCCTTGCCGGCGGTGAGCCGAATGTCCGGTATTCAAGGCCCTGATCCAGAAGCAAACCGGCAAAAATCCACCCACGCCAGCCATAGCGCAGCCAAGTTCGCCGTGTCTTCATTTGGCCAGAACCGGCCGATGAACGAACCCGCTGCGCGGGGCTGGCGTCTTGGGCTGGTTGGCAGGACGGAAGATTGTGTTTTAGGCGGCGCCGATGGCGACCTCTATGCTTAGCTGGAACTCAGAGCACCAGCCAGCCTCTATACCGAACGCGTCGGCCACGCTGGCCTAAAGCCCGAAGGCCAGGGAATTGGCGCTGGTGAAGCTGGTGGTGCAGCCGCTGGTACGCGAGGCACCGCTCTGGAGTGATTTGAACTCGTCCAGCCAGACAAGCGGCTCCGCGAGTGGGACAAGCTCAGAGGGGGCATAGGTCTCTTTGAGGCTCAGCACGCGCTCATCGGACATCTTCGCCTTAGCGAAGAACGGTCCGTCCTTGCCC
>DATKNQ010000236.1:0-3298 GCA_035541265.1 Bryobacteraceae bacterium
TCATTTCAAAGAGAGCCGCGCGCGAACCATTGCTTATGTAACAGACACGCAAGACGACCTGCGTGGCCACTTCTACGACCACCCGGTCCTGAAGACCATGGACGCCTACCAGTGGATCCTGCTACTCTCCTCGCATACCCAGCGCCACACCGCGCAGTTAAACGAGGTGAAAGCCAATCCCAACTTCCCGAAGGAGTAAGTGGGGCAGGCTCAAAGCCTGCGGCGGCTTTCGAGGCCGTCCAGCCGGGCTCCAGCGATTCACGCTTGGTGGAGCGAATGAAGCATTCGAGGTTTGAAGTCGGGTGGCCTTGCCAAAGGGCGAATGGCATGTTAAAGAGTAAAACGATGCAAGTCCGAGAGCAATCGGCCCTTGTCCGCGCCGATCTGCCGTCGGTCGCAGCCAAATGACCGCGCAGCCCTCGGACCGGTGCAGGAACAACGGCAACTGCGATTCGCCCAGGGAGGTGTGGACTTAGTTTGCCAGCTTCACCTGACGTTAAAGACGCCAATACGGCCAAAGAATTCTGGGACTGGATTCGATTAACCTTGCGATTCCGAACGACTCACCTGCTCTACGAGAAACCCTGCTGAACATCAACACCCGGCTAGACTAGGACCGGGGCGGCCAGTATCCGAATGGCCGCCGGAGGACTTGCACGGCCTGCTCGCGTTAGGGCAGCACCACGGACTGCCAACGAGCCTGCTCGACTGGTCTACCCGCAGCTATGTGGCAGCGTATTTCGCAATCTCTGATGCACTCGCGACTCACCTTTGTCGCAGGCCCGACCGCCTTGCGGTTTGGATCTTAGATACCGAAAAGAGCAGACGCAGACTCGTTTCCGGAACTCAAGGTGGTCGCAGTGCGCGGAGATGAAAACGCGAGGCTTCGCGCGCAATCGGGCCAGTTTACTCTACTGAAGCAAAAAGTCACGAGGATGAGAACGCTTGAGGGAGAGACAGCATTGGGTTTGTATTTTAGGGCGCACCGGGAGCCTCCACTAAAGAAGGTCACCTTGCTGCTTACCGAGGCGCCGGTGGCCTTGAAGCTGTGCTCCCTCAACGGGGTAACAGGAGCAATTATGTTTCCTGATTACTGTGGCGCAACGCGGGCCACTAAGAATGAGCACGCAGCCGCGTTCTGGCTACGCTAGCCTTTGGTCATAGCTAAACGAGGTAAAAGCAAATCCCAATTTCCCCAACGAATAGACGGGGCAGGCTCAAAGCCTGCGGCGGCCTCGAAGGCCGCCCATCTTGCTTCTCTTAACGCGCTGGGAGCGCGTCTTCCGCGGACGACGGGTCCGTCCAGGCAAATCCCAGGCAAGGTTATCGTAAATCTCGACCTCGTCGTCGTCAAAAGGCCAAAATTGTTTCGGGGGAGTCATGGCGTAGTCCAATCGTGCCGGTCAGATACGTTCTGAAGGGTACATCTTTATTATACCCGCACCGCCCGGCCTAAATCGGCTGACGCCAGTACCCGCACAAAATCAACAACTTACGGCCTAAGCCGAAAACGGCAAAACCTCTTCGCTCACCGGATCGAAACGAATCCGCCGCTTCTCCAAATAACTCTGATTCGCCAGCAGCGCCGCCTGCGCCGCGCGATGCCCGATATACACATCCGCATTCGGCCGCTTCCGCGACCGGCAGCATTCCAGAAAATTGGCTACGTGCGCATTTGTGATATCGCCTGGAATCCGCTCGACCACCGGCTCCGCGCCCTTCTCCGCCGACCGGAACTCGTACCGGTTGCGATTGATGAACAGCCGCCCGCCCGACCCCAGAAACTCGATCCCATACTCCGGCGCATTCGGCACCGCCATCGAAGCGAACCGCACCGAAAATCCCTTGTACTCATAGAGCGCGCTGATCGTATCCGGCGCCGTCCGCCCGTCGCCAAAATCGTAATAAACCCCGCCCGCCGCCTCTACCGCCAGCGGCGCGTCCTGATCCATATACATATGGACCACGTCCATCCAGTGGGCCCCGAAGTCCGTCAGCTTCCCGCCGCCGAAATCCAGAAACGCGCGGAAATCCAGATACTGCGCCGGATTCCAGTCGCGATACCGCAGCGCGCCCAGATACCGCACCCAGTCCAGATTCGCCGGCTTCTGCGCGGGCTCGGTCGGCAGCTTCTCCGCCGCCCCGCTATGCCACACGCAATCCACGTGCGAAATCTGCCCCAGCTTGCCCGACCGCACGAACCGCTCGCGCGCCTCCAGGTAAATCTCGCCCGAGCGTTGCTGCATCCCCACCTGGCAGACGCGATTGTTCACCCGCGCCGCGCGCACGATCTCCGGACCCTCCTGCGGCCGCCGCGTCAGCGGCTTCTCCACATACACATCCTTGCCCGCATTCAGCGCGTCAATGGCGACCGCTTTGTGCCAATGATCCGGCGTCGCGACCAGCACCGCCTCCAGGCCCGCCAGTTCCAGCAGCTTGCGATGATCGCCAAACGCCAGCGCGCCCGGCGCCTGCGCCACGCCTTTATCCGCGCGATCGCCCCACACATCGCACACGGCGCGAAAGTCGATCTGCGCGGTCTTCTGGAACAACGACGCGACATACAAGCCGCGCTCGCCGCACCCGATCAATCCGAACTGGATGCGATCGTTCGCCCCCAGCACGCGCGAATATGAGAGGGCCGTCAGCGCGGCCGCTTTGATTCCATCCCGGCGGGTCAGCATGATGGAAATCATCATACCGCCGTGCGCTAGAATCGCGGAATGCCAACCGCGGCGCAGGCAGATCTATCGCTCCTCGAAGCCCGCCGCATCGCCCTCGCCGCCCAGGGTTTCGACCGCCCGCGCCCCCAGCGTCCGCCCACCCCGCGCGACCTCGCCGGCATGATCCGCCGCCTCGGCATCGTGCAACTCGACTTCGTCAACCTGGTCGTCCCCGCCCACTACCAGGTGCCCTTCGCGCGCTTCGGACCCTACCCCCGCAAGCGCCTCGACGACCTGATCTACCGCAGCGGCGACTTCACCGAGCAGTGGGCGCACGTGGCCTCCATCGTGCCCGCCGAGACCTGGCCGCTGCTGCGCCATCGCATGGCGTCGCGCCGCTTTTGGCCTTACGGCTTCGAGAAGATCCTGGATGCCAATCCTGGCTATTTCGAGTGGGTGCTCGAACAGGTGCGCGAGCGCGGTCCGTTGCTGCCCGAGAACCTGCCCGAGCCGCCCGGCGTCGCGCGGCGCCTGCCCGAAAGCTGGTTCGGAACCGTGCCGCGCGCCACGCTCGAAGCCCACTTCGCGCGCGGCCGCATTGCCATCGCGAACCGCCTCCCGAACTTCGCCCGCAC
>DATKNQ010000237.1:0-11405 GCA_035541265.1 Bryobacteraceae bacterium
GGCCGGGATGACGAAGACGTCCACATTGCCGTCGTACTCGCCCGTAAAGGCGATCTGCGAGCCATCGGGCGAAAACACAGGATCGGTCTCGACGCCCGGGCCGGTGGTGAGACGGCTGGCCTCGCCTCCATCGCGCGGGACGCTCCAGAGATCGCCCGCATAGGAGAATACGATCTGGGTCCGGCTGAGCGCCGGAGAGCGCAACAGCAGGTGGCCGGTCTGGGCGCCGGCGACCGGGGCCAGCAGCACGAACGCGCAAATGAGTCTTCGCATAAAGAACCAGTATCGCGCGCCAGAAACCGGCCTGCGCGTTTTGGGATGGCCATGCGTCCTTATGTTTTGGACACCAATCCCGAGGACTGTCTCCGTGACCCGATCGCTAGTATGTAGCGCGCGGCCGCTGGCCGTGTTGCTGCTGTGCGCGGCCGCCAACGCATCCGCAGACACCGCTGTCGTTCACGCGGGCAAACCCCTGGCGATGCGGAAGAACAGCTACGAAATGCGCGCGGGCGAGGCCGTCGAAGTTTCGGCCGAGCCCGAGACCTTGAATTTTCTGCTGAGCTCCAAGACGCGTAGCGTGCAGCTTGACGGCTCCGCGGGAACATTGGTCGCGGGGCCGAACCGCGCCCACACCGCCATGGTGCTGGCCGCTCCGTTCCGGACCTCGCCCGGCACTTACACTGCTAAAATATCCGCGACCAGCGCATCGGGCGAGCAGCGCACGGTCAGTGTCACGGTGAATGTGAAGCCGCGGCAGACCGTGCCTTCCGGCGCATCGCGCAACCCGGTGGTGTTGCTGAACGGTTGGGAGACCGGATTCACCGGTGAGTGTAACGTATCCACCAGTTCGTCCGATACCTTCGGCAATCTGGCGCAGTATCTCGTTTCGGACGGCGTGCCGATCGTCTATTTCTTCGATAACTGTGTCGAAGACGCGAACGATACAGTCGAGGGAATCGCGACCTATCTGGCCAGTTACCTGAATAGCATCAAGTACGCTGACGGGACGCAGGTTCCGCAGATCGACCTGGTGGCCTTCAGCCTGGGCGGATTGATCGCCCGGGCCTACCTGGCCGGCTTGCAGACCGACGAGTCACTCGCTCCCCCGTCGCCCACACTCGTGGGGAAACTGATTCTGATCGCTGCGCCGAATTTTGGCTCATTTGTCGCAGCGAACTATATCTACTCGCTCGCGGAGGGAACCCAGAGCGCCGAGTTGATTCCGGCCAGCTCCTTTCTTTGGAACCTGGCAACCTGGAATCAACGGGGCGATGACCTGCGCGGTGTGGACGCGCTGGCGATCGTTGGCAATGCCGGCTACTATGAACCCAGCCTTTCGTCGTCCACGGAGCTTACTTACGCGAGCGACGGCTTAGTAACCCTTACCAGCGCGGCGCTCGGCTTTGCGCTACCGGACGCCACGCCGACGCAGGTCGTCCCGTATTGCCATATCGATCCCGCCGACTTTACTAACACCGTGCTGGGGAGCTTCCTGTGCGACGCGCCGGGCATTGCGAATGTCACCAGCTCGACGCAACTTACGGGCGAGATCGTACGATCCTTCCTGGCCGGTAGCACGGATTGGAAGTCAATCGGCACGGCTGCCGCTGATAATGGCGACTTATCCACGGATGGCGGCATATACTTCGGCATGCAGAACAAGAGCGGAGCATATGTCAAGGATCTCACGGGAGTGACCTGGGGATCCACTGTAGCGCTCACGGGCGGCGGCGACACAGATACTATTTATTACACGGATTTCGTCAGCGGCACCGGCAATTATTCGGCGACCAGCACATCGCTGGGAACTTTGAGTTGCGGCACGCTCGCCCTGCCCGCGGGCTACTTCTCCGCGGTCCGCTGCAAGATCAGCACGGCGATCTTTTCCGTCGGCCCCTTGGTGAGCGGCGCCGGGCGGATCGTCAGTTCCGGCGGCACGATCACGATTACCGGTAACACGTTCGGCAGCAAGTGTACCAGTTGCCAGGTACTGGCGATTCCGGCGGGATCGGGCACGCAGACAGCTCTATCTGTTTCGTCGTGGACCAATACCCAAATTACCGCGACGCTGCCTTCTTCATTAACAGGGTTACTCACCATTGAAGTCATCGCCGCACCGGGGACGGACGCTATTACCATCATGGCCGCAGTGCCGGGTCCCGCGATCGCCACCTCGGCGAGCAGCCTGACGTTCGCCTACACGGCCGGAGGGACAATACCGGCGTCGCAGTCCGTTCAGATTACGAATGGCGGCGGAGGGACGCTTTCCTGGACAGCCACGGCGAGTGACTCGTGGCTGGCAGTTTCGCCAACGTCGGGTACGGCTTCGTCGACACTTGCCGTCTCGGTGGCGCCCACAGGCTTGGCCGCGGGCACTTACAACGGGACCATTCAAATCGCCGCGAGCGGAGCTTCGAATACCCCGGTATCGATCGCGGTTACTCTGACGGTAACGGCCGCCGGCGCGTCGCTGGCAGTAAGTCCATCCTCGCTAAGCTTCAGTTACTCGGCAGGCGGCTCGGCGCCGGCCGCGCAGAGTGTCACCATCTCGATGACCGGAACCAGTTCGGCCTCGTGGACCGCATCGTCGAGTGTGTTCTGGGCTACGGTATCCCCGCCGTCCAGCACCGGGCCGGGCACTTTATCTGTAACCGTCAACCCCGCGAACCTGGCGGCCGGCAGTTATACCGGCAACGTACAGATCACGGCAGCGGGGCTGGCAGGCAGTCCGGCTTCGGTGGCTATCACCCTCGTGGTGCAGGGTACGCAGGCGGCGGGAACCATTACAGGCGTAGCAAACGGGGCGAGCTTCGCGACTAACTTCGCGTCCGCTACGTGGGTATCTATTTTCGGCACTAACCTGTCAGCCAGCACGCTAGTCTGGGGCAGTAGTGATTTTCAGAACGGCGCGCTGCCGACGTCGCTCGACGGGGTCTCCGTCACCATCAACGGGATACCCGCCTACGTCGAGTACATCAGCCCCACACAGATCAACGTGCTGGCCCCGGACGATCAAACCACCGGACAAGTCCAGGTGCAGGTGACGGCGGCCGGCCAGAAGAGTAACTCGTTCGCGGTGGCGAAACAGCAGTATTCACCAGCGTTCTTCACGTTCGGCAATGGTAGATATGTCGCCGCCCTGCATTCAAACTATAGTTACCTGGGTGCTCCGGGCCTGATCGCGGGAGCTACTACGACTCCGGCGCAACCGGGTGAGGTAGTGCTATTGTATGGCACCGGCTTCGGGCCGACGGATCCAGCCACACCCACCGGACAACTGGTCACGACGGCGGAACCGTTGCCCGCGAACGCGGTGCAGATCACGATCGGCGGCGCGGCGGCCACCGTAGAGTTTGCCGGGCTGACCGAATCCGGACTCTATCAATTCAATGTGACCGTGCCCACGGGCCTCGCCAGCGGCGATCAGCCGGTAGCGGCCACTATCGGCGGTGTCCAATCGCAATCCGGTTTGTCGATCACAGTTCAACAGTCACCTGCGGGCCGCTATGATAAATAGCGGCATGCAGACCAAACAGTTCGGCAATAGTGACATGCACGTCACGCCAATCGGGATTGGCGCCTGGGCGATGGGCGGCGGAGGTTGGACTTTCGCCTGGGGGCCGCAAGACGACAACGAATCGATCGCCGCGATCCACGCCGCGCTGGACGCGGGTCTGAATTGGATCGATACGGCCGCAATCTACGGCCTCGGCCATTCCGAAGAAGTAGTGGCGCGCGCGCTGGCGGGCCGTTCGAACAAGCCGTACGTCTTCACCAAGTGCGCGCGCGTGTGGAACGAACGCCGGGAGATTGGCAAGAGCCTGAAGGCGGACTCCATCCGGCGGGAAGTGGAGGCCAGCCTGCGCCGCCTGCGGCTGGATGTGATCGACCTCTACCAGATCCACTGGCCCGAGCCGGACGAAGATATCGAAGAGGGTTGGACGGCGGTGGCGCAACTTAAGAAAGAAGGGAAGGTGCGCTGGATCGGCGTCTGCAATTTCAATGCGGATCAGATGCGCCGCGCGCAGGCCATCGCGCCGATCATGTCGCTGCAGCCGCCTTATTCCATGCTCGCGCGCGAGATTGAAGATTCCATCCTGCCTTACGCGCAGGCGAACGGCATTGGTGTGATCGTGTATTCGCCGATGAAGTCGGGACTGCTTTCGGGCGCTATGACTCGCGAGCGCATCGCCGCGATGCCGGATGATGACTGGCGCCGCCGCACGCCGCACTTCCAGGAGCCGCGTCTCACACGCAACCTGGAACTGGCGGAATTGCTGCGTGCCATCGGCAAATGCCATGGCCGCACGGCCGGCGAAGTGGCGATTGCCTGGACGCTTCGTCATCCGGCGGTAACGGCTGCGATTGTGGGGGTGCGCTCGGCCAAGCAAGTCGAGGGCGTGACCGGCGCGGCCGATTTCCGGCTGAATCCCGCAGAGGCGCAGGAGATCGAATCGTTCCTGGAAGGGAATCCGGCATAGTGCCGCGAAAGGCTTTCGTAACGAATCCCACATCGCTTCACAGCAGACGTGAAACTTCTCACGTATCCGCAGCGTCCAGTTGGGCAAAGCGGAAGACTGCTCATGAGGAAATCGGACGTTCTACGTGTGTGGGGACGCGTCCTTCGCGGACAGGCGCCTTTTCTATCGATCGAGATCACGAAGGAGTGCCCGCTCGCTTGTCCCGGATGCTACGCATATTCGCCGGAGCATCTCGGCTCGCTGACGACGCTGCGGCAGCTCTCGGACTACCGCGGGCACGAGCTGGTGACTGCCACCATCGCGCTGGTCCGCCGCATGCGGCCTTTGCATATTTCGATTATCGGCGGCGAGCCGCTGGTCCGCTATCGCGAACTCAGCGAGCTGCTGCCGGTTCTCGACCGCATGCGAGTCGAGGTGCAGTTAGTCACCAGCGCGGTGCGTCCGATTCCCAAGGAGTGGGCCGCGCTCGCTTGCTTGCATACGGTGGTCTCCATCGATGGTCTGGCGCCCGAACACAATCAGCGGCGTAAGCCGGCCACCTACGATCGCATCCTGAAGCATATTGCGGGGCACCGCGTCATCGTGCATTGCACCGTCACCCGGCAGATGATGGCGCGGCCCGGTTACCTGGCGGAGTTCGCGCGCTTCTGGTCGGACCGGCCGGAGGTCCGCACCATCTGGTTCAGCATCTACACGCCCCAGGAAGGCGACGAATCGCCCGAGCGCCTGACACCGCGGGACCGCGAAAGGTTGATCGAGGAGTTGCCGGCGATTGGCGCGGCGTTTCCGAAAGCGCGTCTTCCGGAGATAGTACTCGAAGCCTATCGCAATCCGCCCCGCTCGCCGGACGAATGCACCTTCGCACGATTGACCACCTGCGTCTCGGCCGATCTGAAGACTCGGATTGAGCCTTGCCAACTCGGCGGCAAGCCGGTGTGCGAGGAGTGCGGCTGTCTTGCCTCGCTGGGTATGCATGGAATCACCGGCTATAAGATCGGCGGCGTGCTGCCGATTTCGGCGATCCTGAACGCGTCGATGCGCGTGGGCAGCCGCGCCGCCTGACGCGCGCCGGGCCGCTCGATATATAATTGTGGACCAGCACTCGAGTCCATGTTCCTTACCCGCACCCTTTGCGTGGCAGCGCTGTTGGCCATGCCGTGTATGGTCCACGCCGCCGACTTCGCCACCGAGGTTCACCCGATCCTGGCGGCGCGATGCGCTCCCTGCCACAGCGGTGCGCAACCCGCCGGCCAACTGTCGCTGACCTCGCGCCCGGCGTTGCTGAAGGGCGGCGCCAGCGGCCCGGCGATCGTGCCGGGCGATAGCGGTGCGAGCCTGCTGATCCGCAAAGTCACGGGGCAAATCGGTATGCGGATGCCGGCATCCGGCGATCCGCTGACGGCCGCGCAGATCGCCACCTTGCGCGCATGGATCGACGCGGGCGCAGTGTGGCCGGAAGCCGCGCCGATTCCCGCCGGCTGGACGGCGCCAATCGCACCGCGGCAGCCGCCGGTGCCTGCAGGCAGCCGATCGCATCCGCTCGACCGTTTCATTGCGGCGTATTTCGCGAAACATGACATCGCGTTTCCAGAGGTGGTGCGCGACGATCGTTTCGCGCGCCGCGCCTATTTCGATCTGTGGGGCGTGCCGCCATCGCCCGAACAATTGGAGGCGTTCCTGCGCGACAAGCAGGCAGGCAAGCGCGCCCGGCTGATCGATACGCTGCTCAACGATTCAGACGCCTACGCGGAAAACTGGATCAGTTGGTGGAACGATCTGCTGCGCAACGATCTGGGCGTGGAATATGCCGGCCAGCGCAAATCGATCACCGGCTGGCTGCTGGGCGCGCTGCGGCAAAATCTGGCGTACGACAAGATGATCGGCGCGCTGGTGAATCCGGTGGAGAAGACGGATCCCGACGGCTTCCTGATCGGCGTCAACTGGCGCGGCGACATCAACGCCAGCCAGACGCCTTATATGCAAGCGGCGCAGAACACCGCACAGATTTTCTTGGGCATCAATTTGAAATGCGCCTCCTGCCATGATAGCTTCATCAATCGCTACAAGCTGGGCGAGTCGTACGGCATGGCCGCGCTGTTCGCACCCGGGAGCCGCCTGGAACTGGTGCGCTGCGACGTAAAGACGGGCAAATTCACTGGCCCGCAGCTACTCTACCCGGAGCTGGGCACGGTGCCCGAAGACGCTACGCTCGCCGAACGGCACGCCGCTGCGGCGCGATTCTTCGCCGATCCGCGAAATGGCCGCGTGGCGCGCACGATCGTGAATCGCTACTGGCAGCGCCTGTTCGGACGCGGCTTGACCGAGCCGGTCGACGAGATGGATGGCGAGCCGTGGAACGCGGACCTGCTCGACTGGCTGGCCTCGGATTTCACGGCGCACGGCAACGATTTGAAATATCTGCTGCGGGTGCTGATGACCTCGGACGCGTATCAACTGCCGGCCGCGGCGAGCCGCGAGCAGCCGGAAAAGCCGTTCGTGTTTCGTGGGCCGCAAGTGCGCCGGCTGAGCGCAGAGGAGTTCGCCGACACGGTCTCAGCCGTCACAGGCGAGTGGCGCTTCGTCTTGAAGGATCGATCGGCCATTCCGGCGCGCGACTGGCAGTTCAAAGCTTCGTCGCTCGACCTGGCGCTCGGCCGCCCGATTCGCGACCAGGTGTTCACCACGCGCGATAATCGCCCGACCACGTTTCAGGCGCTCGAGCTGGTCAACGGCGCGGGGCTCGAAGACGAGCTGCGCCGCGGCGCCGAGCACTTGTTAGGGGAACTGGCGCCCTCGCCCGACAACCTGTTCGATAGCGGCAGGCTGCGCAGAGGCGCGGTGAATTTCGATATCGATGTTTCGGGCTTTAGGCATCTGTGGCTGCTCGCGGAAGACGACGGCTCCTACGATCCCTCGCGCACGGTGGCTGGTTGGGTGGACGTGCGGTTCGAAGGGCCGAACGGATCGAAATCGTTGGCCGATCTGGCACCCGCGAAATTTGCCCGCCAGGCGCTGACTGCGAACAAACAGCCTGTGGGCGACGCCGTCACGATGCCGCCCGGCAGCCGGCTCGTGCTCCCGATCGATGGCCTCGGCTTCACGCGAATGCATGGCAGCGTGGCGATCGACGATCGCTCCACGCCGGACGATATCGAAGGCGCGGTGCGCTTTTTCGTCTTCGCCGCGGAGCCGGACCCCGAGCGGCTGGTACACGTTTCCGGTGAGCCGCCGCTGCCTGAGCCGCCGCGCCTGGCGACCGTCGATCAGGCAGCGCAGCGTTTATATTTGGAACTTTTCGCACGAAAACCGAACTCGCAGGAGATGCGCATCGTAAAGAAGTACTTTACGGGCGGCAAATTGGCGCCTGCCCCGTTGGAGGATTTGCTTTGGAGCTTATTGCTGCATCCCGAGTTTCAGTACTTGTATTGACCGGCTGCCTGGCCGCGTTCGCGCAGGATGGCGGCGAGATCTACCAGAAACATTGCGCGCAGTGTCACGAAAAAGGCGTGGCGCGCGCTCCGCAGCTTGCCGCGCTGAAGCTGTGGACGCCGGAGCGCGTGCTGGCCGCGCTCACCAACGGCAAGATGGCGGAGCAGGGCAAGGCGCTCACCGCGACGGAATCGCGATCGGTGGCGATGTTCGTCACCGGCAAGCCGTTCGGCGCGGAAGGCGCCGCCGTTCCGCAGGGTGCGTGCGCGGACTCCGGGCCGGCATTCGATAAGCCGTTCGCCGGCGCGTATTGGAACGGCTGGGGCGTGGGTCCCGCCAATCTCCGTTTTCAACCCGCGGCTATGGCCGGGCTCTCCGCGGACCAGGTGCCGCGGCTCAAACTGAAATGGGCGTTCGGATATCCGGGCGCGAGCAAAGCGTTCGCGCAGCCCACCGTGGTAGGCGGACGCATCTTCGCGGGCAGCGATTCAGGCCGTGTCTATGCGCTCGATGCCGCCACCGGCTGCGTCCGCTGGATGTTTAAAGCTGATGCACCGGTTCGTAGCGCCATCAGCATCGGGCCAGTGGGAACGCAGTGGGCAGCCTATTTCGGCGATCAACGCGCGCAAGCCTATGCCGTGGATGCGGCCACTGGCACGCTGATCTGGAAGGTAAGGGTGGGCGAGCATCCGGCGTCGATCATCACGGGCGCGCCCGCGCTTTTTGAAGGGCGGCTGTACGTGCCGGTGTCATCGTACGAGGAAGTGACCGGCGCCGGGCCGAAATACCAGTGCTGCAAGTTTCGTGGCATTGTGGCCGCGCTCGACGCCGCTAGCGGCAAACAGATCTGGAAGACTTACACCATTCCCGAAGAGGCGCATCCCACGGACAAGAATAAGCAGGGCACGCAGCTTTGGGCTCCATCGGGCGCAGCGGTCTGGTCGTCGCCCACCATCGACGCGAAATTGCACGTGGTCTACGTGACCACGGGCGATGCCTATTCCGACCCGGCGGCGCGCACCACCGACGCATTTCTGGCGCTCGACATGGAGACCGGCAAGGTGCTCTGGTCGCGCCAGATGACCGCAAACGACGCTTACAACCTGGCGTGCCCCAAGAAGGATAACTGTCCCGAGTCGAACGGTCCGGATTTCGATTTCGGGAGTTCCGCAAACCTGGTGGATCTGCCCAATGGCAAACGCGCGCTGGTGGCCGGACAAAAATCCGGCATCGTGTATGCGCTCGATCCGGATCATCAAGGCGAGTTGTTGTGGCAGACGCGCGTGGGCTCGGGCGGTCCGCTGGGTGGAATCGAGTGGGGCAATGCCAGCGATGACCAGAATGTCTACGCGGCGGTCTCCGACCATTTTGCGAACGACGACCCCAAACTGGGCGGCGGGATCTCGGCATTGAAGCTTTCCACGGGAGAGCGCGTCTGGTCCGCGCCGCCCATCCCGTGCGGCGCCAATCCGAAGTGCAGTTCGGCGCAGCCGGCCGCGGTCACGGTGATTCCAGGTGTAGTCCTCTCCGGATCGCTCGACGGACACCTGCGGGGCTATTCGACTACCGATGGCCATATCGTCTGGGACGTCGATACAGCTACCGAGTATCAGGCCGTGAACGGCGTGAAGGCCAAAGGCGGCGCGCTCGATGGTCCGGGTCCCGTGGTGGTGGGCGGCACGCTGTACGTCAACTCCGGCTACGGTATGTTCGGCGAAATGCCGGGCAATGTGTTACTGGCTTTCTCGGTCGACGGAAAGTGAAGTTACTGTGCCGGTAACATCGCAGCGAGCACGAATACTAGCGGCGCATTCCAGTTAATGGCTACTTCATTACTCGCGTAAGACGCCTGATCATCGAGATACATCTTCGCCGGCGGGCCATTCGGCAACTTACGCATTGCATCGTCCTGTCGTCCGCGGTTCGGACCGCCGGATAACAATCCCGGCCAGGGTTCCGGCAATCCCAGCGCCGCACTCGGACGGTGATGCGGATGATGAAACGGATTCTCGCCCACTTGCGTGACCCAGCTCAACGAAAACGTATTGCGGCCGAGCAAGTAGTGCAGATCGTCCATGGCCGTATGGACGAAGCTTTCGTCGGGGCTGAGCGCGTTCGTCACCAGAAGCTGCATGGCGTAATTAGCGTCCACACCGTTCGATCCCCAGATGTAATCCGCCGTGCGCAAACTGATGCGATACAGATGGCGGTTCGATCGCTCCACGATCTGCTGCGCGGCCGTGACGGAGTCGTGTGTGATGGCGGCCACGGCGCCGGCATTCTTCCCGTGGCCGAGCGCATAGGTCCACAGAGCGAGCGGCGCGACGTCGCCCCACGAGGGCGGCCCGTCAGGCTTGATCGTCTTACGGAAGGCATCGTAGTGCGCCAGGAAGTATTGCTCGTAAGCCGCATCGCCCGTGGTGCGGGCAAGTTCGGCCGCGGCCCACAGATGCTCGTCGGAGCAATCGAAATCGCCGTAATCGCCCGTAGAGACGCCGGGCGGATTGTGGAACAACACATTGGGGTACTTCTCGAGCCAAGTCCATGCTTGCTGGGCCGCACGCAGGCAGCGCAGCGAATAGGCTGCGTCGAAAGGCTTGTAGACGCGCGCGGCGATCGCCATCACGGCGGCGAAATCGGCGGTGGCGCAGGAACTCTTGTACGGCTCCTTCCCCGTGCCGATCACGTAGCTGATCAGCGTGTCCCGCTCGGGTGCGATGAAGTTACAGAAGTGCTCACTGGTCTGCTTGTGCCACACGCCGCCGTCGTCGTCCTGCATGGAGAGCATCCAGTCGAGATTCCAGCGGATCTCGTTCAGGATGTCGGGCGTGCCGTTGCCGGACTCGGGAATGCTCAGGCGGACGGCTTTGAGGCGCGCGCCGTACACCTCCCAGGTCCACAGCAGCGTGCCGGTGGAGATGCCGGAGTTGACGACGTAACGGCCATAGTCGCCAGCGTCGTGCCAGCCTTTCGCCGAGATGTGCGGGCCGGTCTTGCCGGACGACGCGTGGTACGCGCCCTGCAGATGACATGCGGCGTGTTTGTAGCCGGGGAATTCGGGGCCGAGATCCACGGCGGTACCGCAGCGCTGTCCGTAATACGAACGCATCGCCAGGTAGAAGGCGCGCGAAAAGACGTCGGGGCCAATTGCGAAATCCCAACTCCGGCCCACGCCCGGCACTTCCAGATAATACTTGCCGGGCTTGGACAGCTTACTGAAATCGGCCTCCTGGACGATGTCGCCCGAGTCGCGTTCGTTGGCCGGCTCGCCCAGCCTGCCGTGGAATGCGACTGAGTCATTGCGACTGCGGCGTACGGTGAAATCCTTCGCCAGCGTTTGGGAGACGACCATCGCCAGCTTGGGCGAGTTGGGAAGGTAGCCCACCTGGTCGACCTTGATGTCGGTCGTGGGCGCGGCAGCGAAGGCGGATAGGGATAGGAAAAGGAATAAAGCGGCCTGTTTCATCGAAGCTGAGTATAACGCCGGATGGGGGG
>DATKNQ010000238.1:0-3175 GCA_035541265.1 Bryobacteraceae bacterium
TCAGCAGGATCTCTCGGATCGCCGCCGCGTCAACGGTTCGCAGCATGCCGCAAATAAGCATCGTCGCCGCGAATCCAGTCTTCCCGCGGCGGCGAGAACAAGTCTACAGCCAGCGACTCTTCGAGCGCTTCCACCATGTGCGGCACATCCGGCGGGATGACCAGCACGTCACCCGCGCGCAGAGTCCGCTCCTCGCCAGCCAGCACGAAGCGCAACGCACCGCTTTCGATCATGCTGATCTGCTCGTTTGAGTGGCTATGCTCGGGAACCACCGCGCCCTTGGCGAGCCGGATGCGCGCCACGGTCATCTGTGTCCCGTGGAGCATCTTCCGCCCGAGCAGGGGAGTTAGGGCTTCCTCGGCAAGCGCGTTCCAGTTGTAAGACACCATCGCGCGGTATTGTATCATGCGCCCGCAATTCGGAACGTTGCAGCATGTAATAATGACGCTTATGAAAGGCGTCGTTTTGGCAGGCGGCACAGGCAGCCGTCTTTTCCCCCTTACCAAGATCACCAACAAGCACTTGTTGCCGATCTATGAGAAACCGATGGTCTACTACCCCATCGAGACGTTAGTCGATGCGGGCATCCGGGATATTCTCATCGTCACCGGCGGCAAGAACGCGGGCGACTTCCTGCGCTTGCTGGCCAACGGCAAGCAGTTCGGCCTCAGCCACATGGATTATACCTACCAGGAGGGCGAGGGCGGCATCGCTGACGCGCTGTCACTGGCCGAACACTTTGCCGATGGACAGCAAATCTGTGTCATCCTCGGCGACAACATCATCGAGACCAGCATTCGGAAGGCCGTCGACGATTTCCGGAGACAGGGACAGGGAGCGAAGATTCTGCTGAAGGAAGTGCCGGACGCCGAACGCTTCGGAGTGGCCGAGATCGACGGCAGACGCATCGTGAACATCGAGGAGAAGCCGCGTCATCCAAGATCCAATTACGCGGTCACCGGCATTTACATGTACGACGCCACGGTGTTCGATAAGGTCCGCACGCTGGTGCCCTCCAAGCGCGGCGAACTCGAAATCACCGATGTCAACAATGCATACATCCAGGAAGGCTCGATGACCTTCGATTTTCTGGAGGGCTGGTGGACCGACGCAGGCACGTTCGATTCCCTACTGCGCGCCGCGAACCTGGTGGCGCAATCGGTGACCGCGCGCCGGCAGGCGGACGCGGCCAGGCTCGCCGAAGGAGTCATTCGATGACGGAGCCGGCCGTCCGCGAGCCGCAGCCGATCGCCGGAGCGGATGGCCTGGAGTTGGCTTATCCGGAATGCACGAAGGGGATCGGATGTGTAATTGCCTCGCCGTCGGCGGCGGATCTGATCGCGGGAGTGCGCATCGAGCCGTTGATGCTCTGGCCCGACGATCGCGGCTATTTTATGGAAGTGCAGCGCATCGGCCGTGGCCTGGCCGCGCATTTCCCGCCGGAGACGACGCAGACGTCAACCGCGTTTAATTATGCGGAGACCATCAAAGCGTTTCACTACCATCTGCACCAGACCGATTGCTGGACACCCGCCATGGGCATGTTTCAGGTCGCCTTGGTTGATTTGCGGGTGGGCTCACCCACTTTTGGCGCGCGCAACACGATCTATGCGGGCGCGCTGCGTCCCTGGCAGATTCTGATCCCGCCAGGCGTGGGCCATGGCTATAAGGTGATCGGCGGCGGGCCGGCGATGCTCATCTACACCACCGACCGGTTTTACAATCCGCAGGACGAAGGACGCATTCCTTACAATCATCCATGCATCCACTACGATTGGGAGACCCAGCACAAGTAGCCGCGCGCGAGGGCCGAGTATGAAACTGCTGGTCACTGGCGGCGCGGGTTTCATCGGTTCGGCATTCGTCCGGCTCTCTCTGGCCGGCGATCCGTCGATCCGCATCGTGAACCTGGATAAGCTCACTTACGCCGGCAACCTGGAGAATCTCGAGGCAGTCGCCAGCGATGAGCGCTACCGTTTTGTCCACGGCGATATCTGCGACGCTGCCCTGCTGGACGCGGTATTCGCCGCAGAGCGGCCGGACGCCATCGTGCACTTCGCCGCGGAATCGCATGTGGATCGCAGCATCTTCTCTCCCAGCCCGGTGTTTGAAACCAACCTGCGCGGCACGTTCACGCTGCTCGAAGCGGCCCGCCGGCACCACATCCCGCGTTATCTGCAAGTTTCAACGGATGAAGTTTACGGAAGTCTGGCTCCGCCACTCGAGGCAGACGAGAACTTCCCGTTGAACGCCAGTAGCCCGTACTCGGCATCCAAAGCCGGCGCGGACCTCTTGGTCCGTTCTTATTTCCTCACCTACAAGCTACCGGTGGTGATTACGCGCGCCTCCAACAATTACGGTCCGTATCATTTCCCGGAGAAGCTCATCCCGCTGATGATCTCGAATGCCCTGGCGGATCAGCCCCTGCCGGTCTATGGCGACGGCATGCAGATCCGCGACTGGCTCTACGTGGAGGACCACGCCCGGGCCATCTGGACGGTGCTGCAAAAGGGCCGCACCGGCGAGACCTACAACATCGGCGGCTGGAACGAGAAGCCGAACATCGAGATCGTGCAGACCATCTGCGCACTGCTGGACCGGAAGTCTCCGCGCGCCGACGGCAAGTCCTACGCCAGCCAGATCACCTATGTCACCGACCGGCCCGGCCACGACCGCCGCTACGCGATCGATGCCACGAAGATCGCCCGTGAACTCGGCTGGAAGCCGGGCGAGACGTTCGCCACCGGCATCGAGAAGACCGTCGACTGGTATCTGGCGCACCGTGGCTGGGCGGAGGATATCACCGCGAAAAAATACTCCCGTGAACGACTCGGCACCAAGGTCTGACCCCATGAAACGCAAAGGCATCATCCTCGCCGGCGGCTCCGGCACCCGGCTCTACCCGCTGACCATCGCGGTCTCGAAGCAGCTCATGCCGGTCTACGACAAGCCGATGATCTACTACCCGCTGTCGGTCCTGATGCTCGCCGGCATCCGCGAGGTGCTGGTCATTTCCACGCCGACCGACCTGCCGCTGTTCCGGAAACTCCTCGGCGACGGCGCCAGCCTCGGCCTGAAGTTCAGCTATGCCGAGCAACCGAGCCCCGACGGCCTCGCCCAGGCCTTCCATATCGCCGGCGACACCGGCTTCCTCACGGGGGCCGAGCCCTCCGCC
>DATKNQ010000239.1:0-8123 GCA_035541265.1 Bryobacteraceae bacterium
TGCAGGCCAGGATGCGCGAGCGCGAGCAGGCCATCGAGGCCGGCCGCCAGGTCATCCTGCGCCTTCTCGGGGAAGCTTCCACGCTGAAGAACCAGCTGGCGCAGATCGAC
The DNA here is from genome assembly GCA_035541265.1 of Bryobacteraceae bacterium. Classification (GTDB taxonomy): domain Bacteria; phylum Acidobacteriota; class Terriglobia; order Bryobacterales; family Bryobacteraceae; genus Bog-159. The sequence goes on from DATKNQ010000239.1 coordinate 111, forward strand.
GAGTACCTGGCCGGCATCGACCGCGAGACCGCCCGCGCCCAGCGCGAGGAGCAGACCGGCGCCGCCGAGATCGAGCGCCTCGAAGCCGCCCGCAAGCAGCTTTCCGAGACCCTGGCGCAGCGCCAGCTGGAGCTGGAACACGTCACCGGCGAGCGCCGCCAGACGGAGGAGGAGCTGGCGGTCCGCCGCGCCGCCGCCGTCGAACTGCGCCGCCAGATCGACGCGCTGAAGACGGAAGTCTCCGAGGTACGGGCGCGCAAGGAGTCGGTCGAAAACGTCCTGGCCCACCGCTCCTACACCACCGAATCCGTCAAGCGCCTGTTTGCCGAGCTGGAAAAGGGCGCGGCCGCGGGGTTCAAGCCCGCCGGGCTGCTGGCCGATTTCGTGGAAGTCGATCCGCAGTTCGAAAAGCCCGCCGAAGAATTCCTGCACGACGAGCTGGAATACGTGGTCGTGGAAGACTGGGCGGCGGCCGATCGCGGCCTGGATTTCCTGCGCACGGAGCTGGACGGACGCGCCACATTCCTGGTGCATCCGGAGAAGGACGGCAATGGCAAGGGCCATCTGCCAGAGCCGCCCATCGGTCCGGAAACCGGCATCCTTTCGCGGCTGAGCGATTCGCTGCGCCTGACCAACGGCCTCTCCGACCGCGCGACCACCTTGCTGCCACGCGTATCGCTGTGCTTTGTGGCAGAGGATCGCGCCGCGGCGCAGCGCTTGGCCGCCAGCTATCCGCATCTCTACTTCCTGACCACCGAGGGCATCTGCTACCACGGCCACACCGTGACCGGCGGGAAGAAAACGGCCAGTGGCCCGTTGGCCATGAAACGCGAGGCGCGCGAACTGGGCGTGGCGCTGGCGTCCAAGCGCAAATCCCTCGATGAGCAAGTGGCGCGCCTGGCTGATCTCGAACGCGAAATCGCCATCCTGCAGGCGGAGCTCGAACGGCTGCGCGGCGTGCAACAGGCCCGCGAGAAGGACCGCGTGGCGCTGGAGCACGATATGCGCAAGCTGGCCGACGATACCCATCGCGCCAATTCACGGCTTTCCGTCGCGCGGCTGGAGCTCGAACGCCTCCAGCGTGACGCCACCCGCTCGCAGGAACAGCGCGCGCAAAGCCAGCGCGTGGTCGAGGAGAAAGAAGCGTTGCGCGAGCAGCGCGAGCAGGAACTCGAAGATCAGCGGCAGTTCCTCGAAAGGTTGGAAATCGAAGCGGCCGCGCTCAGCGAGGATCATTCGGCCCTGCGTGCGGAGCTGGCCGGGCTCGAAGAACGCCACCGCGGCGAGCGTACCGCCATGGGCCGACTGGAGGCTCAGTACAAGGAAGCCACCGCGCGGCTGGGAGCCATCGTCCAGGAGATCGAGCGGTTGGGCGTGCATCGTGCCGGCCTGCTGGCCAACAACATCGAGCTGGATCGCAAGTTGGCCTCGCTGGCCGAACAGGCATTGCAGACCGAGGCCGTAGTCAATCGTCTGGCCGGCGAAGAAGCCCACCTGCGCGAAGGTCTCGCGGCTGCGGAGGAAGAGCTGAAGCAGCTTCGCCTGAAAGTAGAAGAGGCGCGCGAAGGCCGGTCGCAGATTGAGGTCGGGCTGGTCAGGCTGCAGGCGGAGCTGAAGTTTCTGGACGAGACCAGCCGCAAGGAACTGAACTGCGCGGTGGAGGAATTGGCCGCCGGCGACGAGACGGTGCCCGATCCGGAAGCCATCGGCGAAGCCGAGCGGCTCTATCAGGAAGTGCGCGCGCGCATCGAAGCGCTAGGGCCGGTGAACGCGCAGGCCATGGAAGAATTCCAGGAAGCCTCGCAGCGCCAGGAGTTCCTGAGCGCTCAGCGCCAGGATCTGCTCGATTCCATCCGCGATACCGAAAAAGCTATCGCTGATATCGACATCGTTTCGCGGCAAAAATTCGCGGAAGCCTTCGAGCGCATCAACCAGAATTTCCGCGAATCCTTCCAGACGCTGTTCGGCGGCGGCACCGGCGAGATGCGGCTGACCGACGAAACCAATCTGGCCGAGTCGGGCATCGACATTGTCGCCTCGCCTCCTGGGAAGAAGCTGCAAAACGTGCTGCTGCTATCGGGCGGCGAAAAGGCGCTGGCTGCGGTAGCACTGCTGATGGCGATCTTCCGCTATCAGCCCAGCCCGTTCTGCATCCTCGACGAAGTGGACGCCCCGCTCGACGAGGCCAACATCGAGCGCCTGACGCGCCTGCTGCGGGAGATGTCCGCGCACACGCAGTTCATCGTCATCACGCACTCGAAGAAGACCATGGAAGCCGCCCAGGCCATGTATGGCGTCACCATGCAGGAGCCGGGCGTATCGAAGCTGGTCTCGGTGAAGTTCCAGCCCGCGGCGGCGTAAGGTGCCACGGTTCGAGCTTGAATGTCACTCCGGCATTCGCGCTTCCGCCCTGTTGCGTAGCTCCGTAAAGATTCCCGGCCGAATCGCGAACCAATGGCCCGAGAGAGTTGCCTCCATCCGGGCCCGAAAAGTTGCAGAGCACGGTTTCCTCGCCGTCCGCATTCACTTCGTACAGGCTCGACACCACGGGCGCAGCGGACGGCGGCAGCCCATCGGAGGATCTCTACGGAACCACCTATTATGGCGGCCCGGCGAATCTCAGGGTCGTGTACAAGGTTGACACCGGCAAGACGTCGCCCGCGTTCGCCGCGCTGCCGTCCTGGTAGGCAGCTCCATATAGGTTGGCCCGCTGCGCCGAGAGATGGCTGCGCGCAGGCCGCCAAAGATACCGCCAGGCTGATTGAGGAATCCACGTCGCTATCCCTGCAGGGAACCACCAAGGTCAGCCTGATGACCCCTGCCATTCGGGAAATCACCTGCAGCGCCAGGGAGGCGCAAGGATGCATCAACCAGGCTAGCGGCGAACAATCCCAGGGAATGGCGCAGATCAGTAAAGCGCTCTCCCAAATTGACCAAGTGACCCAGAAAACGGCCAAGCATTGCCGAAGACAATGCCGCCTCTGGGGAGGAACTGAGCACACAATTGCACGCGCTTACGCGCGCGGCCGATGAGCTCGCTGTCCTGGTCTGACGGTTGTTGCGCCCTAGACGCTGAAGGAACTGCCGCAGCCGCAGGTGGACTTCACCTGTGGATTGTTGAACTTAAAGCCCGAACCTTCCAGGGTCTCCACGTAATCGACCTCGGCGCCATCCAGATACAAAAGGCTGGCTTGGTCGATGAAGACCTTCAGACCGTCGAAATTGTACGTCTTATCGAGCATGTTGGGCTGGTTTTCGAAGGCCATCGAATAGCTGAAACCCGAGCAGCCGCCACCCACCACGGCGATACGCAGACCGGCCGGCTTGGGCTCCTGAGTGTCGAGAATCTCCCTGACTTTGCCAACAGCCTTTTCCGTCAATTGCACCATAAAAAATGTAAACTCCTCCTCTGGACAAACTGTCCGCTACGCCTGCCATTATAACGAAGGCCCGCAGACGGGGCCACAGCGCGTTCGTCGGTTCACCTTAATGGATGACCTGGAAGAGCTTAAGTTGCGGCAATCTGCTATTTTTGGGGTGGGAAGTTGAAACCGCTCACGAGCGCGTCGCGTCGGAAGCGGTGTATGGGAACAATGACTGGCGCCCTACCGCTTCCCGTCTTCGGTACCCGGGTTTCAACGAAAACGAGAGTGGATTACCAGAATACCCAGGAAGGCGCTTTGGTGCGCCGTGCGCAAGCCGGCGAGGAGGCCGCTTTTCGCGAAATCGTCGAAAAGTACCAGTCCAAGGTGTTCTCCATCATTCACGGCATCGTGCGCCAGCGCAACGATGTGGAAGACATTGCCCAGCAGGTATTTGCCAAGGTTTATCTGTCTATCCGGAATTTTGATTTCCGCAGTTCGCTGATCACCTGGATCTACAAGATCACGGTCAACGAATGCTTCGACTATCTGCGCAAGAAGAAAGTCCGGAAGCTGGTTTACGAGAGCGACTTGAGCGAGGACGAGGTGCGCCGCGTGGAGAACTCGGATCCGTCCGTCGAGCGCCAGCCGGCCGCGGATATCAATCTGGCGCGCCGGGACTACGTTCTGAAGCTGCTCAGCCGGGTTTCCGAGGAAGAGCGCATGCTGCTCATGATGAAAGAAGTCGAAGGTTATTCCGTGGAAGAACTGGCGGCCATGAGCGGAATGAACGAAAATACGATAAAAGTCAAATTGTTTCGTGCACGGCAGAAACTCGTGAAGGCCGCGCAACGTCTAGATAAGGCTCCCGGCCCAGTCGCCGGTTGAGCGGGTGGGGCCGGGTTGCCTCACCAAGCGATTTTGACCCTGAAAGGGACGGTAGTTCCCCCGGAAACGGGCTAGATGGGCAGAGACCCGTTGGGGAGTTGTGAGATCGCTTTGTAAGGGAAGAAGCTATGCACGCGGTAATCATTGATGATCTTGAGGAGTACTTGAGCGGCAGTCTGCCGCCATCGGCTTTCGACCGCTTCGAAGCTCACTTGGACGCCTGCGGCGCATGCCGCCGGGAAATCGAGCAAATCCGGGACGCCTCGGGATGGCTCTCCGAGCTCAAGCCCCGCGAGACCATCGAACCTCCCGCCGGTTTCACCGCTCGCGTCATGCAACAGGCTGCGGAGCGGCCGGCGCCGTCGTTCTGGAGTCCCTTCGGGGATTTCGCTTTTGGGCGGCGCGTGGTTTTCGCCTCGCTGCTGACCCTGGCCGTGCTGGGCACCGTGCTGGTGTCGCGCGAAGAGTCGTACGCACCCGAACCGCCCACCCCTGAAGCTGTAATGGCGTCCGGCACCGGCTCCACCAACGCGGGCCAGATGCTGGTGACCCTCGCGAGCTATGAGCCATAATCTGGTGATGAGTTCCTCCCGCGCGCCAGCCTGGGTCTCGCCGAAAATCGCCGGCTTGGGCATGCTGCTGCTGGTGTTCCTCTGCGGAGCCGTGGCCGGAGCCGTAGCCATGAACCTGGGTATTCACAATACCCTGCATGCGCGGCCTTTTTGGGACAACAGCGCCAAAGCGGAATACCTCAAGATGATCACCAAGCAGCTCGACCTGACTCCCGCGCAGGCCGCCCAGATGGAGAGCGTGCTGGACGATTTCGCCAAGTATTATCAGACCGTTTTATCCGATGGAAAGTCCCGTATCCTCGCGATTTTGACCGACGAGCAGAAGGTCAAATTCGAAAAGATGATTAAGGAAAGGCAGCACAGTTAGCGCGGCCTCCGGCCCGCGTGGCCCGGGCTTGACAGCGGATCTTCCAGCAGCGCAAGATTCCTCTATGCACACTTTGCAGTTGTTTGCGGGAGCCGCCATGCTCGCCTGCGCCACCGCCTGGACGGCCTGCGCTCCCCCGGTCACGTCCGAGACCCGAATCCACCGCATGGGTGAGCGCGTGACCGTCGGCTCTCTGGTCTACAACGTCTTCGAAGATCAGTGGAAGGCCAAGCTCGGCGAAGGCGACAATCCGCGCGTTCCCAAAGACCGGTTTTTCCTGGTCCGCGTCAGCGTCGTCAACGGGGGTACCGCCGACCTGCCGGTTCCAGCCATGACTCTGGTGACCGATGCTGGCCAGACCTTTGAAGAGTTGTCCGACGGCGAGGGTGTGCCCAATTGGACCGGCTATCTCCGGCAGGTCAAGCCGGCCGAGACCCTGGAAGGCAATGTCGTCTTCGATGTGCCGCCAAGACATTACCGGCTGCGCGTGACGGATGAAAACGGGCAGAAGTCGCGGGACATCGATCTGCCGTTGAACTTCACCTCCGATGCGCCGGACATTCCCGTACCCACTGTGCAATGAGCGTACGCAGTTTGAGAATTGCGATGCGCGCGGCCCTTTGGCTCCAGGCCGTGCCGGCGTGCCTGCTGTGGAGCGCCACGAAACCTCTGGCTATCGTAAATACGGTGATCTCCGATCGCGATGGCGGGGCGCCCCTGCCGGCGGACTACGCGCACGATCCGGGCGAGACCATGTTCCTCAGCTTCCAGGTGGAAGGTTACGCGGCGTCATCCGCGGAAAAAGTGCACCTGAGCTACAAGATGGATGTCTTCGATCCGCGCGGTGTCCGGATCATCCAACCGGTCGCCGCCGAGATTGAAGACACGCTGGCGCCCGAGGATAAGAACTGGAAGCCGGTGGTCCGCGATGAGATCACCATTCCGCCGCTGGCCGGATCGGGCACCTATAAGATCGCCCTCTCGCTGGCGGATGTCATCGCGCAGGCCACCGCCGCGAAAGAAATAACGTTCCAGGTTCACGGCCGCCAGGTGGAGGCCAGCGATACGCTGGTGATTCGCAACATCCGCTTCTACCGCAGCGAGGACGACCGGCAGGCGCTCCAGACCCCCGCCTACCGTCCGGGCGACGCCGTGTGGGCGCGCTTCGACATGATCGGCTTCAAGTACGGCGAGGGCAACGCCATCGATGTCAGCTACGATGTCTCAGTGCTGGCTCCCGATGGCAAGGTGCTCTACTCGCAGCCGCAGGCGGATGCCGACCGCAGCGCGTCGTTCTATCCCAAGCGTTACGTGCCCGCCGTGATGAGCCTGGCAACGAAACCGAACACCCGGCCCGGCGAGTATACCGTGGTGCTGACCGCGCACGATGGCGTCGGCCATCAGACGTTCGAGGCGCGCCACACCTTCAAAATCGAATAGCCTACCTGGCTGCCTCGATTAACTTGGCGATCGGCGGCGCGACGCTCAGTAGCAACTCCGCGTGCGCTTGTTGGGCGCGCTCGAGCAGAGGCCTCTGCTGCTCGAACCAGCCGGGCGTACGCGCCTGCGTGCCATCCAGCCGGTCGAGAGCCTGCAAACCGGCCGCCGCCAGATCCGACAGGTTCTTCGACATCTCCGCGTCTTCAGCGAGCAGCGCGGAATGCGCGATTTCGGGCGAGAGATGCGCATGGTTGTCCCGCCAAAGCGCCAGCCACGCCCGCATCTTCGAAAAATCGGCCGGCCGCTGACTGTCTACGAGCGCCGCGAATTGCCGCGCCGCCTCGCTCCACGCCGGCACGGCGTCTACCAGCCGATTGAGCGGCGTGAAAGCGTTGTACGGACGCGCGTCCTCGCGCGCATAATCCTTCACCGGCTCGACCACGTCCGCCAGCGTGCGCACGGGCCCCACTGGACCGCCGCCGGCCATGCGTTCGAGCATCTTGTCGTAGTTCGAAACGTGGTGCAGGCCGGCCCATTCAAGATCGCGGCTGACCGTGGCCAGCCTTCGGTACATGTCCGCCTCATCGGTCACGTTCTGCGGCGACCAGAGGCGTTCCGCGATGGCCGCCAGCCGCGGCCAGACGCGCGGATCCAGGATTTCCGGTGTCACGAATTCCGACCACATGCACGCCTCGCCGCCCAGGATCATGCGCTGCTGCTCCGGCGTGAGGCTGTCCGCGCCGCCGCCTAGCGGATCTACCGCATAGTGACGGCCCGCCGAGTACCCGAGATCCAGATAATACCCGTTCGACAAAATGCCGGCCACGCCCTGCCGCGCCGCCGCGGCCAGCGCCTTCTGCCCGCGCCAGGATTGCACCAGAATGTCGTGCGGCATGTCGGGCGTCAGGATCTCATCCCAGCCGATCATCTTCTTGCCATGCTTGGCCACGATTGCCTGCACGCGGCGCGTGAAGTAGGCCTGCAATTCGGCGTTGTTCTTGATACCGTGCGCGCGCATGGTTTCCTGAATGTGCGGATTGGCGTCCCATTGCTTGCCGTTCACCTCGTCGCCGCCGATGTGAAAATACTCGTCGGGAAACAAGGCCGCCATCTCGCCGATGAACGCATCGAGGAATTGAAAGGTCTCCTCGCGCGATGGGTCCATGGCCGGATCGAAGATGCCCCACTGGCGTTCGATCTGATATGGCCCCGGCGCGCTGGCCAGCTCCGGGTAGCCGACGAACCACGCGGTCGAATGGCCCGGCATATCGAATTCGGGGATCACGCGGATACCGCGATCGCGCGCGTATGCGATCACATCGCGGACTTCATCCTGCGTGTAGTATTCGCCGTCGGAGCCCATCTCCTGCAGCTTCGGAAAGCG
>DATKNQ010000240.1:0-2888 GCA_035541265.1 Bryobacteraceae bacterium
AGTACGGTCGGTGGTAGAATGCCTACCATCGGCAGATCGGAGGCATCCGAAACATGAACTGGCGAAGACGGCGGCGCGAGAACGATCTGGAACGCGAGCTCCGCGCGGACCTGGAGCTCGAAACAGAGGAACAGCGGCACAGGGGACTCCCGCCTCAGGAAGCCCGTTGGGCCGCGCAGCGCGCCTTTGGCAACACCAGCCTGGTGAAGGAGGACGTCCGCGACGCGTGGGGCTGGGTATTGCTGTACCGGTTCAAGCAGGATTTGATCTACGCCCTGCGCGGCATGCGCAAGAGTCCGGCGTTTACCATGACGGCGGTGCTCTCCCTGGCGCTGGGCATCGGCGCCAATACCACCATCTTCAGCCTGATGGATGCGTTGATGCTGCGCCGGTTGCCCGTCGCGCATCCCGAGCAACTCGTGCTCTTCGGCGCGGGCCAAGGCTCGGGCACTACCGACGATTTCCCGCACGGCCGAACGGATCTGTTCTCGCAGCCCTTCTACCACGAGGTACGCGCGCGAAAAGACGTGTACTCCGATATCGCCGCCATGGAGAGCATGAGCATCGAACCTCGCGTTCGCTTCAGTGGAACCGGCAGTGAGGCCGAACCGGTAACCATGCGCCTCGTCTCGGGCAATTACTTCTCGATGCTGGGCGCCGGCGCAGCCATCGGGCGCGTGTTGGATTCGAATGACGACACGGAGCCCGGCGCCAATCCGGTTGCGGTGATGAGTCACCGCCTTTGGGAGCGCCGCTTCGGCGCACAGCCGGACGTCTTAGACCGCACGCTCTCTTTCAACGGGACGGTATATCGCATCGTGGGCGTCGCATCGCGCGAGTTCTTCGGCACCGAAGTCGGCGCGGTGCCCGATTTCTGGATTCCAATCTCCATGCAGGCGCAGGCGCAACCGTGGCTTAACGGTCCGCTCGACAAGATGACGCAATCGCTGTGGCTGATCGGCCGCATGCGGCCTGGCATAACAACTCGCGCGGCGCAATCGATCTCTGACCTGGTGTTCCACCAGTGGCTCCGCGAACTCACCGGTGCCGCGCCATCGCCCGACCGGATCGAGGACATGCGCCATGCGCGCATCGAACTGACTCCCGCGGCTCGGGGATTATCGCGGTTGCGGCGGCGGTTCTCGCGTCCCCTGCTCATCCTCATGATCGTTACCGGCCTCGTGCTGCTGATCGCCTGCGCTAATATCGCGAACCTGCTGCTGGCGCGCGGTACCGCACGGGAGCGCGAGATCGCCGTGCGTTCCGCATTGGGCGCCGGACGCGGCCGGCTCATTTCCCAGTTGCTGTCCGAAAGCCTGATGCTGGCGTTGGGCGGCGGCGCGCTGGGTGTGCTTGCCGCGCTGTATGGCAGCCGCGTGCTGTTGGCCATGGTTTCGCCTGGCCGCGATTCGATCTCCCTCGATGCCGGACCGAACGGCACCGTCCTGTTGTTCACGCTGGCGCTGGCGCTCTCCACCGGACTGGTATTCGGCATCCTGCCGGCCCTGCGCTCCACGCACTTGGGCGCAGCTGCCTCACTGCGGGAGGGCAAAGGCCTCTCCCAATCGCACTTCAATAATCGCACCGGCCAGGCGCTGGTTGCCACGCAAGTGGCGTTGGCCCTATTCCTCATGATCGGCGCTGGCCTCTTTGTCCGCACGCTGCTCAATCTCGAGACCGCCAACACAGGCTTCGACAAAGATCGCACCCTGCTCCTGAGCCTCGAAATGGACTCGAGCGCGGCCCAGGGCCCGGCGCTCGTGAACATCTTCCGGCGCATCGAATCCCGCATCCAGAACTTGCCGGGCGTCGAGGCCGCCAGCTTCGCTATGTCGACTTTTCATGAGGGCCATTGGTCATCTATGGTCTGGCCCTATGGAGCGCCGCACACCGAATCGACGGGCATCGTCTTCGAAGGCAATCGCGTCGGCGCGGAATACTTCCACGCCATGGGCATTCCAATCCTGAAAGGACGCGGTTTTGGCCCCCAGGATACGCCGCATTCGCCGGCCGTCGCAGTGGTGGATGAAACGTTCGCCCGCAAGCTTTTCCCAAATGTTTCTCCGCTCGGACGCCGCTTCGATTTGGGCGGCCCGGTCGAGATCGTCGGCGTCGCAAGGGATGTGAAGCATGAGACCTTGCGCGAACAGGACCGCGGGAATTGGTTCCTGTTCAACAGCCAGGAGAACCTCCCCGACGGTTTCAACGATCTGGTTGTGCGCTGCCAAGGCGACACCGGTGGCATGACCGCGGCCATTCGGGATGCCATTCGACAGGAAGACTCACGCGTCGCGATTTCGCAGGCCACGACGCTCCGCGAACAGGTGGATGATTCGCTCGGCCAGGAGAGGCTACTGGCCAAACTGGCTGGCTTCTTCGCCCTGGTGGCGCTGTCGCTCTCCGCGATCGGGATCTACGGCGTGATGTCCTATCGCGTGGCGCGGCGCAGCAACGAAATCGGTATCCGCATGGCGCTGGGAGCAAGGCCGGCCGACGTGCTGGGCGGCATCCTGCGCGAGTCGCTGATGCTGGTGGCGGCCGGTTTCCTGGTTGCCATTCCGGCGGCTTTGGTATGCGGCAGGCTGGTCGCCACCCAGCTTTATGGCGTAGCGCCGGGCGACTTCCAGACCATCGCCATGGTAGCGGGCGCATTGCTTGTGACCGCGTTAGCTGCGGGATTCGTCCCTGCACGGCGCGCCGCGCGTCTCGATCCCATGGCCGCGTTGCGCAGCGAATGAGCGCTACAGCCCGGCCCGCCGCCACAATTCATCCACGCGCCGCTTCACGTCATCGGACATGCGAATCACGCCCGGCCACGGCCGCGTGAAGCCTTCCTGCGGCCACTTGCGCGTGGCGTCCACCCCCATCTTCGATCCGTAATCCGGCAG
>DATKNQ010000241.1:0-5330 GCA_035541265.1 Bryobacteraceae bacterium
CATAAATAGACCACAATTGCTGCGATCACGTTACGAAGCAAAGAAAGTTTTGTAGAAGTTAGCGGTATAGGACCACCCCACGAACCCTTTCTTCGTTCGGAAACCTGGTAGCCTAAGACGAATCGGCAGGCTGATCCTCGACGGAAATCAGCAACCATGCGGGCCAGTATTGTGGATCCATCGGCACGCCGCCGCGTTAGGAATTAATAACAAGGGCGCGATGCCGGGGCACTATTGGGACTCCAACCATAACTCGCACACCCTTGTGCTGAAGCTCACCGGTAAGTATCACACCACAAATGTTCCCTGTACGTACGAAACCGGCTGCGGGATCAACGACAATAGCGTCGCAGTGGGACATTACTGCGATCCCTCGTGCAATAACAGCGCCTTGATCGCCACGCCGAACTAGCCAGGCCGCGGCGGCTTGGGCGGCACCAGCTTGTAACCCGGCGGAATCTGAAATAGCGAGGCAGGCGGCTCGCCACCCTGTGCGCTCTTGCACGTGTGGCTCTGCAGCCCCGGGATGCCGCTGGTCTTCGTCAGCACCGGAACTTTGAGCGTTGAGTGGGTCCAGACCTCCAGGGTCTGGACCTGCCCTTTTGGCGGGCTAGCCGCCGAGGCTGGTGGCGGGGCAGCCTGCGGTGCGGCAGCAGACGCGGGCGGCTTCAACCCCGGCGCCTGTACACCCAGCATTTTTGGCATGGCCGGTAATTTTGGCGCCGCTCCCGGTTTCGGCAATCCGGCGCCGGGAACCTTCGGCGGTGCGAAAGTGAACATCCTGCCTTCGGCCGGATGCCCGCCGATCGTTTGCTTTCCCAGATCCTTCACATGCAATAACTGCGCGGGCGGTTGGAGCCCGGGCGCTGCGCCCGCAGCCGCGGGCATCCCCGGCACGGCGGGCTTCGGGCCTTGCGGCGGCGCGGGCACGATGTGCGCCTCGCGCTTCACATGATCGAGCAAAACGGTCTGTTTCGCGCCCGGCTGGCTGATCATTCCAGCCTTGCCGAAATCGAGATGGGTGGCACCCTGGCTCGAGCGGAACATCTTCCATTTCTGGATCTGCGGCGCCTTGCCCGGCGCACCGCGCAGGGCCGTTTCATACTCGGCGCTGGCCGGCGGTAAGTGAACGGATGGAAGAGAAGAAATGTGCGCCATGACTGTGTCCCCTCGGCCTATTATGGCGCACGCGCGAATCATCACAAGCTGCGCGAATTATGTGCTACCTCCGCCTCGTGTTTGCATTCGCCGCGTTGGCCGGCCATGCATCGGTGGAAGCTGGGAAAACCTCGGTGCGGCTGACGGCTTTGACTTCCGCGGCTTTTAACTTAGATCTTCTGTTAGGTTCTGACCTCCGGCTTGAATCTGTTCTATCAGATCCAAAGCGAGCTTGTGCTGGCGGTGAATAGGGCCTTGAGCGGCACTAACGCCGAACTGGCCTGAAGCTGCGGCGAACGTGGTAGACTCGATATCCATCGGAGGGAAACTGCTCCATGAAAAGGATACGGGACCGTACTTTGCCGCATCGGCTGGCGGTTGCGCTGAGTATCGTCGCATGGTTCATCGGTGCGCCTGCCAATGCGCAACTGCGCCGCACGCAGACATCGCACGTACCGGAAGCTGTCGCGACGGGACGCGCGCAACTGGCCGGCGAGCTTCCCGGCAACCAGCGCCTGGCCCTCGCCATATCCTTGCCGCTGCGCAATGCAGCGGCGCTCGACGATTTGTTGCGGCAGATCTACGATCCGCAGAGTCCCAACTACCGCCATTATCTGAGCGTCGCAGAGTTCACCGGCCGTTTCGGCCCGACCCAGGAGGATCACGACGCGGTGGTGCGCTTCGCTGCGGCCAATGGCTTGACCGTCACCGGCACCGCGCGCAATCGCCTAGTGGTGGATGTGGCCGGCACGGTGACCAACATCGAGCGCGCTTTCCATGTGACCATGAACAGCTACTGGTACCCGGCGGAGAATCGCAACTTCTACGGGCCCGATCGCGAACCGGAGCTCGATCTGAACGTGCCGATCCTGTACATCTCAGGCCTGGATAACTTCACTGTCCCGACACCGAAGAATCTACGATCGCAGGCGCCGGACGCCGGCAGCCAGACGACCGGTTCGGGTCCGGGTGGGCAATTCGTGGGCAGCGACATGCGCGCCGCTTACTACGGCGCGGGTCCGCTGACCGGCGCGGGGCAATCCGTTGGGCTATTCGAGTTCGCCGGCTACGAGATCAGCGACGTGCAGCTTTACTTCCAGAAACTGAATCAGCCGTTCAACGTCCCGGTGAGCGGCGTTTCGCTGAACGGCATGTCGCTCAGTTGCGCGCCGCCCTCGTGCGATGACAGCGAGCAGGTGCTCGACATTGAGATGGCCGTCTCCCTGGCTCCAGGATTGAGCCAGGTGGTCGTCTACGTGGGCGCCAGCGACGTTTCGATCTTCCGCCAGATGGCGGCGGATAACACGTCGAAACAACTAAGTTGTTCCTGGGGCTGGAGGGACAATGAAACCAGCCTCGATCCGATCTTCAAGGAGTTCGCCGCGCAAGGCCAAAGCGTGTTTGTGGCAACCGGCGATTACGGGTCGAGCACGCCGGGCGGATCAACCTGGCCGGCGGACGACCCCTACGTGACGGCGGTCGGCGGCACGGATTTGACCACCACCGGGCCGGGCGGCGCCTGGGCTTCCGAAACCGGCTGGAGCGGCAGCGCCGGCATGCCATCCAAGAACGGCGTGCCGATTCCGGCTTACCAGCAACTCGCGGGTGTGGTCAATAGCTCGAACCAGGGGTCCACCACGTTGCGCAACATTCCGGACGTCGCGGCGGAAGCCAATACGAACCAGTACAGTTGTTGGGACGGCTTCTGCAGCGGCGGCAATGGCGGCACCAGCTACGCCGCGCCGCAATGGGCCGGCTTTACCGCGCTCGCCAACGAGCAGGCTGCTTCGAGAGGGATCGCGCCGCTCGGCTTCCTCAATCCGGCGATCTACCGGATCGGACTAGCCAAGATCTTCGACAGCGACTTCCACGATATCGTGAGCGGGAGCAACGGCAAGTATTCCGCGGTGGGCGGCTTCGACCTCGTCACGGGTTGGGGCAGTTTCATTGGCCCCAACCTGATCGATACGCTGCTGGAGCCGAAGTAACGTGGCGAACAGCTTTGGCACCGATGTCCCCATTCCGGCGCCTGATCCGCCGCAGGCGGCATCGTTCGACGTGACGCATCTCGGATTCGAGATCACCGGTGACACGCCGGAGATGATCGGCCTGTATGGCAAGCACATCAACCTGTTCATCGAGAAGGGTCCCACGTTGGGACCGGTGCTGGAAGGGACGGTGAAGGATGTGGCGGAGAGCAAGCAACTGCTGGTCGAGAACGGCTGCGAAGTGGTCAAAGACCAGCCGGACTTTCCGAGATGCTACATCCCGGATGCGTTCGGACTGATCTAAAACCTGACTCGTTGGCGGCGGTTCTCCGGGCGCGAAATGCGCGGATGAACGCCTGGCGCTGGAACTGAAACCAGCTCATCCCATCCACCATGGCCTCCCGGAGCGCCGCGGTGTTATCCCATCCATGGTGGTCGATCCGGTAGGCGGCGATGACGGCTCCAGTGCGGTCCGCACCGCGCCGGCAATGCACGAATACAGGCTTGTTGGAAGGGTCTTCGAGCAGCGTTAGAACCTTGTTGATTTGGTCCTGCGTGGGCGCGGCCAAGCCTGACATGGGGACATTCACGTAACGCATGCCGCCGGCGGTCACCAGGCGCTCCTCGTTAGCCGAGCGCTTACCCGATCCCCGCAGGTCCAACACTACCTTGACCCCCAGCTTTGCCAGATACTTGAAACCGTCGGGAGTAGGTTGCGCGCCGCGGTAGACCTGCTGATCCACCTGGTGGAAGTTATGAATACCCGGGACAGGTGCCGAGGCTGCGAATGCCGGTATTGCCAGCACAAGCGCACCAAGGCGCCAGCGGTTCTTGAGAGACATTCCGATGGTCATGTAGACGCGAGCCGCAGCGAAAACGTTGCACACATGCACGCCCGGGTCCGCTAGCCGGTGCGGGATCCAGTGCGTGTTACACTATCCCTTGCGGGCCCGTAGCTCAGTTGGTTAGAGCGCAACCTTGACACGGTTGAGGTCTGGCGTTCGAGTCGCCACGGGCCCACCACCTCATCTTCCTACCTCGCGGCATACGGCGATTAACGTGTAGAATAAGACACGAGGAGCTTTTATGGCCGCAACTATGGAGTGTATCCACCAGTTCCTGGACCAGAAGCGATTTGCCATGGTCGGGGTGTCCCGCCAGCCGGGGGATTTTTCCCGGTCTCTGTTTGGAGATTTCCTCAGCCGTGGCTATCAGACCATACCGGTGAATCCGGACGCCCAGGAGATCGACGGACACGCCTGCTTCGCGCATATCGGCGACATTCAGCCTCCGGTGGAAGAGGTTCTGCTGATGACTCCGCCCGCCGCTACGGATTCCGTGGTGCAAGAGTGTGCCCATGCGGGCGTGAAGCGGGTTTGGATGTTCCGGGGCGCCGGCCGCGGCTCGGTTTCCGAATCGGCTGTTCGTTTCTGTGAGGCCAACGGCATCGACGTGATTCCCGGCGAATGTCCCTATATGTTTCTTCCCAAAGAGCCGTGGTTTCATCGCTTTCACGGATTAGTGAAGCGCATTACGGGCACCTATCCCCGCTAGACCGCCAATCTGACGGACAATCACAAATCCGGTCTCCACGTGGCCCGCTTGCATCCAGTTCCAGACCACGCGGGCGCGCCCGAGGCTGGACGCCGCGGCTCGCGTCTTCTATCCTGCCAGTGATCAGCGTTGATGTTCCGCACTCAATACCGTCAGAAGATCGGATTGGTCAGCATCGCACGGGATAAGTTGTCCCCCTGAAGTTACCACGAGATAGTTTCCGACTTATTTCTTCTCCATCCAGCTTTTCCAGTAATCCTGCCACTCCACGTTTTCCCCCGCCGGCAGGACCTGGATAGGATTGAGGCCGTCCAGCATCACGGCGCATTCGTCGGTAAATGTTTTCTTGCCCTGATTCGCCAGAGCCTTGGGATGCGGCCCATGGTGGATCCCGCGCGGATGCAGCGTGGCCATGCCCGCCTTGATGTTATCCCGGCTGAAGAAATCGCCGTCATGATAGAACAGAAACTCGTCGTAATCGGTGTTGCGATGGAAGAAAGGCACCTTCAGCGCGTCGGCGTCCTGCTCGAGCGGCCGCGGCAGGAAACTGCAGATCACCGCGCCCTCGGTAACAAACGTGGTATGCGCGCTGGGCGGCAGGTGCGCGCGATGGCTGCCGATGGGCCGGAT
>DATKNQ010000242.1:0-4389 GCA_035541265.1 Bryobacteraceae bacterium
ACCTGAGGCAGGTCGAAGCGGGAATGAATGGCGCCGACCACCAGATCGAGCTTGCTCAGTATGGTATCGGGCAGATCCAGCGTGCCGTCCTCGAGGATGTCCACCTCAATGGCTTTCAGGACAGTAAAACCGCTAATCCCCTCGTTCAGGCGGTCGATTTCCTCCATCTGCTTGGCGAGCCGCTTGGCATCCAGCCCGTGCGC
The DNA here is from genome assembly GCA_035541265.1 of Bryobacteraceae bacterium. GTDB lineage: Bacteria > Acidobacteriota > Terriglobia > Bryobacterales > Bryobacteraceae > Bog-159. Next base: position 204 of record DATKNQ010000242.1, read on the forward strand.
CACGCCTAACCGGCGGCTATGGTCGGTAATGGCGATATAGCCATAGCCCCTGGCGCGCGCCGCCGCAGCCATCTCCCGCAAGCCTGCCCTTCCATCCGTCGCATCGGTGTGGATGTGCAGATCGCCCCATATATCCTGCACCGATATCAGATGCGGCAGGCGGCCATGCCGGGCAGCGTCGATTTCGCCCTGATCCTCGCGCAGTTCCGGCGGCACGAAACTCAGGCCGAGCCACTCGTAGAGCTCCTGCTCCGTGCGTCCCGCGATCTGGCGCACGCCCTTGTGCAGGCCATATTCGTTGAGCTTCAGCCCCTGCCCGATCGCGATCTGGCGCAGCGCGATGTTATGCGCCTTGGAGCCGGTGAAATAGACCAGCGCGGCGCCGTAGCTCTGCTCCGGCACCACGCGCAGATCCACCTGCAAGCCGCTGCGCAGCCTCACAGTGGCGCGGGTCGGCCCATGCTCCACCACCTCTGCCACGGCCTCGTAACCGGTCAAGCGCTGCATCACCGGCTGGCTGGGCGAAGCCGCGGCCACGATGTCGATGTCCCCCACCGTTTCGCGCCGGCGCCTGTAGCTGCCCGCGATTTCGGCCTGCTTCACACCCTCCGCTCGCCACAAATCCTGCAGCAACGCCGTGGCCGTCTGTTCCACGGCGGCGATGCTGGTGCGTGGCACTGCTCCCGCGCCGGAGGCAAGCGCACGCAGAATCTTCGCCTCCATCCCCCGGCCGAAACCCGGCACATTGCGCAGCTTGCCGGCATTGGCCGCCTCGGTCAGGGCCGCGACCGTATCGATGCCCAGCGCCTCGTGCAACTCATGCACGCGCCTCGGCCCCAGCCCGGGAATGGCCAATAGCGCCGCAACCCCCGGCGGTATTTCGCGCTCCAGCTCATCGAGCATCGGCAGCTCCCCGCCCTGCGCCAGGGTGACGATCTTGCCGGCAAGGTCCGGCCCTATTCCAGGCAGCTCGTCCAGGTCCGTGCCATCAGCCAGCATCTCCACCACGCTGCGCGGCAACTCACCCACAAGCCGCGCCGCCCGGCGATACGCGCGGACACGGAACCGATTGGCCGCCTCGATGTCGAGCAGATCGGCAATCTTATCGAGCTGGGCGGCAATCTCGGCGTTGCTGACCTGCATCGCGCGCTCGTTGCGGATTCGTTCGCCGCTAATCCTGCACGCTCGCGCAATTCAGGCCAAGCTGCGACAGCGCTTCTTCCAGATAATCAGCCAGCAGCGGCATGCCGAGCAGATACTCCGCCGTGCGGCCATTATAGGCGTTCACCGCTTCAGCCCGCAGTGCGCCCCAGCCGTCGAGATCGCCATCGCCACGGCCCAGCCAGGCCAGCGTGACCAGATCGATCTGCGCATCTTCGTTGAGATCATCGACGACGGCGGTAACCTCCTCGGCCACCGGATCGTCCGCATGATCCTCCAGCACCTCGCGCATGCCGTCATCGCTCGGGTTGGATCCCGGGTCAGGCTCGGATACTTCATCCTTGGCGTCGTACTCGCGCATTTTGCCGATGATGAAGCAGATGGTTTCGAGCGCAATGGATAGGTTCGGTTCGTCCGCCATGGTTCCCTCGCTTCGTTCTTCTGCCGCCGCAAGACGTCCAGAAAGCACGTTCACCCGGCTCGTTCATTGATTTACCGCAACATGGCACAAATTTAAGTGTTGCATGATATGCGCACAGCGCGCGCCAAATTTGGAAGAACCTTTTAGATTGTGCAATGCAGTAAAATTCCAGCGGCAATGGCGGTTTAGATCTGATGCACGGACACTCCTCGCACCACCCGACGGAATTGAACTTTACCGGCATCGCTTGATTCTGTACGGTTGCGATGAGTTTATCAACGATTGCGAAGACGTCGCAAGTTACGAGTGCGCCCGCGAAGAACCGGCACTGATGTACCCGCCTTGTATCGACGGTGCCACGGGCCAATTCCTGTGGATGCAGGTACGGCCTTTGCAATTGTATCGTATTCAGTTGCGGCAACACGCGCCGCAAGACGCCAAGTGGCTTTGCCAGACTCTCGCCCGGGAATATCTCGCCCTGGGCACAAAAATAAACATGCGAGACAATGGTGGTTTTGCCTTCGGTGACCACGGGAGAGCGTTATGCAACTGATCAGCCCGGCCTTCACGGCATATGAATGGATACCGGAGCGCTACACCTGCGATGGAGACGACATCTCGCCGCCACTCTCCTGGTCGCATCCCCCCGACCACACGCGCAGCTTCGCGCTCGTTTGTTCCGATCCAGACGCGCCGCACGGCACATGGTACCATTGGGCGATTTACGACATCCCCGCCGCGACCAGGGAACTGCCCGAGAACTGGCCGCAGACCCAGGCCACACCGCCACAGGGTCTCAATGATTTCGGCCATATGGGCTATGGCGGCCCATGCCCGCCGAACGGCGAGCGCCCGCACCATTATCATTTCACGCTTTACGCGCTGGACATCGAGAAACTCTCCGTCCCCGCGCGCCCGCATTGCCGCCACGTCGTCGCCGCCTGCGCGAACGCCCTGGCACAGGCGAAGCTGATCGGGCTGTACGGGCGGGACTAACGAACCTCCAGCTGGTTCACCACCTGGTCGACACCAAAGACATACCACGCGTCATCCTCGGCGAGCTTCAGTTCCGCCGGGCGCGGCACGCTGCCGGTCAGCGTCACGGTTCGCCCGCGCGTGTACACATGGATGCTCTCGGCGTTAACGAACGGGTCTTTCTCCAGAACTTGCAGCACAGCATCGGTCACGGCGGCCTCACTATCCTGCTCAGGAGGCGTGACGCCGATGCCGTTGATAACATCCCGGGTGCCCGGCACCCACCAGGCGAGCACGCCGGCGATGCGCTTCTCCCCTGGGCCCGGCACGTCGCCATCCAGCGTCACGACGCCATCATCAACACGGATCTCGATCTCGCCATCCCCATCCGGCGGTTCCTGCACCGTCTCCACCTGTCCCTTGGTGCGGACGCGAATGACGCAGGAGGCCAGCACGACTTCCTGCACCAGCGCGTCCCGCACCTGATCGAGGATCTCGCCATCGCCCATCGGCGAGGAGGGACGGACGCGCAGTTGGTCGATGATCCGGCTCACGCCCGGAATCCGCGCGGCCGCTTCCAACGCCAGCTTCTTGCCGGCAATGTGTTCCACCTCGCCACACACCGTCAACTCGCCATTGGTAAAGCTGAGATGAATCTGGCCATCGGCATGAATCCGCGGCACACTATGCAACGCGGCGCGCACCGCTTCCAGTACTTCCTGTCCCATCGTCATAGCGGAATCACCGTGCTGGCATGTGGCCCCTTCTCGCCTTCCCCCGCATCCGCCACGTAGCGCACCTTGTCGCCAACGTGCAGATCGTCAAACTTGCCGCCGACGACAGCATTCTTGTGCATGTACAGCTCATTTCCCTCGCTCGTGCGCAGGAAGCCATAGCCCTTGTCACGCACCAGATGCACGATCTCGCCAACCTCCGGCGGCATATGCGCCTTTGTGTCGCCGCGCATCTCCCTCACGTAATCCTGCAGCTTGCGCTTTGCGGCGTCGAAAGCGTCCTTGATCGCAACATGTATGTCCTCGCTCGCATGGTGCTCGGGCGGCTCATGCTTCACCACAATCTCGCGTCCCGGCACGACCAGATCGATGCGGACATGGTAAAGGTTCCCCTGGCGGTGGCGCTTGTGGTCAAGCTCGACCATCACCTTGCATGCTGTAATCCGGTTAAAGAATGTGTCGAGATGAGCAACATGGCTGCGGATCGAGTCCTCGATCCCCATCGGCGTGTCCATCCCCCGGAAGGCGATTTGAATTTGCTCTTGCATAAGAGCCTCCTAGGCGAAGCTGCAAAACTACACCCAAGCCACCAGAAGCGGCGTTAATTTTTAGTCAACCGTGACCTCAGATTGCATCGTGACAGGCCCTGACAGCCTGCGCGACCACGCCGCTGACATCGACAATCATCAAGCGCTGCGCTGCAACATTCGCAGGCAGGCGGAATGGCGGAACCGTATTGGCGATGGTGATGCCTCGGATCTCCGGTGCACTGAACAGCTCCGCCGCGCCGCCGACGAACAAGCCATGCGCCGCGGCGGTGAACACCTGCAGCGCCCCGCCCTCCCGGCATGCCTTGGCGGCGCGCGCCAGAGTATTGCCGGTGCTGATCAGATCA
>DATKNQ010000243.1:0-9557 GCA_035541265.1 Bryobacteraceae bacterium
CAGGCGTGGAGCGTGGCGGAACTGCTGCGCGCCGCCCTCCAGGTGTATCGGGAATAAATGCCGCCGGACAGGTCTTCTATAATCGAAGATATGTTGGTAAGAAAATCGCCCGATATTCGCTATTCGGAAGTCACGCCGAAAAGTGCTTACCTGAACCGGCGGCGCTTTCTCTCGACACTGCCTCTGGCGGGTGCGGCCCTGCTGTCTAGCCGCGCGTACGGGGCCGTCAAACTGTCGGCCGTCAAAGGTCCCTACAGTACAACCGAGAAGCCGACGCCCTTCATCGACGTCACCACTTATAACAACTTTTACGAATTCGGAACCGGCAAGGAGGATCCCTCCAAAAACGCAGGCAAACTGAAAACATCGCCGTGGAGTATTACGGTCGAGGGCGGGGCGACGAAGAAGCAGGTCTTCGATCTGGATGCCATCATGAAGATGGCGCCGCTCGAAGAGCGCATCTACCGGCATCGCTGCGTGGAAGCCTGGTCGATCGTAGTTCCGTGGATCGGTTTTCCGCTGAACGTTCTGATCAAGGCGGCTGAGCCTAACCCGAAGGCCAAATTCGTCGCCTTCGAGAGTCTCTACGACACGAAGCAGATGCCGGCAGCGCGCTGGGCGGGCATTCCGTTTCCATACATCGAAGCCTTGCGTATGGATGAAGCCATGAACCCGCTGGCGCTATTGTGCTTCGGCATGTACGGACAGGTGCTGCCGAATCAGGATGGCGCACCGGTGCGGTTGGTGGTGCCGTGGAAGTACGGCTTCAAGAGCATCAAGTCCATCGTGAAAATCAAGTTCGTCGACAGGGAACCACCCACCACTTGGAACCTGGCGAACGCCCACGAGTACGGCTTCTATTCGAACGTCAACCCCACCGTCGATCATCCCCGCTGGAGCCAGGCGAGCGAGCGCCGCCTGGGCGAATTTCTCAAGCGCAAGACCCTGATGTTCAACGGCTATGGCGACCAGGTAGCGAGCCTCTACACCGGCATGGATCTGCGCAAGAACTATTGAGAACCTCGAATGACTTGGAAGCGTCTGCGATGGATTAAGATCCCCGTGTTTCTGCTGTGCCTGGTGCCCGTGGCGCTGCTGATCTGGAAAGGTTTCCAACAGGACTTAGGCGCCAATCCCATCGAGTTCATCACTCACGCTACCGGCGACTGGACGATACGCTTCCTGTGCATTACTTTGGCGGTAACACCGTTACGGCGCCTGCTGGGGCTGCCTGATCTCATCCGGTTCCGGCGCATGCTGGGCTTGTTCGCATTCTTCTACGGATGCCTGCACTTCATGACTTATCTGTGGCTCGATAAGTTCTTCGACTTATCGGAGATTGTCAAAGATGTCTGGAAGCGGCCATTCATCACCGCCGGATTCCTGGGTTTTGTCGCGATGATACCCCTGGCGATTACTTCCACCACGGGCTGGATCCGAAGACTCGGCGGCCGGCGCTGGAACTTACTTCACAGACTCATCTATGTCAGTGCCTGCGCCGGCGTCATTCACTATTACTGGCTGGTAAAATCCGACGTCCGTTTGCCACTGCTCTACGCGTCGATTGTGGGCGTGTTACTCGCCTACCGGGTCATCGCCGCACAAATCAAGCCCGCGCGCGTTCGGCCCGCCCGGGATCTTACTCCCGCGTCGTAACCCTTGGACCGCTTAGCGTGGCGGCTCCGACTCGGTGCTCGATCGGCGCGAACACCGAAATACCGGGCTTCAAGTTATCTCCGTTGAAGAACAGGCTCAGCCCGCCAGACAGAAGTTGCCAATCCTACTTAGTGCGCCGCGCCACAGCGGCGCAGCAAGTCCGCAAGTTGCGCGTGGCCCATCTTCTCGGCCCACGCCAGTGGCGTTGCCCACGGTTCCGCTTCCGGCTCGTCAACTGGCGCGCCGCGCGCGATCAACAACTCAGCCATCTCCAACCGGCCCCAGCGGCAGGCCCATCCGAGCGGCGTCGAACGCAGCAGGTCGTCGCGCAAATCGAGCCGGGCTCCGTGATCGAGCAGCATCGCGGCGAAGTGCGCGCACTGCGCATCGGTGGCGTCGGTTTCCGCCGCGGTGAAGTGGAGAACGGTCTCGCCGCGGCGCGTGATATTAGGGTCGATTCCGCGGGAGAGCAGAATCCGCAGGCATTCGAAGAAGCCCTCATCATCGTCGCGATCGCCCACGCTGCGCGGCGGCTGAATGAGAATCCAATGCCATCGCTGATCGTGAGAGTCCCAATTGAGTTTCGGCAGAGCCAGTTCCAAAATAACGGGGCACCCGTGGCACGCAGCGGACCATGCCAGTTCCCGCGCCAGGTCCTCGCTCGGATCCGCATCGAGCATGCGCCGCGCCTGTTCCACGTCGTGCGCCTCCGCGATCATGTAAGGCTGCGGTTGTGCGCCGCGAGCGAGCAGCAGCCGTTTCATGTCCTCATCGCCGCGGCGGCAGGCATTCATCAGCGCCCAGCCGGAAGCGTACACGTTGGCGTTGGGATCCGCCCCGCGATCGAGCAGAAGTTCGGCGATCGCGAGATGTCCACGTAGCGCCGCATGCCAAAGTGGCGTTCCGGCGCTCGTGGTTGGCTGCTCCACCTCGTGCAGTATCGTGCGCTCGTCGGGATCGGCTCCCAGGTCGAGAAGCAGGCGCACCATCCCGAGTTGCCCGTGATTCACCGCCAGACTGAGCAGACCGCCCCGGGTCCATTGAATCTCGCGCAGCAGCGCGGGATTCGCCAGCACCAGCTCGCGCGTCAGCGTTGCATCGCCCAAGGCGACAGCGCCGCGAATGGTCAGATCTGCGCCATGAAAGAGCAGCCGCTTGGCAACCGCGGGAAACTGCTCGGGCGCAGCCAGCGCGGCGCGGTCGAGCGGCGTGAGGTCTTTGAGATCGGCCTTGCGCGGGTTGGCGCGCCGCTCCAGGAGCCAGGCCACCAGTTCCTCGTTGCCTCGTTCGGCCGCGACGTGCAGCGGAGTTCCGCCGTTGCGGTCGCAAGCGCGGATCAGCGACTCGGCGGCTTCGAGCAGCCGGATCGCCTCGCCCGTGTCACCGCTGCGGATCGCCTGATTGATCTGCTCCTGCACCGGCGATACGGAGGCGTTCGGGCAGCTCATCGCCGCGCGGCGCTCCTGCTCCTCCTGCTCGATCGCTGCCGTAACGTCGGTATATCCGCGATCGCGCGCCAGGGCGTAAGCTGTCGTCGCGTCGCGATGCGGGTAGATGCCCTTGCGCGCGTCGGCTCCGGATTGCATGAGGAAGCGCACCATGGGAAGGTCGCGGCGCAATACGGCGTAATGCAGGGCGCGATGTTCGTCGTTCTCGGCGCGGTCCATGCCGATCAACTCCGGCCGGGCCCGCAGCAGCGTGCGGACCTGCGCCAGGTCTCCGGCGTTGACGGCGTCCATCAGGCGCACGATGTTGACGCCATCGACGAACGCTTTCAGGCGGCTCCAGCTCTCGTAGCCGTAAGCGCGCGCCAGCACGCGCTGCGCATCATGCAGCAAGAACGCAGCCGGCTCCGGATGGCGCACGTATTGATGCACCTCATCGACGGCCGCCTGATCGCCGGCATGATAATCGGCCAGCAAATCCTTGGCTTGTTTTCGTAATTGTTCCAGGTTGGGCTGCGCCGGAAGTTTGCGCAACGCGTGTGTGGGCACGACAATCTCCTTCTTGAAGTCAATGCCCGGTGTCCGCGTGACGGGCGCAAAAGAAGATTCGTCGTGAAACTATGGCAGAACTGTGAATCGGTGGGCTCAGCCCTTCCCGCGGACCCGGCGGCGCCCGGCGCGCACAGCCTCGATGATAGCATGGCCGCCGTTACTCTTCGCGCAGCGCGGCCGCGTAAATCCAGGCATCCGCCGCGCCCGGTCGGTAGAGCAGGTGGCGGATCACACTCGTGGTCGAAGTGCAGGGGAAGCGGTGTGAGACCAATCGCCCGCCGGCGTCATCTATAGATCCAAGAATCTCACACACAGAACCAAGGAGCCTCTTTATGCCATACGTTACTGTCGGTCAGGAAAACTCCGGCAACATCGACCTCTATTATGAAGACTACGGATCGGGTAAGCCGATTATCCTCATCCACGGATACCCATTGAGCGGGACTTCCTGGGAAAAGCAGACCGCCGTACTCCTGGATGCCGGCTACCGCGTGATCACGTACGATCGCCGCGGATTCGGTAAGTCGAGCCAGCCCACTACCGGCTACAACTACGACACCTTCGCGGCCGACCTGCACAAACTCATCAAACATCTCGAACTGCGCGATTTCGCCTTGGCCGGCTTCTCGATGGGTGGCGGTGAAGTCGCCCGCTATTTGGGAAAGTACGGGTCTAAAGGCGTGACTAAAGCTGTATTCGTTTCGAGCGTTCCGCCCTTTCTGCTGAAGACCCCGGATAATCCCGAAGGTATCGATGGCGGCGTGTTCGATGGGATTCAGAAAGCAGTGGCTTCCGATCGTTACGCCTTTTTCACGGAGTTCTTCAAGAGTTTCTACAACACGGATGTTTTGCTGGGGAAGCGCGTCAGCGAGCAGGCGGTACAGGCGAGCTGGAACGTGGCCGCCGGCGCTTCTCCCACCGCCAGCTACGCTTGCGTGCCGGCCTGGCATGAAGACTTCCGCCAGGACCTCGCACGCGTCGACGTGCCTGCGCTGGTCATTCACGGCGATGCCGACCGCATTCTGCCCATCAGCGCTTCCGGAGCGCGGACGGCGAAACTGGTCAAGGGCGCGCGGTACCACGTCGTCTCGGGCGGACCGCATTGCATCACCTGGACCCACGCCGAGGAAGTGAATCGCGAGTTGCTAGCCTTCCTCGCAGAAACCACGCGCGCGGCATCCGGCGCTTCCGGCGCGATCTGATCCCGCGCTTTCTACAGCGCGTACAGCGGATCGATCAGCAGGGACCGCAAGCCGTCGGCACTGTCCGGCGAGTTGCCGGTCAGGCTGAGGTTCCGCTGGCCGTGGCGCGCCATATCAAAGCGGTTCCGCGCTCCGCATTTGCGAAACAAGTGCGATAGGTAGACTTTAACCGTCCCTTCCGTGATGGCCAGTTCGGCGGAGATCTCCTTGTTGTTAAGACCGCGAGACAACAGGCTCACGAGTTGGCCCTCCCGGCGGCTTAGCCGCACACGCCTGCCGGCGCCAACGCTCTCGGTGAGACTCCGTTCAAACCAAAGTTCGCCGGATGCGACCAGGTGCAGACACTGCTGCTGAGCCTCCAGTGGCAGGGTCTTTCGCAAAACACCGCGAATCCCGATGGACAATGCTCGAAAAGCGAAGTCTCCGGCAATTGAGGTGGTCCACAGGATGAGTTTGGAGTTTATTGAGAGATTTCGCAATCGCACCAGCGCGGGCGCGGTGATCTGTGGTGTCAGATCGATTACGGCAATATCTGGCCTATCATGGCTCAACCGGTCTTCCAACTCGTCTAGGGTCGAACAACTATCGGTGAGTTCGAGTTCGGGATCGGCGGTAATGATCCGGGTGAGTCCGATCGCCAGGATCGGCTCCTCAGAATAAATAGTGACGCGCACCATGTTTTTTTGTGGTCCCCTGTTAGCGCGGCTTGCGATGGTCATTGCGTCGTGCACGCGCGCCGCGAGCCTTGGCAACCGCCAGCAGCTTTTCGGCGGATTGCCGCAGCCGGCGCGCACGAGCAAGGCGGCGGTACGCTCCCTGAATCTCGAAATCGACTATTGTGGCGGCATTGCTTTTCGGCTTTCTCGAAGCGGCGGATGCGCCCTTCAGGAAGAACGTTCGCTCGGGAGTGCTAACGCGGCACGCTCGCCCACCGTCGGATCGATCCACAACCAGCAGATTGAGTGTCAATGTCTTGTTGCTCCTCTCTCGCGTTCCTTCTAGAACGCATAGTACCTGCGTTCCAGCTTGCCCCAGCGGCCGGGAGGGGTCAATTAACCGGGACTGAAACGAATCTTAAATGCGCTTTTAATGTCGTTACCTCGTTAAAAAGCAGGAACTTCTCTGTCCGCACCCGAAGCCTGTTACACTCCCCGAGTAACATTGTTCTCTTGCCTTGCAAACTCGTTAGGTTTCGCACAATTTTACGCAATTCTTACCGGTGTTTTCCTGGAAATTGGGGCGTTATTATTGCCTAAAACATTGACCAGCAATGCCATTCCAGGCTACACTGATGCCCAGACTACTCGGATTTTAGGGGGTCATGGCGGAGACAGGGCAGCGTTGGCGCTTTGGCGCCTTTGAGCTCGATTCTCGAACGCGTGAGCTGTCCAAAGCCGATGGCACATCGAAGCTCCAGGAGCAACCCTTCCAGTTTCTGTCGGCTCTCCTTGAGCGGCGCGGCGAGGTCGTCACCAGGGATGAACTGCGGCGCCGCGTCTGGCCCGATAACACCTTCGTCGATTTCGACAATGGCCTGAACGTAGCGATCGCAAAGCTGCGCAACGCCTTGAACGACGATCCCGACAAGCCTGTCTACATCGAGACCGTTCCGCGGGTTGGCTACCGCTTCATAGCCCAGGCGCAACTCTTACCAGCGCAGTCAGGAGGGATAGCGGCCATATCCGCGCGGGAGTCCCAGAGAGTGATTATTGTCTGGGCGTCGATCGCGACCGCCATCGCCGCCGGCCTGGTTCTCGCGATCTTTGCCCTTCGGCCTTTGCCGGAAAGCCCGAGCATCAAGCAGAGGCCAGCCGTCGCCATAATGGGATTCCGGAACCTGACGGCCAAACCGGACCAGGAATGGGTTTCCACCGCGCTTTCAGAGATGTTCGCTACCGAACTGGCGGCGGGTGAACATTTGCGAATCATTCCCGGCGAGAGTGCCGCGCGCGCCAAGCTCGATATGGCGCTGCCCGACGCGGAGAGCTACTCCGAAGTGACGCTGGCCAAGATCCGCAGGCGCCTCGGCGCGGATTATGTTTTGGTGGGGTCGTACCTGGAAAGCGGCGCGCCGTCGCACAACGTCCGGTTGGATCTGCGGCTGCAAGACGCCAAGACGGGCGAGACGATCGCGACGCTGCCGGCCAACGGCAGCCAGGACGATCTCGGCAGCCTGGTCGCCGAGGCCGGGCTGGCGCTGCGCCATACGCTGGCTGCCGGTTCTGTGAGCCAGGCCGAAGCCAGCGGAGTCCGCGCGGCCCTGCCGCCGAATTCAGACAGCGCGCGGCTCTATGCCGAAGGGCTCAACCGCCTGCGGCACTTCGACGCACTCGGCGCGCGCGACCTCCTAGGACAAGCCGTTACGGTCGACCCGAATTATGCGCTGGCGCACGCGGCCCTGTCGGATGCTTGGTCCGCGTTGGGCTACGCCGAGATCGCCAGGAATGAAGCCCAGAGGGCTTGGGAGCTTTCTTCCCAACTCCCGCCTGCGGACCGGCTCTCGATCGAAGCTCGTTATCGCGAAACCACTTCGGAATGGGATCAGGCCAGCCGCATCTACCGGCGCCTCGCCGAACACTTTCCAGACAATGCCGATTATGGGCTCCGGCTCGCCGCGGCCCAGACTAACGCCGGCAAGGCCAACGAAGCATTGGTTACCCTGGAGAATCTGCGCAAGCGCCCGGTGGCGCTGGCCGATGAGGGCGCCATCCGGTTCGCGGAGTCGCAAGCCGCCGAAAAACTGGGGGATTTTGAGCGGGCACAGGCGGCCGCCACCGCCGCGGCAGGCTTGGCGCACGCGCGCGGAGCCCAGATTTTGGAGGCCGACGCGCGCGCCCTGGAGTGCCGGCAACTCGTACAACTCAGCCGCCTCGGCCAGGCCGAGTCGGCCTGCGAAACCGCCAGAGAAATCTACGCCAGAACCGGCGATCACCTCGGCTTGGCCGCCAGCATGGCGTATCTCGCCGCCGCGTACTGCAATCAGGGCAATGCTGCCGAGGCGCGGCGGTTGTACACGCAGGCGCTCGACATCAACCGCGAGATCGGCAATGCCCGCAGCGACGCGCAGTGGGCGTTGAACGGACTAGCCGTGCTTCTCATGCAACAGGGCGACTTGGCCAGTGCCCGCCGTCTCTACGAAGAATCGCTGGGCATGGCGCGGATGGTCGGCAGCCGTCCGGATGAAGCGTCGGCGCTCGGGAACATAGCCTCGATGTGGCTGCGCGAAGGGGACTTGAAGCGTGCCCGCGAATTGTCCGAGCAAGCTCTGCAGCGTTCGCGCTCCATCGGCGCCAAAGCGGAGATTGCCAGCGCCTTGAACAACCTCGGGCAGACACTGTATCAGTTAGGCGACCTGCCGGAAGCTGCTCGCATGCTCGGTCAGGCCGTTGAGACGGACCGGGAAACCGGATCGACGCTTGAGTCGGCCGACGCTCTCTCCTGGCTGGGACGCGTGCGCATGGCGCAGGGGAATTGGGTGGAAGCGCGCCGTAGCTTCGAGGAATCTGTGCAAACGTGCAACTCGATCCGCGGCCAGATGTTTGCAGCGCAGTACCGGCTGGCCGGCGCCGAGCTCGCCTTAGCATTGGGCAAACCCGCCGAGGCGGAGGGACCCATCCGCGATGGCTTAGCTGTCTCGCGGCGCGCCAAGGCACTCGACCGTGAACTCGAGGCGCAAGTGTTGCTGGCACACGCTCTTCTGGACCAGGGGAAAGTCGAACAAGCCAGCCGGGAGTTGACTGCGGCGGAGCCGCTCGCGCGCGCCACTCAGCAGCCGGCCCAGCGGCTGGCCTTCGCCATCGTGGCCGCGCGCGTGCAAGCCGCTTCCGCACATCCCTCGGACGTGGACCGGGCGAAGCGGGCTTTGCAGGCGGCGGCCGCCGACGCCGAAAGCCACGGTTTCCTGGGCTACCAGTTCGAAGCCCGGCTCACGCTCGCCCAAATCGAATACCGGCAAGCAGAGAGCGCCGGTGCCCGCGAGCTGGAGAAGCTCGAGAAAGACGCCCGCGCCAGCGGCTTCCGGGCCATCGCCCGCCGCGCCGCGGACGCGCTGAAGAAGCCGGGCCGGCTAGCCCTCAATCCACGCAAAATGGCGGATTCGTAACGCAAGCCACTGCGACCTGGCTCTGCGATTGCGTGGTGCTCCCGCCGCACACCGCCTGCGTCACAACGGTTCCCACGCCCGTGGCAGAGCTGCTCGGCACAGCGATCGGCGCCGACAGCAAAATCTCGGTATTGGCGGTCTCTTGCAGCGTCTGGCTCGTGGCAACAATTATGTTTCTCTGGCTGTCCAATAACGCAGAAGTAAATGTACAGGCGCCAGTGTAGCTGTTGTCGATCAGATATGTGTCGATTTGGTAGCTGCTTCCCTGGTAGACGGTTCCTACCGGGGTGGGCAGTCCGATCGATGGCAGTAACAGGTCCAGCAGACAATTGAGGCAGGGAAGACCGAGCGTCTTATTTCCGGCAACGGTGAATATGTTCACTATGGGGGGCAGCGATTGACCGGACTTGGATTCCGGTGCGACCGGCGCAACTGCCGGCGCGCCTGTCACGGTTTGAGCGATGTTTTTGCCGGATTCGGACCGGGCGGCGGTCGATTGAGCCAACGAGGTAGTCCCAGAGAGTGCAACCAAAAGCAACGGCAGTACGGCTTTCGTCATGGTTTCTCCTGATGTGATTTTCAAAACTAATCCAGTCTCTT
>DATKNQ010000244.1:0-5187 GCA_035541265.1 Bryobacteraceae bacterium
ACATCCTGGCCGCCCGAATTCCTGGATCTTGCCGGCGCCTTTCCCGACTTTCCCGATGCTACCGAACTCCGTCAGGGCTACGGTGAAGACGTCCCGCGGGAGCGCCTCGATTGATCCTGCTCGACGCGAACGTCCTGATTCACTACCTCAAGGGTGACCCCGCCATCGTGGCCCACATCCAACGTGCCAAGCCCGGCGAACTGGCGATCCCCGCGATGGTGGTTTATGAGCTGGAGTACGGCACGCTGCGCTCCACCCTTCCGCCGCGCCGCCGCCGCCAATTGGAAGGTGGCCTCGGACACTTCCACCACGTGCCCTTCGATACCGCCGCGGCCCTGGCCGCCGCGCGCATCCGCATCGAACTGGAGCGCCAAGGTACGCCCATCGGCCCCCTCGCCACGCTGATCGCCGGCACAGCCCTCAGCCGCGCCGCCACGCTGGTCACCAACAACGCCGCCGAATTCGCGCGCGTCCCCGCGCTGCGCGTCGTCGACTGGCGATCCGCCTAACCGCCCCGCTCAATACCCCCGCCCCTTATCCACCACATTCTCGAGCGGCTCCCCCTTCCGGTACCGCTCAAAATTATCCAAAAACATCTGCATGGCCCGCTGTTTCCAGTCCGGCGTATGATCCGCCGCGTGCGGCGACAGCAGCACATTATCCAGCCCGTAGAAAGCATGCCCCGCCGGCAGCGGCTCCTGGTCGAACACATCCAGCGCCGCACCGCCGATCCGCCGCTCGCGCAGCGCCGCCACCAGCGCAGCCTCATCCACCAGCGGCCCGCGGCCGACGTTGATCAGCACCGCCTCCGCCTTCATCGCCCGCAATTCCGCCTCGCCGATGATCCCGCGCGTTTCGGGCGTGAGTGGTGTGGCCAGCACCACGTAATCCGAACGCGCCAGCAGCTCGCGCTTCCGCTCCGGCCCGTCCGCCCGCCGCAGCCCGATCGTACGCATCCCCATCGCCTCCGCCCTCCGTGCGGCTGCCTTCCCGATGTCGCCCATCCCGATCACACCCATTGTCTGGCCGGCGATCTCCACCGTGTCGAACTGGTCCCACACGCCCGCCGCCTGGCTGCGCACCATCCGGCGCAGCCCTTTGGCGAAGAACAGCACCGCGGCGATCGCGAATTCGCCCAGGATCTCGCTGAAGATACCGCGCGCATTCGTCAGCGGCACCGGGCTCTCCGCCAGCTCCGGGAACAGCAGTTCGTCCAGCCCCGCCGATCGCGAATGAACCCAACGCACCCGCGGCGCCATCCCCCACACCTGCCGCAGCAGCTCCCGGCTCCCGGTCCAGTTCAGGATCACGTCCGCTTGCGGCGCCAAATCGGCAAATGCCTCCATCCGGTTGCCTGCCGCGATGCGAACGCCCTCCGGCAGCGCTTCGAGCATCCCCAACAGAGGATCGGTGGGATCGGCCAACACGAGAACAGTCGATAGGTCCATTGGCAGAAGCTACCACGTTGCCGGTCACGCCGGTCGCGCTCTGCCCAACCCAATCAAAATAAGGAGAATCCCCAGAGCCGGACCGGCGGACAAACAGAGCCGCAATGCTAGACTCTCTATCGGTATGCGATCGATCGGAGTGCTTGGCTTTGTTGGTCCAAAAAGCCACCCCGTCCTCCGCTGTACAAAGATGCACAAGAATGCACAATTCCACGCAATCAAATTCTCGATCGCGCGAACGCCCCGCGAAACCCGCCTGCCCATCCAGTCATCCAAGTATGAAGAGATACAATTAAGTGAAAGGAACCATCGCACGAGAATGCGCCTGTTGGTAGCCGCTGCGTTGCTGGTGTCCCCGCTCCTGGGGGCTTCCTCGCCGGAGATGGAGCAAGCCCGTAAGCTCTATCGTTACACCGACTACGACGGTTCCCTCGAGGTTCTGCGGGGTATCCAGCCGAAGGATGCCGAGGTTTTTCTGCTCATCGGCCAGAACCATTACATGCTCGGCGACTATAAGCAGGCCACCGACAGCATCCAGAAGGCTGTAGCGGCTGATCCGGATAATTCGGAGTACGAGCTTTGGCTGGGCCGCGCTTTCGGACGCCGTGCGGAAACCTCCAGCCCGTTTACGGCGCCATCCAACGCCAATAAGGCCCGCACGCATTTTGAGCGCGCCGTGCAGTTGAATCCCCGAAACATGGAGGCCCTCAGCGACCTGTTCGAATATTACCTGGAAGCGCCCGGGTTCCTCGGCGGCGGGCTCGACAAAGCCGTCGGTATCGCCAATCGGGTGGCCGAGATCGACGCCGCTGAGGGCCATTGGGCGCAGGCGCGCCTGGCCGAGCGCCGTAAGGAGTTCGATACGGCCGAACATCATCTGCAGTTGGCGGCCAGCATGGCGCCGCAGCAGGTCGGCCGGCTGATCGATCTGGGCCGTTTCCTGGCGAAGCAGGGCCGCTACCAGGAAAGCGACCAGAGCTTCCGCAAGGCCGAGAAGATTGCGCCGAATAGTCCGCAGTTGATGTACGCGCGTGCCGACGCCTACATTCAGGAGGGCCGCAACCTGGAAACCGCGCGTAAACTGCTGAAGCGCTACCTCCAGGCCCAGTTGACGCCCGACGATCCGCCGCGCTCCGAAGCCGAAAAACTCCTCAAAAAGGTGTCCGGCGGTTAGCCCATGCTTCTGGGCGAAGCCCTCGACTTCAGTTACAAGGCCCTGAAGGCCAATCCCATCCGTTCCTTTCTTACCGGGCTGGGAATGGTCATCGGGACCGCTTCGGTCATCCTGGTAGTCACTATCTCGCTGACCAGCCGCGATTACATTCTGGAGCAGATTGAGGGCGTCGGCTCCAACATGATCTTCGCCTACTACGAAGGCGCCACCCAGACCACCGCGCAGGCCGACGCCGACTTCGTCAAGATGGCCGACGTCGACGCGGTGCGCGAGCGCCTCGCCGGCCGCATCGTGGCCGCGACGGGCATCACTACCAGCTTCGACCGCATGCGCATCGACGGCAAGGAGCGCGACGTGCGCGTGAACGGCTCCGACCAGGACTATCAAGCCGTGCGCAACCTGATCGTCACCACCGGCCGTTTTCTGGACGCGAGCGACGTGGCCCTGCGGCAAAAAGTCGCGCTGCTGACCGATAAACTGGCCGCGCGGCTCTACGGCACGCGCGACGGCGCCACGGGCCAGATTATCAAGGTGCACGGGTTGCAGTTCACAGTAATCGGCACCTTCCGCGAACGCGTGGAAAGCTTCGGGCAATCGGAACTGTCGCAGGATACAATCCTGATTCCGTACACCGTGCTGCGCTACTTTACCCCGGTCGAGCGCATCGATCCTATGTACGTGCAGGTGCGCTCGCCGCAGGACGTCGAAGCCGTGACGCAATCCGTGCGGCAGATCCTCGAATCGCGGCACCGCCCGGGCGCGAACTATCACGTCGAGAACCTCACGGCGATTCTGGACGCCGCCAAGAGCATCGCGCTGATCCTGAGCCTGGTGCTGATTCTGGTGTCCGCCATCGCGCTGGTGATTTCGGGCATCGGCATCATGAACATCATGCTGGTGACGGTGACCGAGCGGACGCGCGAAATCGGCCTGCGCATGGCAGTGGGCGCGTCCCGCCGCGAGATCCAAATTCAGTTTCTGACCGAGGCCGTGCTGGTGAGTCTCTCCGGCGGCATGATCGGCATTCTGGTGGGCGTCGCGATTCCGCTCAGCGTGCAGTTATTCGTGGGAACGGTCGAGATCCCCATCTCCGCCACGGCCATCGCGGTCGCCTTCGGCGTGTCCATGATGACCGGCTTAATCTTTGGAATGCTGCCGGCCAACCGTGCCGCGCGGCTTAGCCCGACCGAGGCGCTCCGGTATGAATAGACGGAGTGCGAGCGAGTGCCGTGCTACTATGGTCGGGAATCCGTTCAGAATATTAAGGATGAGATCCGTTTGGGCCCCTGCGACGAACAGATCCTTCCGCGAAAAGAATAGGAGCACACACACCGAACATGAAGATCGCAGTCTTGGGAGGCGACGGTTACTGCGGGTGGGCCACCGCGCTTTATTTGTCCGGCAAAGGACACGAAGTTGCCATTATCGACAACTTCTCACGCCGGCAGTGGGACCATGAACTGGGCGTCGAAACGCTGACGCCGATTCGTCCGCTGGCCGAGCGCCTCAAGGTGTGGCAGCAGCATACGGGCAAGACGATCGAGACGTTTGTGGGCGATGTCACGGATTACGATTTCCTGGCCTCCGCCATTCAGGCGTTTGAGCCCGAGGCCATCGTGCACTTCGCGGAACAGCGCGCCGCTCCCTATTCCATGATCGACCGCAAACACGCGGTGTTCACGCAGGTGAACAACGTGGTGGGCACTCTGAATCTGCTCTTCGCCATCCGCGAGTTTCAGCCCGAGTGCCACCTGGTGAAACTGGGGACCATGGGCGAGTACGGCACGCCCAACATCGACATCGAAGAAGGCTACATCGCCATCGAACACAACGGGCGCAAAGACGTCCTGCCCTTCCCCAAGCAGCCGGGCTCGTTTTATCACCTCTCGAAGGTGCACGACAGCCACAACATCATGTTTTGCTGCCGCATCTGGGGACTGCGCGCCACCGACCTGAATCAGGGCGTAGTGTACGGAACCATCACTGACGAAGTCTCGATCGACGAAGCGCTGATCAATCGCTTCGATTACGACGAGGTCTTCGGCACGGTGCTCAACCGTTTCTGCGTGCAGGCTGCCGTGGGATATCCGCTCACCGTCTACGGCAAAGGCGGGCAGACGCGCGGCTACCTGGACTTGCGCGATACGGTGCGTTGCGTCGAACTGGCGTGCCTCAACCCCGCGCAAGCCGGCGAATGCCGCGTCTTCAACCAGTTCACCGAGCAGTTCTCGGTGATGGACCTCGCCCGCATGGTGAAAGCCGCCGGCCAGAAGATGGGACTCAGCGTGGAGGTCGAGCATCTGCCGCCGCCGCGCGTGGAGGCCGAGCAGCATTACTACAACGCCAAGCACTCCAAGCTGATCGATCTCGGCCTGGAGCCGCACCTGCTATCGGAATCGCTGCTCGACTCGTTGATGAATATCGCGGTGAAGTACCGCGACCGCATCGATGAATCGCTGTTCCCGCCACAGGTCAACTGGCGGAGCGCGCGGAACATGCGCAAGCGCGGCCTGGGCCGCGTGGCGACTTTCTCCTAGACGAACTGATACTTTTCGGTCTTCTCGT
>DATKNQ010000245.1:0-33157 GCA_035541265.1 Bryobacteraceae bacterium
ATCGGCGTCTCCGTCTCCAAAGAAGTCGCCGCCTGCGAACGAGTCCTCGCCGAAGCCGGCCTCAAAACCAGACTCCACGCCTACGGCACCAACATCGAAGGCGAATGGGACGACGTCTTCGCCGCCATCAAACGCTGCCACGAAGTCGTCCACGCCATGGGCGTGCCGCGCATCAGCTCCACCCTCCGCTTCGGCACCCGCACCGACCGTGACCAGCACATGGAAGACAAAATCCACAGTGTTGAGGAGAAGCTGCGCTGAATTCCACCGCAGCACCACTCGGGCCTGGATAAAGATAAAAACCTCTGATACTATAAAGGCGTCTATTGAAAGGCAGGGAAAATCCTTGGATCTGGTTCCCACCCAAGACGAGGTCCTCGCGCTCCTGCGCGAAACCGGAGCTTTACAGCAGGGCCACTTCGAGTGCCTCAACGGCCTGCATACCGACATTAACCTGGAAACCGCGGCGGCCATGCGCTACTACCGCCATGCCAAGGCCTTGAGCGTCGGCCTGAGCCGCAAGCTGCGCGCCAACTCCGAGCTGCGCGCCCTCATCCCCGAGCTTTCCATCGTCTCCGCCACCCCCGCCGGCCTGCCCGTGGCCTACGGACTTTGCGAGGCCCTGCGCGCCCGCCAGGTCTATTGGGCCGAAAAGGAAGGCAAAGACGTGCCCATGCGCTTCCGCCAGTTCCTCGAGCCGGTCCGGGGCGAAAAGGTCGTCCTGGTCGACGACCTCCTGCGTTCCGGCATGCTCCTCACAGAAGCGCGCCAGTTGCTCGAATCTCGCGGCGCCCAAGTGGTCGCCATGGCCGTCCTGGTCTATCAGCCGACACCCCAAACCCGTAGCTTCGGCTCCCTGCCGCTTTACTGCCTGGCCAAGTTGGAAGCCAGCTATTATGCCGACGCCGGCTCGTGCGAGTTTTGCCGCCGGAATGTCCCGCTGCACCAGGTGGGCATTCCGCGGCATGTGCAGAAAAACGGGGAGCTTGTTACCGCAAGCCCTCAATAAACAAGGAGAAAGCATGAGTACAGCCCTGTTAACGAAAGAAGCCCTCAATCCCTTTGAGATTGCCCAGTCGCAATTCGACCTTGCAGCCGATTACCTCAAACTGGATGCCGGCTTGCGATCGGTTCTGAGAGTTCCCAAAAGACAACTGATCGTTTCCATCCCCGTGCGCATGGACGACGGGCGTATCGAGACATTTGAAGGCTACCGTGTGCAGTACAATTTGTCGCGCGGGCCTGCCAAGGGCGGCATCCGCTATCACCCGGGCGTCACCCTGGATGAAGTCAAAGCGCTGGCCGCCTGGATGACCTGGAAGTGCGCCACCGTCAACATTCCCTACGGCGGCGGCAAGGGCGGCGTGCGTGTCGATCCCAAACAGCTTTCCCTCGGCGAGCTCGAGCGCCTCACGCGCCGCTACGCCACCGAGATTTCACCCATCATCGGCCCCGATCGCGACATCCCCGCGCCGGACGTCTACACCAACTCCCAGACTATGGCTTGGTTCATGGATACCATCAGCATGCTCCATGGCCACACCGAACTCGGTGTCGTCACCGGCAAACCCCTGAGCCTCGGTGGATCCAAGGGCCGCAACGAGGCGACCGCCCGCGGCTGCCAGTTCGCCACCCGCGCCGCCTGCGAGCTGAAGGGCATCGATCTTCACAAATCCACCGTTGTCGTGCAGGGCTTCGGCAATGCCGGCAGTATCGCCGCCAAGCTGCTGCATGAGGATGGCGCCCGCGTCCTGGCCGTCAGCGATTCGAAAGGCGGCATCTACAACCCCGCGGGCCTCGATCCCGTCGCCGTCATGAAGTATAAGGACGAGACCGGCACCGTGGTCGGCTTCCCCGGCTGCGACTTCATCTCCAATAAGGACCTGCTGGAGCTCAAGTGCGACGTGCTCGTGCCCGCCGCCCTCGAAAACTCCATCACCATGGATAACGTCGACCGCATCAAGGCCAAGATCGTCGCCGAAGCGGCCAACGGTCCCACGACGCCCGGCGCCGACAAAGAACTGTTCGCCAAGGGCGTCATGGTCATCCCCGACATCCTCTGCAATGCCGGTGGCGTGACCGTGTCTTACTTCGAGTGGGTGCAGGATCTCTACGGCTTCTTCTGGACCGAGATCGAGGTCAATCAATACCTCGAGCGGGCCATGAACGCGGCCTTCAAGGAAGTCCACGGAACTGCGGAAAGCTATCGCGTCGACATGCGCACCGGCGCTTATATCCTGGCCGTTTCGCGCGTCGCCGAAGCCACTCGCGTCCGCGGTATTTTCCCGTAGAACGCTCCCCTGGGGCGGGTCTCTCCGTACATGGCGCAGGCCCGCCCCGGCTGCCTCCCTGCTACAATTACGCCGAGGAGGCAGCACCATGAGATTCTTACCTGTTTGTGCCGTTTTTCTGGCATTCGGCGCCGTCCAAGCCTTTGGTGCGGCGGCCGAGGGCAAGGCGGTCTTCGACGCCAAATGCAAGATGTGCCACAAAGCGGACGGCTCCGGCATCCCGGCCATGAAGATGAAACCGCTGGGATCGGCGGAGGTGCAGGCGAAATCCGACGCGGAACTGAAGAAAGACATCACCGGTGGCGTCGGCAAAATGAAAGCCCAGTCTGTCACCGAGGCCCAAGCCGCCGACTTGGTCGCCTATATCCGCACCTTAAAGAAGTAAGCCGTCTTAAGCGTATGCGTGCGCGGCGCGCCGCCATGCGGTTTCGTAGCCGCGCACCATGCGAATCACCAGCGTATCGAAGAACCGTCCAACCCGCCTTTCCAGTTCTTCCTCCGCGTATAAGCCCACGGCGTCTTTCGTGGTCATCTGTTCATGCACAAAATCGATCATCTTCTCTTTGAGTATGATCAGCGCATGTACCGACTCGTGAAGCGGCATGGACTCTTCGTAGCGCGTCCTGCCCAGCGTATCGTACAGTTGCTCGATCTCGGCTGCGTGCTCGGCTTCCAGCCAATGCCCCAGGTTTTCCAGAATCTGCTGGCCTCGCTCCCGCAGTTCCGCGTCCGGCAACTTGCGAAAGTGAACCATCTCGGGGTTACGGTGAATCTCCTGAATGACCCTGTCAGCAATCTGCGCCTGGTGAGCCTCGATCAGATGAATCAACTTACCGGAAAGCATCATCTTTCTCCTGCCAGCTCTCTACCTCCATCCTACTCCCGTTGCTATCCGTCTGACGTATTTTTCCGGCGGGCTGCTAAGCTGGAACTCATGCCGCGCCTGCTCACCATCACCGCCATGGCGTGGTGCCAGAACGCTGATCCGGCCGCGGCCTCGAGCCAGGTACCACCATGCACCGACTAGCGCGCCGCGTCCTCTACGTCGCTCTGGCCATCACGGCCATCCTCGCCATCGGCACCGCTGGCTTCATGCTCATCGAGGGCTACTCGCTCTTCGATGCCTTCTACACCACTCTCCTCACCATGACCACCGTCGGCTACGGCGACAACCTGCGCCCCGCCGGGCGCATCTTCAACTCGTTCCTGTTAGTCGTCGGCGTGACTACCATCCTGGTCGCCATCGGCGCCATGACGCAGACTATCATCGAGGCCGAATTCGGCGAACTCCTGGGAAAACGGCGGAACAAACGTATGATCGAGAAGTTACGGAATCACTACATCATTTGCGGCTTCGGACGCGTCGGCCGCGGCGCGGCCTCTGAGTTACAAAAAGCCGGTGTGCCCTTCGTCGTCGTCGATATCGATGACGACCGCGTCGAGCGCGCCATCGCCGCCGGCATGCTGGCCGTGGCCGCCGATTCCACGCGTGACGAAACCCTGCGCGCCGTTGGCGTGACCGATGCCAAAGGCCTGGTGTGCGCGCTGGCTACCGACGCCGATAACCTCTTCGTCCTCCTTTCGGCGAAGTTTCTGAATCCCCAGATCTACGTCGCATCCCGCGCCGCAGAAGAGAATGCCGAAGCCAAGATGCGCCGCGCCGGAGCCGACGCTGTCTTCGCCCCTTACGACATCACCGGCCACCGCCTCGCCCAGGCCTTGCTCCGTCCCCACGTGGTCCAGTTCCTCGACTTCACCACCAAAACCGCCGGTCTCGAAGTGGTCATCGAGCAGGTGCGGGTGGACGCCAGCAGCGTTCTCGTCGCCAAAACCATCCGCGAGTCGCAAATCGGCCACCACTTCGGCGTCATTGTATTAGCTATTTCAAAAGGAGACGGTGAGATGCTTTTCAATCCCCCGGCCGACACGGCCATTGCCGCCGGCGACTATCTGATTGTCATGGGCCAGCCCGATAAGTTGCACTCCCTCGAAACCATGTTGGCGGGAGTGCGCTCATGATCGCCCCGATGCTTTCCGTCCGGCGCGGCAAGCAGGCCATCGAATTCTACAAAGCCGTCTTCGGAGCCGCCGAGTTATATCGCGTCGAAAGCCCCGACGGTGCAGTCGTCGCGCAGTTATCCGCCGCCGGAGCCGAATTCTGGCTGGCCGACGAGTCGCCCGAGCATCAGAATTTCAGCCCGGAGTCGCTCGGCGGAGGCACCGTGCGCATGGTCTTCACCACAGGCGATCCCGATGCCGTATTCGATCGAGCCGTCAAAGCCGGCGCCAAGATAGTCTGGCCCCTCGCTGATCAGCATGGTTGGCGAATCGGCCGCGTCGTCGATCCCTTCGGCCATCACTGGGAAATCGGCAAACCGTTAAGGTAGATTAAGGTAGGGCAGGCCCATTGGCCTGCGGCGGGCCCTCGGCCCGCCAAACACGATCCTCCTCGCCCCACAAGCCGTCATATTCCTCGGCTTCGTGCCCGATGCCGAATTCGTTGAGCTTGTGAGCCAGGGCTTGCTTGGCATGCACAGTTCGAATCGTTGTGCGACCAATCGAACTTGAACCCCCGCAGAGACTTCATAAAGAAGTTCTGTCGCAGCCCCGCGATCAACGCGGCATCGATCGCCAGCCGGTAGCCTACCTTGTGTGCCGGCAGATCCACATACAGCGTTGGCCTGTCCGGATCGGGCAAATGCGCCAGAAAAATCGCCGTAAAGATAGCGGTAAGCCCGTCCTTCCGCACGTCGCCGAGCGCCTTGGATGTCCGCCAGTGCCCTGTAATTCGCGTCGATATAAGGAACCAAGTTCCTGAATCATGAAATCCTCCCTGTTACCCGTCACCGGAGAGTTCACATACCGGGAACAGCCCAGAGGAGTAGCCAATCCCACGGCCACTAAAATAAACTTAGAGATAACTCGGGACTCGATCGCACGATCAAACAGGTCGTGGGCGTGCCGTTGATCGAACACCGCGTGGTAACTCTCGAAACGATTCGGCAGAAAGTAAATCACCGGATAGCGCTGCGCGGACTCGTCATAACCTGCAAGCAGCTTAAGTACCAATTCAGCCGTGCGCCCTTTGCGCTGGCCATCAGGATCGTTAACATTGTCACGGCCAACGCCGGCGGCGCCACTCCAAACGCCGCCACCCACGGTCGCCAGCCGCGCCCAAGCTCCATTTGCCGCCGGATTCCCAGGCCTGCGGCATCCACCAGCCTCCAGGCTGCTCCGTTCATAAGATGCCCCTTGGGTGATGCGCCGCCCATGACACGCCCCGGCTCATGCGCGTCACCGCATCGTAAAACTCCCGCGCCGTCTGCACGCCCTTCGGTGTCACCCGCACCATGCGTTTGGCGCGTCCGCCGCGCTGCGGCGTGGCTTCCCCCATCCAGGTCTTCAACAAGCCCTTGGCTTCCAACCGGTCGACCGTCGTATACAGTGCGCCGATCGAACACTTACGCCCGGTTACTTTCTCGATCTCTTCGCGGATCGCCGCGCCATAAGCTTTTTCGCCCAGTCGCGCCGCCCCGCTCATTAGAAGATATTCAAACTCGCCCGTCATGATTACCATCACATTGTAGTACTAATGCCGGGCCATGTCAAGCGATTTCCTCTTCCTGTGGCACAGCCCGGTAGTGTATACTGTCTGGAATCCCTAACCCAGAGGGGAATCCCAATTTCAGGTGTTAGCAACAGAGGCCTTCATGTCCAAACGAAGTATCCTGACACTCGTCGCCGGGTGTCTGGCAATCGGCCAGGTTCTGCTGGCGCACGATCCGCACGATCCTTTTGTTGCCATCGCCGTCTCCCCCAATTACTCTCAAGACCAGACCATCATGGCCGCCACCGGCTACCTATCCATCAAGCAAGGTGTCTACGCCCTGCTGGAGTCGACGGACGGCGGCGTGAACTGGTCGTTTGTGCCCGGCTTGCCGAATGTGGGCCAGATGGTCGGCATTGCTTTTTCGCCAAACTATAGCCAGGATCAGACAATATTTGCCGCCGCTGCCGGCGGCCTCGTCCGCTCCCAAAACCAGGGCGCAAGCTGGAGCCTGCTGTCCCAACAAAGCTTCCTCAGCGTGGCTCTGTCCCCAAACTTCGCCGCCGATAACACCCTGTTCTTAGTCAGCGGCACGAACACCATCCTGATGTCCACGAACAGCGGTCAGAGTCTTACTCAGGTGCCCTCCCCCTCTTCGCTCACCGCCGGCCTGTCCGTGATTGCGGTCTCGCCGGATTACGCCGTCGACCACACGATTATGGTGGGCTCCGTCGCGGACGGAATCTTCAAGTCCAACAATGCTGGCAGCACCTGGACGTTAGTAACATCCGGGTTGCAGGTTCCCTCCGTAACCGCCATCACTTATTCTCCGGACTTTACCAAAGACACCACCGTATTCGCGGGCACCAGCGGCTTCGGTTTCCTGGTCTCGACCAATGGCGGAAACTCCTGGACGTTGTCCAACGTGGGTCTGACGGATCTGAATGTAACGTCCATCGCCCTGTCTCCCACTTACCCGCGGAATCCCGATATGTGGGTAACCAGCGCCACGAATGGAGTCTCTCTGTCGACGAACAAGGGCAGCTCTTGGACGCCCCAGCCAATCGTCTCCCGCGAGCTTTCTGACCTGGCATCCACCCATTACACCGGCTTGGCGCCCACGCCGAACGGCGAGTTATTCCTGGCAATGTTTGAAGGCCTGTGGTCTTCGAGCAGCACGAACATCTCCTGGCAATACATCGATACCGTTCCCACCCGTCTCATCCGCACCATCAACCTGTCCTCGAATTTCGCCAGCGACCAAACGCTCTTCTCCGATACCTACGGCGGCGGTATCCTGTGGTCAACCACCGGCGGAAGCGCCTGGACCTTTCAGAATACCGGCATGCTTTACTACTACACCAGCGCCTCCGCCATCTCCCCGAATTTCCCGGCCGATTCGACCGCGCTCGCCAGCACCGGCCTCGGCCTGGAGCGTACTACCAACAGTGGCGCCAACTGGCAGCGCATGAACATGCTGGGCGTTTCAACCAACGCGCGGGCACTGACTTACTCTCCGAACTACGCCAACGACTCTACGGTCTTCATCGGCGTGAATAACACTCCGGGCAAATCATACCCTCCATACGTGACTTATAAGGGTAAGCAGTATGCCAACCAGGGTTTGTTCCTTTCTACTGACGGCGCCAATAACTGGGTTCCCACCACGCTGAACGGACCGCCCATCAGCGAGATCGCTGTGTCACCGGCCTTTGCCACAGACCACACGGCGTTTGCCGCCGCGCTGGGAAATGGCCTCTATAAGTCCACCGACGGCGGTAATACCTGGACTATCGTAAGCACCCCCTTCGCCAGCGGTTCGCAGGTCACATTGGTGGCAGTCTCTCCGGGATTCGCCGCCGATCGCACCATGTTCGCCATCGCCAGCCCCGGCGGCATCGTTAAGTCCACCGATGGCGGTAACACCTGGTCTTTGATCGGCCAGACCAAGTACCTGAATGTGATGGATATTCAGTTATCTCCGAATTACCTCGCCGATCAGACTTTGTATCTCGGAACGGTGCAGCAGGGAGTGATCAAGTCCACCAATGGCGGCGCTACTCTGGTCCGCGTCAACTCCTTTCCGGATGGTTTTGTCACTGCGATCGGTATCTCGCCGAATTACGCCAACGACCAGACGCTGTTCGCCGCCGGCTATGACGGCCTGTTCAAGTCTACCAACGCCGGCAACTCGTGGTATTACACCGCCGAGCCGGCCCGCATCGAAGAGTCGCGCAGTACTTCTGGCACTACCGGCCAGCCGCCGCCCACGATCACTTATCAGGGCGCCTGGACTCTCACCAAGCCGTCCAGCGTCGCCAGTTCCAACGCCTTTATGATCACCAGCGCGCCGCAGACCCAAACAGTTCTAAACTTCACTGGCTCGGGTGTTCGCTGGGTCACCTGGACTGGTCCCTCCCAGGGGAGCGCTTCCGTGGAACTGGACGGCGTGCCGCAAGGAACCGTCTCCTTGTTCGGGTCGCTCAATGCATACCAGCAGATTGTCTGGGAGCAACTCGGGATGGCTTGCCAGCCGCACACGCTGGTCATCACCCCCACCTCCTCCTCCGGACTAACGGTCTCTGTGGATGCTTTCGACGTGTGGGTGGATACCTGCCCATTCACCTCCGTCCATTTGCACAATCACTGAACGGCGGCCCGCGCGAGCGCGCTACAATCGGTACAAATGCCCTCGCCAGAGCGAGTCCGATGGGCCGGGTTCCGTAGCGCCGTCGTGGCGGTGGTGGCCCTGTCGATTCTCTCGGTACTCGTGTACCTGTTAACCGGCGGCACTTGGCTGCAACCCAAAGCCTACCTCACCACTTATATCCCCGATTCCACCGGGCTCGCCCCCGGCGCCGACGTGCAACTCAACGGCGTCCAGATCGGGACCGTCGAATGGCTGCGCCTGACCCGTTCCCGCGATCCCAACCGGGTCGTGCTCGTACAATTGAAGATCGAGGCTGCATACCTGCCTTATATCCCGGATGACTCCGTGACTAGCCTCGACAGTTCTAACCTGCTCGGCGATGAGTATCTCTCCATCACCATGGGACACAGTCCGCGGCACATCCCTGGTGGCGGTGAGTTACATTTCAGGCCCCCGACCAACATGATGCAGAACATCGACCTCGAACAATTCGAGGCGCAGTTGCGCATCATCGATCGCACTATCATCGACATTCAGGAGGGCCGCGGACCTTTGGGCCAGTTTGTCGTCAGCGATGTGCTATACGGGCAGTTTCTCGATGGCGTGGCCAATATCGAGAAGCGAATGCGCGCCGCTACCACCTCGCAGACCCAACTGGGCCAGATGTTATACAGCTCTTCGTTGTATGACGGGCTGTCTTCCCAGGTTCGTCAGTTAGATGACAGGTTAGCCGAGTTACAGTCGAACCCCATCCTCCGCGACACCCGCCAGTACGATCAGATCCGTGATCAACTGGCGAAGCTGCATCAGGCCTTGGCGGACATCAACGCGGGCAAGGGCGCCGGGCAGTGGATTGCGAGTGACTCCACCTGGATTGCCTGGAATCGCCTCTTGGCGGCCTGGATTGCCAACATTGATGCGCTAAACGATGGCGAGGCCGGCGGCGGAATCCTGGCTAACTCGCAAACTTATGACTCACTGAACGGCGCTCTGCACGAGATCGCAGCGACCACCAAAGAGTTCCGCCAGAATCCCCAGAAGTTTCTGCGGCTCAAGATATTCTGATTAGACTCAGTACCTGTTCCAGCGCTTCGCGCGCCGGCACGCTTCCTTGCGCCAGGCGCTGATTTCCGCCGCCGCGTCCGCCCGCGGCAGTAAGTGCTGCCTTGAGTAACTTACCGGCATCCAGCCCGCTGTCCTCCGAGGCGGCCAGCAGCACGGCGGGAGGATCGTCCAGCGCGCCGGCAAAGACTGCCCTGGGTTGTGCGGTGAAGCTCTGCGCCAGCGCGCGTAGTTCCTCCAGGTTGCCCGATGCCAGACGCCGCAGCGCGCGGCGCATCCCGGCGCTATCCGGAGCGGTCGCGGAATAGAGTTCCCGGCCCTGGTAACCGGCCAGGTCGGTTTCGAGCTTGTGCCGCAGCTTGTCGTTCGCGCGCGCTACTTCCAACTGTGCCGCCACCAATGCCGGAACCTCGTCCAGCGCTCCGGAGAACAGCCGCGAAACGCGGGACAGAGCATCGAAGTCGGCCCGCGCGCGCCGCACGGCCCGGCCGCCGCACAGAAACTCGACGCGCACCGTGTTCCGGATCTTATCCAGCTTGCGCAGCAGGATCGGTCCAATCTCGCCGGTCCGCGTCACATGCGTGCCGCCGCAAGCGCTGCGGTCCAGCCCGTCGATCGACACGATGCGCAGCGTGCCCTCGCGCTCCGATGCCTTGCGCAGATCGCGCGTCTCCGCCGCGTCCTCGAAAGTCACCCTGAGCGCCCGGTTCTCAAACACCGCCTCGTTCGCCCGGCGCTCCGCTTCGAGCACCTGCGCCGCGTCGAGCGACGCAGTCTCCAGGTCAATCGTGGAGCTCTCCTGGCCGAGATGAAAGCTGACGGTCGGCATGCCCAGCCGTTCGATGAAGACAGCCGAAAGCAGATGCTGGCCGCTGTGCTGCTGCATATGATCGAAGCGCCGCTCCCAGTCGACGCGGCACTCCACATCGCCGGCCGCCACGGGCGCCGCGGCCACGTGCGCGATGCGCTCGCCCTCGTCGATCACGTTCTCGATCTCCACGCCCGCGATCGTGCCGTAGTCGTGCGGCTGCCCGCCCGAAGTAGGATAGAAAGCCGTCCGGTCGAGATAGACCCGCAGCCCGCCGGCCGAGCGCTCCGTCACACGCGCGCGAAACTCCCGCAGATAGGAATCGGTGTAGTAGAGCCGTTCAGTCACTTCCTCCAGCTTAACGCGGCCATCCACTGGTGCGGTGCTATACTCCCGGAATGCCGTTTCGCCGCTCGTTTGTCCTCAGCCTCTCACTGATTGCCGCCGCAGCCGCGCAGCAGCCCAGGACCCTCATCCGCGCCGGGCACGTCCTCGACGTGCGCACAGGCGCGGAGCCCACCGATCAGACCATCGTCGTCACCGGGGACCGCATCGCCGCCATCGCCGCGACGGCATCCATGCCTGCGCAGCCGGGTGACCGCGAAATCGACCTGCGCTCCATGACCGTCCTGCCGGGCTTGATCGACGTGCACACCCACCTGACCTTCGGCAACGACTTCGATCCCTACACGCGCCTTTCGACCGATGCCGTGCGCGAGGCGCTCAACGGCGTTCGCTTCGCCAAGATCACGCTCGAAGCCGGATTCACCTCCGTGCGCAACGTGGGCGCGTCCGGTTATTCCGACGTGGCTCTACGCGACTACATCAACGCAGGCTACATTCCCGGCCCGCACATGCAAGTCAGTGGACCGCCGCTCGGCATCACCGGCGGACATTGCGACAACAACTTCCTGCCCGCGGAATATCACGCCACCGCCGATGGCGTCGCCGACGGCATTCCCGCGGTACAGCAAAAGGTTCGCCAGAACATCAAGTATGGCGCTGATTTGATCAAGGTCTGCGCCACCGGCGGCGTGCTTTCGAAAGGCGACGACCCCCAGGCCAGTCAATACAGCCTGGACGAGCTGAAGGCCATCGTGGCCGATGCGCACCGCCTGGGGCGCAAGGTGGCGGCCCACGCGCACGGCGCGCAGGGCATTTTGTTCGCCACCGACGCCGGCGTCGACTCCATCGAGCACGGCACCTACATCGACGCCGATGACATCGCCGCCATGAAGTCGCACGGTACGTGGCTGGTGCCGACGCTTTACTTGATCGATTGGATCCGCGAGAACGGCCACCTGCCCGCCATGTTCCAGAAGAAGATGACTGACGTGAGCGCGGTCGTGCTCGAGAACCAGAAGAAGGCCATCGCCGCCGGCGTGAAGGTAGCGCTCGGCACGGACGCGGCCGTCTATCCGCATGGCCTAAATGCGCACGAAGTCGAAGTCTACGTCACGAAGTTAGGAATGACGCCGCTTGCCGCCGTGCAGACCGGCACGCTCAACGCCGCCGAGTTGATGGGCTGGTCCGATCGTGCGGGCGCGCTCGATCCGGGCAAGTGGGCCGACGTGATTGCCGTCGCGGGCGATCCGCTCCACGATGTGCGCCTCTTGCAGGATGTGCGCTTCGTCATGAAATTGGGTGTGGTCTATAAGGCGGCAGCGCCGCTAACCGGCGGTGTAAGATAGGTGCCATATGGCCAAAACTACTCAACCCATTCCACCAGGATACGGTACGCTGACCGTGCACCTGACAGTGCCCGGATGCGCTGCCTACATCGACTTTCTGAAGCGCGCGTTCAACGCCGTCGAGATCCGGCGCTCGCCCGGACCGGGCGGCAAGCTCATGCATGCCAGCGTTAAGATCGGCGACACCATGCTGATGCTCAACGACACCTTTCCGGAAATGGGCATGCCTCCGATCGCGGAAGGCAACTGGCCCCTGCGGCTCAACCTGTACGTGCCCGACGCCGATGCCGTCTGGGCGCAGGCGATGGCCAACGGCTGCCAGGTGGTCTTCCCACTGCAGGATCAGTTCTGGGGCGACCGCTACGGCCAGCTCCGCGATCCGTCCGGTTTCGTGTGGGCCATCGCGACGCACATCGAAGATCTCACGCCGGAGGAGACGCAGCAGCGCGGCGCCGCGGCCATGGCCGCGATGGGCGGCCAAGGCTAATGTCAGCGGAAGCGCATCAGCACGTCGATGCGCAGCGGCGCGAACTTGATGTAGGTGCCGATGCGGTAGATCGGATCGCCAGCCAGCCGGCACATTTCAATCAACTCGCCGGGATTGCCTTTCGCGGCCTCGATCGCTTTGGTTCGAAAGTCCTCGAGATCCAGATGGCCAAGTCCGAAGCGCTCCGCCGCCACGTCGAACAGACTGCGGGCGTCATGTTCATCGAGCGGCGCAAGCCGCAGCGTCTGCCGCGGATCCCAGAACAGGCGGCCGAGCGCGCCCAGTGCGGCTGTGCCGCGCGCCGCCGCGATGATCGCCGCGCCCTTGGTGAAATAGAGGCGCTGCAGAAAGCGGTACGCCGGAAACCCGCCGCCGCGCACGCCGTCGAGCACGATCGCGCGCGGCTCATCCTCGAGCGTCTTCCAGAGTACGCCGCGCAGCTGAACGCTGGTTTGCCGCGCCGGACCGGCCACGCGAAGCGTGCTTGCCATGTTTGTTAGCAGATGATGCAGAGTGGCCGAGTAAGGTACTGAGACCACCGCGCGCGGATCCGGCAAGCCGGCCAGCGCGGCCGCGATCAGCGCGCTTTTCCCCGATCCCGCCGGACCGAGTATCAGCAGCGATTGCCGCTTCTCAAACGCGGCGGCCACCCGCTCCCGTTCGCGCTCCCGCCCGATCAGCGGAATCGACGTGTCAGCGGCGCCCATCGCACAATCCATCCGAAGCGTTCGCAGCGGCCCCGGTTGCGGTCCGTGATCCAGATCAGCCGCCGGTTCGTGATGCCCACATAATCCGCCGGCAGGCCCACCTTGGCCGGGGTATGGAAGAAGCGGGCCACCAGGTGCTCGTCAGGATCGAGCGCCGCCGACTCGGCGTTCCGGAACTTGATGCTCAGCGCGCTGCCTGCCGGCACGCATTCACGCGCGTGGCAGCCATCGGCCGCCGGCGCCCACTGCCTCGACAGCGCGCGCAGCCACTCTTCCACCGGGCGGCTGGTGCGGGTGTTGAAACGGAACTCGCGCCTGCCTTCGGGTGTTGCAAAAGTGATCCATCCAGAGAGCAGGAAGTGCCCATACTCGACGAACCGCAGATCCCGCAGTGGAATCGTCTGTGCGGCTTCGCCGCTTGCACGATGTGCGATGGCCGTCAGCCGATCCGGCGAAAGCAAGAGCACGCGCGGCGGATAGGCCCTGCGGCCGTACCAATCCGGCGCCGCTTGGGGAAGGAAGACACCGCACGAGAAGGGCGGCAGATCGCGGGGCAGATCGAAGTCGGCGGGCAGGTCTTCCGCCGCGCGAATGAGAAACGCGAACGCGTACGAGCGCGAATCAGTTGTGCTCGTCATCCACGTGCTCCGCGAGTCGCGCCCGGTACGCGTCTGCATAGTTGTTGAACCGCACCTCGATCTCCCCGCAGACCCGCCGGCACCAGGACTCCAGCAGGCTGCCGAACGTCGCGAAAGCTTCCTCGATCCGTTCCCCGGCCGCCTCTTCCAGTTGCCTTTCCAGCCTCCGGTGCGCAAGTCCCTGACTGATGGCGGCGATCCACGGAGACCGGAGCTGCAGCTCGCCCGATCCCAGGTCGATCCGCGGCATTTCTTTCACGATGGCGGCTAGGTCTTCGTGTGGTGACTCTTCGTCGAGTAGCTCGGCCACATCGCGGAGCGTCGCCGCCAGCTCGCCGGCCAGCGCTTCCAGACGGGTGCGAATCGGCCCGGCCTTGGCCGCGGCGGCTGTGCTGGCCAGCTCCGCCAGCCCCTTCCAAGTGACCGGCATCACTGAGCGGGCGGCTTCTTGCAGGAACGTGCGCGCGTACTGCCGGATCTCATGCGTCTCGCGAAAGCACGCCTCACGCACTTCCTCAAAGCGTCCGGCCGCGCGCCGTAGTCTGGTCTCGGCATCGGCGAATTCCGGCCCGGCCCGCGCGGCGCCATCGCGGCGCGCACGCAGGCTCGCGGCGACCGCATCCCGCAGCGCGCCGATCTTCCGCCGCAGTGACTCCTGCGTCAGTTCCCGATGCCGCTCATAAAGCGGCGCCAGTTCCTCGGCGAACCAGCGATCCAGCAAATCGGTGAAGCCCGGTTGCACGCTCACCGCGTGAATCGGCAACTCGAGTCCCAGATGTGATCGGATCTGCTGGTTGACATACTCCTTCACGCGGCCCACATCTTCGCCCGCCAGCAGGTCCGCCTTGCTCAGCACCACAGCCGTCTGGATGGCCGCTTCGTGGAGCGCCTGAACAGTCGAAAGATCTTCCGCGGTCAGCGTGGAACCGGCATCGATCAGCACCACGCCCAAATCGCAGCGCGGCAGGTACGCCATGGTTTCGGCCGCGCCCGCGCAGGCGAGCGATCCGAGCCCCGGTGTATCCACCAGCACCACGCCATCGCGCAGCCGGTCCGAGGGATACTCGACCACCAGCCGCTCCACTCGCTTCCGGTTGGCGGGATTCTCCTGCTCGGTGACGAATTCCCGCACCCGCGCGAGGTCCAGTTCCCGCAGCGCCTCGCCGGCGGTCGCGACCAACAGGCGCGGCTTCGGCCCGTACGCGATGCGAGACGGCACGGCCGTGACCGGGTTCACCCCCACCGGCAGTATCTCCACGCCCGCCACGCGATTCAGCAGTGACGACTTGCCGCAGCTCACGCGGCCGAACACGGCGATCTCGAAGCTGTTCGATTCCATGCGGTCGAGGATCACCGACAACCGCGCGCGGTAATCCACCAGGCCATGTTGCGCGATATCCGCTGCCAGCTTTCTGAGTAACTCGACCTCCTCGCCGGTCCGATCGAGACGGCGCAAGCGCTCGGCCGGATCGCGGGCGGGATCTTCGCCCAGGTAGCCGTGCAGGCGATCGAGCATGGCCTTGATCTCGTTGACCAGCCCGTTCAGCTCGGGAGCGATATGCGCGGGCACCTCGCCATAACCGCGCATCTTTTGGGCGGTGCATTCCTCGAACGCCACGCTGGCGAAGGTCAGGGTCACGCGTACGGAGTGCAGCGTCCGCAGAGCGGGCTGCGGAGGCGCAATGCCCTGGCTCTCCAGCGCGCGCAGAATCTGGGATCGGATCCGGCCGATGTAGTCTTCCACCAACCTGGCTTGCGCCAGTGTCAGGCCGCCGTTATATTTCGGAAAGACACTCTTCGATTGCGAGGCGTCGAGGATCGCTTCCACTTCGGAAAGAAGCTTGTCCGCGTATTGGCAACTGGAGAGGAGATGCTGTCTTTGAGGGCCGTTCAGGCTGCCGGTTTCCGCCATGCTCCCACGCTCCCGGTAGGAGTCATTTTCCCTGCGGGCGAAACTCGCGGGGCGGTTACCGGCGAACTCCAACGCCTTAAGCCGTATTCTCTCACAGGATCGTGGTGCGGGAGACTTACTGCTTCTTGGGCGCCGCGCCGCCGCCCCGCAGGATGATCTTCACGGCCTGATCGCCGCTATCGCCGGTGGTCCATTTCACGGTCACCTTCGATTTCACTTTGGGCTTGCCGCCCTGGATTACGGTGTCGTGCGTGATGGCAAACGTGCGTACGGTGGACTTGCCCAACACGGTGCGCGTGACCGTGATGCTGGTCTCCGACAGGGCCGTCACGAATCCCGCAAAGTATTGGTCGGGCTGCTGCTGCGTGGCCGGCGGATCCTGACTGCGTATAGGCTGGGAGCCGGCCAGGGCCAGAAAAACACCGATCACGCAGGAGGAGGCAAACCGCACACTCCTAGATTAAGAAAAACGAATGAAGCTTGGGTAAACTTCGGATTAAAGTTCGTTCATCCTAACGCCACCGTGCTGGATACGGGTTCTACCGGCGACGGTCCCGCCAGGCTGCTGGGCAGCGTGACGGTGAACCGGGTTCCGCTTCCCAGCTTGCTTTCTACGCGAACCGCGCCGCCGTGCGCCTTGGCGATCCAGGCCACGAAGCTCAATCCCAGGCCCAGCCCTGGTTCCGGATTCGCGCAGGTGGTCTGCGTGGGCACGCGGTAGAAGCGCTCGAAGATGTGGGGGATGTGTTCTTCGGGAATGCCGCAGCCGGTGTCCTGTACAGCCAGCTCAATGGCTTCCGGCAGGTGGCGCAAAGTCACATGCACGCGTCCGCCCGCCGGCGTGAACTTGATGGCGTTCGAAAGCAGGTTCGAGAGCATGCGCTCGATCTGCACGCGGTCCACTTCGGCCAGGCAATCCGGCGCCAGGTCGGCGGACAGCTCCACCGGCGCGCCTTCGGCCGGAATCTGGAACTGCTCCACGATGTCGTGCACTACTCCGGACAGATCCAGCCGCGTCTTCTGCAAGGCGAGCTGCCCCGATTCGGCTTGCGAGAGCAGCAGCAGCGCGCGCACGATCTGCGATAAGCGCTCGACATCCTGCAGGCAATTGAGGATCGCGTCGCGGTACTGGTCGCCGGTCTTGGCCGTGAACAGGGCGACTTCGAGCTGCCCGCGGATGGCGGTGATGGGCGTGCGCAGCTCATGCGAGACATCCGTCGAGAACTGGCGGATCTGCTGGAAGGAGCTTTCCAGGCGCTCGATCATGCGGTTGAAGGTCAGGACCAGGTAATCGAGCTCGTCACCGGCGGCGCGCGTGGGAATGCGCAGGCTCAGGTTCGATCCGGAGATGCGCTGGGCGGCCTGCGCCACTTCGATTACGGGCATCAGCGCGCGGCCGCTCAGAAACCAGCCGAGCAGGCATCCGCAGAGCAGGGAAAACGGGATCACCCCCGCGTACATCCAGGTGTAGCGCTTCAGGATCTTGTCGCTCTCGTCCATCGGCCGCCCGACGGCCACCCAGAACGGGCTTTGGTGCTTTTCGTCGTACACCACCCCGGCGCGAATCAGATAAGGGATGCCGTGCGGGCTACTGCGCAGCTTCCACACCGGCTTGCCGATCTTGATATCGGACTCGATCTCGCGGGGCGGCTCGATGCCGATGGACTGGTAGATGGTGGAGACTTCCATCACCGTTCCCTTGGCGTCGGTGAGCAGATAAACGCGCCGCAGGCGCTCGACGGCGAAGTCCTCATCCGGATCGTTCTTGTCGTATTCCCAGGTGGGGCGCCAGGAGGGCAGCGCGTGGCCGCGCGTGGGAATGCGCTCAATGCGCAGATAGCCCTTCATGGCGGCCCATTCCTGCTCCAGAATATCGTGCGCCTCGGAGTTGAAGGTGTAGACCAGGCGCTCGCGGAACAGGGCGGCGACCCCCACCATGAGGAGCGCGAACAGCAGGGCGTAGCTGGCGGTCAAACGGAAGCGCAAGCCGCGCGTCAGATGCCGCCGGGTCCGCATCTTAGGCCTGCTTCTCGGCGGACTGCTCCGGGGGCTTTTCCGCCGCTTTGTCGGGCGCCTCGATCATGTAACCGATGCCGCGC
This sequence comes from Bryobacteraceae bacterium, assembly GCA_035541265.1. Taxonomy (GTDB): domain Bacteria; phylum Acidobacteriota; class Terriglobia; order Bryobacterales; family Bryobacteraceae; genus Bog-159. Next base: position 17,893 of record DATKNQ010000245.1, read on the forward strand.
ACGGTTTGGATCAGCTTCTGCGGGAAGCGGTCGTCGATCTTGCTGCGCAGGTGGCGGATGTAAACGTCCACGATGTTCGTCAGGCCGTCGTAATCCATATCCCACACGTGCTCCACAATCATGGTGCGGCTGAGCGGACGGCCCTTGTTGCGCATCATGTATTCGAGGATGCCGAATTCCTTGGGCGCCAGGTCGATCGGCTCGCCCGCGCGCGTGACTTTGCGGCGCACGCAATCCACGGTCAGGTCGGCCACCTGCAGGCGTTCCGGCGCGGGTTGGCCACGGCGCAGCAGGGCGCGCACGCGGGCCAGCAGTTCCACGAACGCGAATGGTTTTACCAGGTAATCGTCGGCGCCCTGCTCGAGCCCGCGCACCCGGTCGTCGAGCGCGCCGCGCGCGCTGAGGATGAGCACCGGCGGGCCCACCTTCCGGTTGCGGATCTTCTCCAGAACCTGCAGGCCGTCCATATCGGGCAGCATGATGTCGAGGATCACCAGGTCGTAGTCGGTGGCATGCACGAACTCGAGGGCCGTTGCGCCGTTCGGGGCGGCATCCACCGCATAGCCCGCACCCTGCAGGCCGCGGCACAGAAAGTCGGCAATGCGTTTTTCGTCTTCGACCACCAGAATACGCACAATATTAGCTTAGCGAGTTTCGGTACCCTGAGGGAATGGATCTCTGGACTCTTACTGATCTGTTGACGCCATGGTGCGTGTACGTGGCGGTGACCCTGCGGGTTCCCGAGCACATTGCCGCGGGGAAGGCAGGCATTGCGGAGTTGGCAGCCGCCTGCGGCGCCGATCGCGGCTATCTGTACCGCATGCTGCAGCACCTGGTGAGCCGCGGCGTGTTCGAAGAGCCGGCTCCGGGAGTCTTCGCGCTGAACGAAACCTCGCGCTCGCTGTTGAGCGATGGTTGCCGGCTGTATTGCGATCTCGACAGCTTCGGAGGCCGCATAGCTTACGCCTGGGGCACCTTGCTCTCCGCGGTCCGCACCGGGAAGCCGGCTTACCACGAGGCGTTCGGACGGAGTTACTGGGATGACCTGGACGCGCACCCCAAAATCGCCGCCGATTTCGACGCGTTGATGGGTGTGGCGGGTCACGGCGTTCCGGACCCTGAGGTGCTGCCTAATCCCGCAGACTGGGAATCCATTCGGACCGTAGTGGACGTCGGCGGAGGCACGGGCGGCCTGCTTGCCGCGATCCTGCAGGCGCGGCCGCAGGTGCGTGGCACGCTGGTGGACATGCCGCGCGCGGTGGCGGGGTCGGCCGAGGTCTTCCGGGAAGCCGGCGTCCGCGACCGCGCGGCGGCTGTGGCGCAGAACTTCTTCGATCCGCTGCCGGCGGGCGGCGATCTCTACACCTTGAAGAACGTTCTTTGCGATTGGCCCGATGAGCAGGCGCTCGCGATCCTGAAGCGCTGCGCGGAGGCGGCCCGCCCATCCGGCCGGGTGGTGGTCTTCAACAACTCGGGACCGGGCGAGCCGGCTTCGCCTGAGCTGCTGATGATGGTCCTGGTGGGCGGCCGCGACCGCACCTTCGAGGAGCTCAACGCCATCGCGCGTGAAGCGGGCCTCGAAATGCGCGCCCACGGACGCCAGGCATCCGGCCGCTGGATTATCGAATATCTCCCCGTCTGAGATGCTCCACCAGCGCCCGCGCGGCGTCCACGCACAACATCGCGGCGTGCTTCGATTCGTTGCTCAGCCCGCCGACGGATTCCTCGATATGGGCCGGGCGAAGCGATGCGATCTCGGCCGCCGTTTTGCCGATGAGCCATTCGGTCAGCGCCGAGCCTGCCGCAATGGACGCCGTGCAGCCGCGCGTCTTGTAGCAGGCCTTCGCAACGCGCCCTTCGCGCACTTCTGCCGACAGCCGCAGGAGGTCGCCGCAAGCCGGGTTCGAGACTTCCACGGTAACGGCCGGCGGCGGCAGTTCGCCTACGTTGCGCGGATTCTGGAAATGATCGAGCAGACGCTCGGAATACATTCGTGCTCCAATGATCCTGATGCAGCCGACTGTGGTGGCCGCGGCCATCATCCGCCGCGGCGGCCGAATCCTGATTTGCCGCCGGCGCCCCGGCCAGGCCCATGCGTTGAAGTGGGAGTTTCCGGGCGGCAAGGTCGAAGCCGGCGAAACCCCTCCCGCGGCGCTGGCGCGCGAACTGCGCGAGGAACTGGCCATCGATGCGCGCATCGGCCGGGAAGTCGAGCGCTACGAATTTCGCTATCCCGGAAAAGATCCATTGCTGCTGATTTTCTACGTGGTGGAAGACTTCACGGGCGACCCTGAAAACTGCGTCTTCTCGGAGATGCGCTGGGTACGCGCGGCGGAGCTGCAGAACTTCGATTTTCTCGAAGGCGATGTCGCGTTCGTCAAGGGCCTGGCGGCTTCCGGTCTCACCTGATACTCAAGGCAACTTCACTTCCACGTTGCGATCGCGGTTCAGTTTCGCGGTCAGATCGCGATCGACCAGTGACAAGGAAACCTGGTTGTGGACGTTGCCCGAGGTGAAATAGTGCAGCGTGTCGCCCTCGGTGTAGTACGCCACCGCCGAGTAAATGGTATGGTCCTTGAACGCGATCAAATAGTAAGACACATCGGCGGGAGGAGCCGTGTCGTCGTTCGACGGCGCCTGGTAGGAGTGGTAGTTGGAACCGCTGGATGCATCCGGGGCCGGCGCCTGATCCGGAGCGACCTGCGGGAAGTACTGGTTGATGATCACGGGTGGCGCGCCCGGCTGATTGCCGCCGCCATCATCCGGCGCCGGCGCACTGCCGGAATCGTAGCCGTACCCGTATCCATATCCGCCAATGAACACGGGATACGCGTAAATTCCGGTGCCGCGATAACGGCCGTGCCCGCCGCCGTAGGAATAACCACCAGCGGTGCTGCCGCCGCGTCTTGCGGAAGCGTACGCGCCGGTCGCCGCAGCCGGCGCCGCGGGGCTACCTGGATGGACAACATTACCCCACGGATTGCCGGCCGGAGCGTGTCCGAGTCCGGGGAAAACTACGTTGCCGAAACCACCTACCGAGGAATACTGTGCCGTGAGCGGTGCGACCGCCAGAAACACGACGAAGACTGCGCCGGATAGCTTCATGGCAACCTCTCCCATCAGATTAGCACCGCGGGGCGTTATTGGCGCCCGCGCGGCTGTTACTTGGGCGTTGCCGCTGGCTTAGCGGCCGGCGGCGCCGCGGCTGGCGCGCTGGCGGAAGCACCCACATTCTTGTCGTACAGCGCGATGATGTCCTGAGTAATGTCGATACTGTTGGTGGCGTACAGCACCGGCGTCTGCTGCGAACTCACGTCCAGGATCAGGGCGTAGCCATTCTCCTTGGCGTATTTGTCGATGACGGCCATCATGCGCTGCCCGAGTTCCTGCATGATCTTGCCCTGCGCCTGCTCGAGATCGGCGTTGGCATCCTCGCTCTCGCGATTGAGCGATTTGGTGTCCTGATCGATCTCGCGCATCAGCTTCTCTTTGGCGTCATCGCTCATCGTATTGCTGCCCTTGCGCAGTTGGTCCTGCAACTGGGCGATGGTGCTCTGCTTCTTCTCTAGATCGGCCTTTCTGGGCGCGAATTTGGCGGTCAAGTCGGCGGCGGCCTTCTGGCCATCCTTGGTGCTGATGATCGCGTTCTGGATGTGGATGATCCCGACCTTCGTCTGGGGCGCGGTCTGGGCGCCGGCCAGCATGGCCGCACCCAGGGCGAAGGCGGAAACAAAGACGTATTTCTTAGTCAAGCTCAGACTCCTTGAATTTGTCTCGATACTATCATAATTGCAGGCCGCGGCGCGCTTCAGAACGTCCGGCCGATGGTGAAGCGGAACATCGAGCGCTGCTCATAGAACGGATAGGCTGTGCCGAACGACGCAATGGCGTTTACGAAGGTGGCCTCGTTCGGGAAGATCGAACGGTCGGCCACGATGGGCGGCTGCAGATTTTCGCGCACGACCAGCGGATTGTACGCCCAATACACGCGGAACGGCGCTTGCACGACAGGCAACAACACCTGCAACTCTAGGCCGTTCGACATGCGCGGCGCCTGCGTGCCGGGATAGACAATGGCCTTACCGACGAATCCGGCGGTCGGATAAGTATTGTTCAGATACTGGATGCGGCTGGGATCCATGTTCAGTTCGCCCGGCCGCAGGATCCGGTTCACGCCGGCATCCGTGAAGATGGCCAGCACCACGGGCCCGAAGATCGTGATGCGGTATTCGAAATTGGCGACCGCGTGCGAATCGCCGCCCGGAAACGCGAGCTGGTAAATCGGGAGGCCCATGGTGATGTTCGTGGGGACGCCGTTGATGAGCTGCGTGCGCTGCGAGCCGTCGTTGTTCAGTACGTTGATGCTGGCTTCACTGGGGATGAACGCGATCGGACTGATGCCCCAGATCTGGAATCCGCGGATATCCTGCTCGCCGCCGATGTAGGTGCGCGCGAACGGAGGAATCTCCTTGCCGCCGTAGCCCGTAATCATGGACCCCAGGAAGTGGAAGGCCAGGATGTGAGACCTATGCCAGGGCGCCGGCTTGAAGTACTTGGCCTCGATCACCGGCGTGATGGTGTTCACGTTGCCGCCCAGAAAACTGCCGGCGAACGCCGTAGAGATGAACAGGCTCTTGCCGCCGGTCGGTGTGATGGGATGGTTGACCGTGTTATAGGAGAACGACGGCACGATGCGGCTGGTGCGAATGCCGGTCAGCGCGTTGGGGCCCACGATGCCGTTGAAGTTGATGTAGTCGAAGTACGAGGTCGCGGCGTCCGTCTCGGTCCTGACGTCGGAAATGTCCCAGCCGTAGGTGATACCGATGCGGGAGAAGCTGCGCCGCAAGGGATAACTGGCCGAGAACGAGAAGCCGTGTCCGGTCTGGACGTAGTTCAGCAGATTTTGCGAGCCGAGAGCGTTGAACAACGGGATGAGGTTTTGTCCGGTCAGCAGCGATTCCTGCCGCGCCTGGTTGAAATCGTACCGCGTCAGGTGGACTTCAAAGCCGACCTGCAGCGGGCGATCCAGGAAGTACGGTTCGGTGAAGCCCGCCGAGACGCTGCGCAGGGCCGTGCCCAACTGCGCGCCGAGCGATAAGGTCTCGCCCAACCCCAGGAAGTTGTTCGTCGCGTAATTCATGCCGACAAACGTGCCGGCGATTCCCGAGACGCCACCGTTCAAGCCGATGGAGTTCTTGCCGCGCTCTTTCACTTTCAGCGTGATATCCACCGTGTTGGTCTGGGTGTTGCGCTTGATGTCCGCGGCTTCCTCGGCCTTCAACTGTTCGAAATAGCCGAGCTGGTTCAGGCGCAGGATGCTAAGCTCCCACAGGCGGTTGTTGAAGATGTCGCCTTCATCGAGCAGAATCTCGCGGCGGATGACTTTGTCGCGGGTCGTCACGTTGCCCGAAAAATCGATGCGGCGGACGAAGAACTGTTTGCCTTCGTCGGCGGTCAGCGTCAGGTCGATCTTGTCGGTGTTGGGAATGATGTCGAAGGAGGGCTCGGGAACGAAATCGATATACCCGAACTCGCCGTAGAGCTTGCGCAGGTTGTCCATGCCCTTACGCAGCTTGCTGGTGGAAAAGACATCGCCCTCGGTCATCTGGAACAGCGGCCGCATCAGGGTTTCCGGCGTGCGGAACAACTTGACGCCCACGAAGTTGATTTTGTTCAGGTGGTACTGGCGGCCTTCTTCCACGGGTAGCGTGATGTCTACGGCCTTGCCGGGATTGTTTTCGTGAATCAGCGGAATGCGGAAGCCGTGCCCGCCGGTGTCCACGATTTTGGTGGTCTGATCGAGCACCTTGGCCGTGAAGTAACCTTGCGACTGATACGCGTCGCGGACGCGCTCCTTGTCTTCGTCCAGCTTGGTTGAGTCGTAGGTCTTGGCAAACAGGTTTTCAAAGAAGATGGAGTAGGGGATGCCATAAGCATGCGTGTTCTTCATCGCGCGGATCACTTCGCGCTTGCTGAAAGCCTGGTTGCCCACGATCGTGATCTTGCCCACCTTGACCTTGGGGCCCTCGTTCACGTTGAAGACAATCTCGAGCGATGACGGCGGAATCTGCCGTACTTCCGGCTCGACTGTGGCAAACTGCCGGCCGCGCTCGGCCAGATACTCCTTGATCACCACAGCCGCGCGCTGCACTTTGTTGGGATCGTATTGCGATTCGACCGAAAGGCCCACCTTGCGTTCTTTGAAGCGATCCAACAGTTCTGAAACGGTGATCGACTTCATGTTCTCGTACTTGATGGAACGCACCACGCGCCGCTCGGTGACCACGAAGCGCACGATCACGCCGCCATTCGGTCCCGGTTCGGTTTCCATGGTGATATCGTCGAACCGGCCGCTGTTCCAGAGCGCCATGAAGTCGCGATGCAGTTCGTCCTCGCTATAGATGTCGCCTTTCTTGCTGGTGATCAGGGCGCGCAGAATGTCCTGCGAAACGCGGCGCTGCCCGCGGAACTCGATGCCCTCGATCACCTGCTGCCCGGATTGCGCCTTGGGCTGTTCGGCGGGTTTGGGCGTTTCGAGTCTGGGCGGCGGCTGCGGCTGTTGTTGCTGCTGGGGAGCTTCCGGAACCGTCTCGAAAGGATTCTGGGGCTTCTTCTCCTGCGTAGGCGCCGGTTGTTGTTGCGCCGGCGGAGTTTGCGCCGCGGATTGGGCGGCGGCGCAGAGACATAGAAGTGCAACCAACAGGCACACACGCCTGTGAAAAATCATGAAAACATACCTTTCCACTCTGCGCTGTTACGGAGACGTTGACTCCCGGGAAACAGTTTCACTCGGACTCTAGCCAGGCCGCAGATTTGAGCAAAGGTTCATTTTAGCCAAACTGAGACGCTGGGACAACGAGGCGCAGTTGGCACAGGTGTGACCCGCTGGCACAGACACGCCGCGCCGCCGGCGTTTATACTTGTATGACACGGAGGGTGATTCTATTTTGCAGACATTACTACCGGAACAAGCCACGCTGTTATTGCAGATCAGTCTCGCGGCCTTCCAGAACGAGCATCGCGCGACTCGCCGCGTGATCGAGGCCATCCCGCTCGACAGGGGAGATTACCGGCCCGACGCGGTTTCGAAGAGCGCGCTCGACCTGGCCTGGCACATCGCCGCGTCGGAGAACTTCTTCATGACCGGGATCGCCGCGGGCGCGTTCAATTATGCGCAGCCGGGACGCCCGGAATCCGTGCGCAACTCCGCGGACATCGCCGCGTGGCACGCGGAGACTTTTCAGACTAATATGGCGCGGCTGTCGGAATTATCCGGCGAACAGCTTGTGAAGGTCATGGATTTCCGTGGACTCTTTCAACAGCCCGCCGTGATGTTCCTGCAGGTGTCACTCAACCATTCGATCCACCATCGCGGGCAATTATCGACTTACTTGCGGCCGATGGGCGCGAAGGTGCCCTCCATCTACGGCGAGAGCCACGACCATGCCGAAGCGCGCAAGGCCGCGCAGAAATAACCGCTTTAAGACTTGCCGCTGTGCATCAGTTGCTCGATATTGATCAGCTCTGTGGGATAGTCACCCGTGTAACATGCGTAGCAGTATTCGTGCTTCTCAGTGTCGCCGACCGCCGCGCGCAGGGACGCGAGTGACAGATAGCCGAGCGTGTCGGCCTCTACAAAGCGGCGGATGCCTTCCACGTTGTTGTTGGCGGCGATCAGCTCGCGCTTGGTAGGCGTGTCGACGCCGTAGAAACAGGGTGAGATCGTCGGCGGGCACGAGATCCGCAGATGCACCGCGCGCGCGCCTGCCTGCCGCACCATGCGCACGATCTTGCGGCTGGTGGTGCCGCGCACGATGGAATCGTCCACCAGCACGACGCTCTTGCCTTCCAGTAGATAGCGCACCGGATTCAGCTTCAGCTTCACGCCGAAATCGCGGATGGCCTGCGACGGCTCGATGAACGTGCGGCCGATGTAGTGATTGCGGATCAACGCATGGCGGAACGGCAGGCCCGATTCGGCCGAATATCCGAGGGCGGCGGCCACGCCGGAGTCGGGCACGGGGACCACGACGTCGGCATCGGCCGGCTGTTCGCGCGCCAGCAGGCGGCCTAGCATCTCGCGTGACTCCTGCACCGCGCGGCCGAACACCAGCGAATCGGGACGCGAGAAATACACGTGCTCGAAAGCGCAATGCGCCAGTTCCCTCTGCGGCGCGAAACGCTCGCGCGTGACGCCTTCCGGTCCGGCGATCACCATCTCACCCGGTTCGACATCGTGCAAGTAGGCAGCGCCGATCAGGTCGAAGGCGCAGGTCTCGGACGCGAACACGTAGCAGGTGTGCCCGTTCAACTCCAACTGCCCCACGGCAAGCGGCCGGAAGCCGTGCGGGTCGCGCGCCACGATGATGCGGTCCTCGGCCAGGAACACCAGCGAAAACGCGCCTTCGATCTGCAGTAGCGCATCGCGCAGCGCGCCGGCGAGCGTACGCTCGGAGGAATGCGCCACCAGGTGCAGGATCACTTCTGTGTCGCTGTTGGCCTGGAAGATTGAGCCGCGCCGTTCCAGCTCGCTGCGCAGCTCGATGGCGTTGGTGATGTTGCCGTTGTGCGCCACGGCCACGCGGCCTTTATTGCATGACACCGAGAAGGGCTGCGCGTTCAGCAGCACCGTATCTCCAGCGGTGGAATAGCGTGTGTGGCCGATGGCCAGTTTGCCGGGCAGCTTTGCCAGCGTCGCGGTGGTGAAAATATCCGCCACGTGCCCCATCGCCTTGTGGCAATGCAGTCCGGCGCCATCACTGGTGCAGATGCCGGCGCTCTCCTGGCCGCGATGCTGGAGCGCGTAGAGCCCCAGGTAAGTCATCTTGGCTGCTTCGGGATGGCCGTAGACGGCGAAGACGCCGCACTCGTCGTGGAATTTATCGAACATGGTTATGATCGTAATTTCTCTTCGAGCGACCCCTCGTAGGCCGCCTTCAGGCTCTCGATTGGAACAGTCAACAACACTTCGCTGCGATTGCCGATGGCCAGCGCTGCGTGCATGGTAATGCCGATGCGCGGCGCCTCGACGCGGTGGCGCGCGGCGATTTCCAGGACGGCGTCCGGCGCAGGCGTCGAAATCAGAATGCGCGAAGGCCCTTCGTGGAAGAGCAGGAATTCGGGGCTGAGGTCCGACTCGAAGTGCAAGGCCGCGCCCACGCCGCCCATCGCGCATTCGGCCGCGGCCACCGCCAGGCCGCCGTCGCTCAAGTCGTGCGCCGATTCGGCCAGGCCCGCCGCGACGATCTCGCGCGTGGCGATTTGCACGCGCTTTTCGTAATCCATATCGAGCGCGGGCGGCAATCCCCACAAGTCATGCGCCATGACTTTCGCGTATTGCGTGCCGCCAAAATGCTCCGCATCGCACGTGCCCACGCCGCCCAGCAGCACGATCGGCCGGCCCGCGGCTTTGAAGTGACGCGTCACCGGCGCGGCGGTCTTCATCAACCCCACCACGCCGATTACCGGCGTAGGCCAGATGCCTTCGCCGAGGGTCTCGTTATACAGGCTGACGTTGCCGCCCGTGATTGGCGTCTCGAAGAACTGGCAGGCTTCCGCCATGCCTTCGATGGCTTCCACAAGCTGCCCCATGATCTCCGGCCGCTCCGGATTTCCGAAGTTCAAGCAGTTGGTGGCGGCCACTGGCTGCGCACCCACAGTCGACAGATTGCGGCACGACTCCGCGACCGCCAGCTTCGCCCCTTCTCGCGGCGAAAGATACGTATGGCGGCTGTTGCCATCGAGCGACATCGCTACCGACGCCCCATTTTCTTTGATGCGCACAACGGCCGCATCGGCGCCCGGTCCGGCAACTGTGTTGGTGCGGACCATGTAATCGTACTGCTCCCAGATATAGCGCTTCGAGCAGATATCGCCCGACCGCAGCAGCGCTAGCAAAGCATCCTGCGGCGGCAGGGTCGGCCACGAAGACGGAGCGGCCGGCGCGCGCGGCGGAGCCACATGCGGGCGGTCGTAGAGGGGCGCTTCATCGGCCAACTCGCGATTCGGAATCTCGGCCACGATCCGGCCGTGTTCGCGCACGCGCAGCAGGCCGTCGCCAGTCACGCTACCGATGGTCACCGCATCCAGGCCCCACTTGCGGAAGACGGCGAAGACTTCCTCCTCGCGGCCCTTTTTGGCGACCAGCAGCATGCGCTCCTGCGATTCCGAGAGCATGATCTCGTACGGCGTCATGCCGGTTTCGCGCTGCGGCACCCGGTCCAGTTCGATCTCGATGCCCGTGCCGCCGCGGCTGCCCATCTCGCACGTCGAGCAGGTGAGACCCGCGGCGCCCATATCCTGGATGCCCACGATCGCGCCGGTCTGCATGGCTTCGAGGCACGCTTCGAGGAGCAGCTTTTCAAGGAACGGATCGCCGACCTGCACGTTCGGCCGTTTCTGTTTCGACTCCTCGGTGAACTCGGCCGATGCCATCGACGCGCCGTGGATCCCATCGCGGCCGGTTTTCGCGCCCACGTAGATCACCGGATTGCCCAAGCCTGCGGCGCTCGCCAGGAAGATGTCTCCCTTCTTCGCCACGCCCAGCGCGAACACATTCACCAGCGGATTCCCGTTGTAGCACGCTTCGAAAATGCACTCGCCGCCCACCGTGGGCACGCCGAAGCAGTTGCCGTAATGCGCGATGCCCGCCACCACGCCGCCCAGAATGCGGCAGTTCCGCGGTCCGTTGTCCACATCGTCGAGCGGGCCGAAGCGCAGCGAATCGAGCACCGCGATGGGCCGCGCGCCCATGGTGAAGATATCGCGCAGGATGCCGCCGACGCCCGTGGCCGCGCCCTGAAACGGCTCGATGAAGCTGGGATGATTGTGCGACTCGATCTTGAATGCGATCACGTAGCCGCCGCCCGCATCGATGATGCCCGCATTCTCGCCAGGGCCTTGCACCACCAGCTTGCCGCGCGTGGGCAGCTTCTTCAGGTGCAGGCGCGAACTCTTGTACGAGCAGTGCTCGCTCCACATCACGCTGAAGATGCCGAGCTCGGTGTAGCTCGGCTCGCGGCCCAGAATCGCCACGATTTTCCGGTATTCGGATTCGGTGAGCTGATGCTGGCTGATCAGATCTGGTGTAATCGCGACGGTGCTCATACTTGAAGTGCCGCCGCGGCCATGACCATGGAGCGGAACACCACCAATCCGTCACTCGAGCCCATCAGCGGCTCGGTGGCGCGCTCGGGGTGCGGCATCAGGCCGAGCACGTTGCGGTGAGAATTCAGAATGCCGGCAATATCGCGCATGGAGCCGTTGGGATTATCGAGGTAGCGGAACGCGATGCGATCTTCGGCGGCGAGCTCGTCGAGCGTACGCTCGTCGGCCACGTAGCAGCCTTCGCCGTGCGCGATCGGCAGGCGCAGGATCTCGCCCGGCTCGGCGGCCGCGGTGAACGGCGAGTCGAGCGTCTCGGTGCGCAGGCGCACTTCACGGCAGATGAATTTCAGGTTGCGATTGCGCATCAGCGCGCCGGGCAGCAGTCCGGCTTCCACCAGAATCTGAAAGCCGTTGCAGATGCCCAGCACCAGCCCGCCATCGGCGGCGAACTTGCGCACAGCTGTCATGACGGGTGAGAATTTCGCGATGGCGCCGCAGCGCAGATAATCGCCGTAGGCGAAGCCGCCGGGCAGAATCACGGCATCCACATTGCCCAGCGACGGCGAATCATGCCAGATGAATTCCGCGTGCTGGCCTACGTTGCGGTTGACTGCAAACCACGCATCGTGATCGCAATTACTGCCGGGGAAGACAATAACGCCGAATCTCATGGTTCAGTTTCGTGGGGAGGCAATCACCAGTTTAGCAGAGACTGCGACCATTGCACCCACAGCCGCGCGCCGTAGAGCAGGGCGCTCGATTCGACGCCGATCCAATCGAGCAGCGAGAGCGGCGAGCGCGCCAGCAGGCGGCGGGCGATCACCAGGTCCATGCGCAGGTTGGGCGCGGCGATGTCGTGCAGAATGCCGTCGAGCGTGAAGAGCACCTTGCGGAACATCATCAGGCCAGATGGAAATCGCACGCCTTCGAGCGCCAGGCGGTCGAGCAGGCGCATCGCGTCGAGGCTGCCGGGCAGGCGCGTGAAAGGCAACTGCCGGACGAACCGGTCGACGTAGCGCCGCATGAAGCGATCGTGCTTCGCAGGCAGCGGACGAGCGGCCAGCGCTTCGATTTCGCCGCACACACCCACGGGATCGCGCAGGCCCAGCATCAGGGCCAGCATCGCCACGTGGCGGCGCTCGTCGCGCGTGAGCCGTTCGGTGAGCGCCCAATCGAGCAGCACCAGGTCGCCAGTGCGCTTGTCGTAAAGTACGTTGCCTGCGTGCGGGTCCGCATGGAACACGGCGCGTTCGCCGCGGGCCAGCAGCGGTACCGCGATGAGCGCCTCGATCAGCCGCTCGGCCGCCCGTTTGCGCTCCCGGCCAGGCGTGTCTGCCAGCGCCGCGGTGACCTTGACGCCGTCCTCTTCGCTCAACGCCGTGATCGATGCCGACGAGAACGGCGCGATGAGTTGCGGCACGCGCACGCCGCGCACCGGCTTGTAGAGCGGTGCGACCTCCGCGAGCGTGGCCTGCTCGCGAGTGAAGTCCACTTCGTGCACCAGCAGCCGCCGCACTTCCATGATGGTGTCGGGCAGCGCGTGTCCGTACTCCGGATGCTTTTCCGCCAGGTAATGCGCCAGTTGCTGCAACAGCTCCAAATCTTCGGCGAAGCACGCCGGCACGTACGGCTTCAGGACCTTAAAGACGCCGCGCTCGCGCTCGCCGGTGGCCGGATTGCGCCACGTGAATTGCATCACGGCGCTGACGCTGGCTTCGGCCAGCAGGCCCGGCGCAAGCTCGACTTCATACGTACGCAGCAGCGGCCCGAGTTGTTTGCGGACGAGCGCGCGGATCGCGGCGGCGTCTACGTCGGCGATCCCGTTCTCAAGTTCCGACAGAGCGCTGCTCAACGCCGGATCGAGATGCCGGTTGTGCGCCAGCACCTGGCCGATCTTCTGCAGGCCGGGCACTTTTGCGATGAGCCGCAGCAGGCGCTGTTCCGGCGCGGTCGAAGCCGGCAGCTCCGCCTGTTCGACGAGCTTCGGCGCGAGGCGCGCGGCGGACAGGTGCGTGATCATGAACAGCATCGCGTCGCGCACCAGCGGACGCCAGGCGGCATAGATCTCGGGCACCACTGTCTCTGCGGGCAGAGTTGCTGTCACCCACTTGCCGAGTTCCTCGCGCAAAAGCGGACCGGCCGGCGTCCGCAGCGCGGCTCTGACCGCGCCAACTCGCGCGCGCGTGGAGGTGCGCAAGGCGAGGAAGGAGGCGAGCAGCGAGAGGTTCATGGCTTGCCATCCAAGGGAACCAGTAGCCGAAAGGGCTTGCTGCGGCCCCAGCGATAAACTTCGAAATCGTGATCGAGCGTCAGAATGTCACCGGTGCCGAGGCCATCCGCTATATGGATCAGGCAGGCGTCGGCGAGATCGGCGGGAACGTCCCGGTATTTTCGCATAATCCGTGCGACCTCGGCTGCCGAACGCGACAGGTGAAACGGCATCTGAAACACTCCGCGCGTGACGTTCTCCAGAATCGCTTCGACTGCCGCCGGGAGCTTCCGGAGCAGATAACAGCTCTCCGCAATGACCGCCTCGCAGGTTACCAAGGGCGACTCTAACTCGCGTACGGTCTCGACGCAACGGGTATGATGCGCCTCGCTCCGGTCCAACAATGCCACCACGACGCCGGTGTCCAACAAGACCGGAGTCATCTGCCGAAATTTTTCAAGTGCCGCTTATTGGCACCGAGATCGCGGATGCCGGAAGAGAATTCGCCTATACCTACGATCCGGTCGCCGGCACTTTGGCCATAACAGGACTCAAGCAGACGGATGCCCTCGCGTACTACTTCCGACGGACTCCAGCCAAGGCGGCTTGCCAGCCGCTCCAGGGCTTTGCGTGAGTCCTCGTCCAATCGCGCTTGCACTACGTTACGCATTGCAATCTTAGTGTACTACACAAGGCGAATTGTATGACACAGCGCTTTACTCGATCCAGCCGCCGCCCAACACCAGGTCGCCATCGTAGAACACGGCGGCCTGACCCGGCGTGACGGCGCGTTGCGGCTCGTCGAAACGCGCTTCCACACGCGCCGGATCGCTTGTCGGATATAGGGTGGCCGGCGCGGCTACGTGCTTGTTGCGGATCTTCACACTGGCGCGCACGGGCGCCGTCAGACCCGCGATCGAAACCCAGTTCACCTCTCTTGCGATCAACGTCGCGCGCAGCAAATCGGCCTTGCCGCCTACGGTGACGCGCTGCGATTGCGGATCGGTCGCTATCACGTACAGCGGCTCGCCGGTCGCGATGCCCAGCCCCTTGCGCTGGCCCACGGTGAAATGATGCACGCCGCTGTGCTCGCCGAGCGGACGTCCGTCTGTGGTCACGATCTCGCCGCGCGTCCGCGGTTCCGTTTCGCCCTTCTGCCGCAGGTACGCGTCCATGAACGCAGCGTAATCGCCGTTGGGCACGAAGCAGATTTCGAAGCTCTCGCCCTTGTCCGCTACGGCGAGCTCCAATTCGCGCGCGAGGCGGCGCACCTCGGCCTTGCGCATTTCGCCCAACGGAAACAGGCTCCGCGCGAGCTGCGCCTGCGTCAGTCCGAACAGGAAGTAAGTCTGATCCTTCGACTCATCGACCGCCTTGCGCAACTGGTAACGTCCGCCGGCCTCGTCAAACGCGATCCGCGCGTAGTGCCCCGTGGCGATCTGCCGCGCGCCCACGGCATCCGCCATTTCGAGAAACTTGTCGAACTTGATGAAGTTGTTGCAGAGCGTGCACGGGATCGGCGTGCGGCCGGCAAGATAGTCGGCGACGAAAGGCTCGATCACGCTTTCTTCGAACTGCCGCTCGAAGTTCACCACGTAATATGGAATGCCGATCTGTTCGGCGACACGGCGCGCATCGTAGACGTCGTCGAGCGAGCAGCAGCGTCCGGTGGCGCCTTCGACCGAAAGCTCGGGCAGGCGGCGCTGGTTCCAGAGCTGCATGGTCAGCCCGACCACCGGCGTGCCGCCGCGCGCGAGCATCGCCGCCACCGTGGAACTATCCACACCGCCGCTCATCGCGACAGCGATTGGAGGCGCGCTCATACGGCCACCGGCGAAAGCTTGCGCAAGTGCGCGACGGAGGCCGCCACCGCATCGGCCAGCGCATCCACCTGCGCGGCTGTGTTGGCATGCCCCAAAGAGAAGCGGATGCTCGCGCGCGCACGATCCG
>DATKNQ010000246.1:0-43349 GCA_035541265.1 Bryobacteraceae bacterium
TAGGTCATCTCCAGTTTCGTCACTTCAGCGCGGAAGCCGCTGTCGGTTCCATAGCCGGCATCGGCCAACACCACTCCTCGAGGGATACCTCGCTCACGCGCGCGCCGGATCTGGTCGAGTGCGATTTCCGGCTTGGTCTGAAACTGAATCGAATCCGGTACTCCGGTCTTCTTCCGCCGCTGGCGGTCTACAATCCAAGACTGCGGCATGTACAAACGGTATGCAACCGGCATACTCGCCTTCTCCGTGGTCACCGAAAGACTGACCGCCACACGGCAGTTATCCTGCTTGCCCACTTGGCCGCAATACTGCCGGGCCACTCCTACCGACTCACGTCCCTTCTTGGGAAATCCGGTGTCATCCACCACCCAAGCCGCCACCGGGTCACTCCGCAGCATGGCAGGGATCACACTGTCCAGACAGCGATCCAACACCGCTTCGTCACTCCAGGGGGCATCTGCGACCACATGATGAAGCGACTGATGCATCCGACGCACGTTATCCGCGGCCAGCCGCGCTGCCATTGGCTCGACGCTCTTGCGTTCGCCGGGCAACAACAGGCCGGTGCAGTAGTTCTTCAGCAGCGCATGACGATCGGCATGCCCTGCGGCTTCGGCCAGGCCCTCGATATATGCCGCAAAGCGCTGTTCCTGTGGGCCTGGCGCAGTCTCTTTGCCCACAGAACAATTCTACACTAAAATGTTTGTTTATAACACAGTAGTACTAGGTCGGCACAATAACTGCTTTCGCCTATTAGCGTACATTGCCCCTGATAGCCGCCGCCGGGTCCACAAACCTCCCCGTAACACCAGTCGGTTACACTGCAGAAGCCGGACCAAAAGCACGATCCATCCGTCCATCCCGGCCTCCCGACGGATCTCCGCAGGAACCGGGAAGCGCTCCAACGAGGAGGACACCGTACACCACAAACACCTAGCGCTATACCTTTGAGCTGGGAAAGTGGATTACTCATGCGAAAACATGCAAAAAATTCAATTCAGTCGGACTGGTTTGTCAAGAGAGAATATCTCAACTTACTGGAACGTGTTGTCCCTAAAGCCCACAACTAACCTTCCCCACCGAACGCTCCCCTCAGCGTTTCGCTGATGGTCGGCCTCCGCCGTCCCGTCCGACGCTTAGGCAAATGCTGACTGCTGTACGGGCTGCGTGGGCCCGTCATCGCCGCCGCTCAAAAAACTCCTTCAGCAACTCCACGCACTCCACCGCCATCACGCCTTCCACAATCTCCACCCGATGATTCAGTAACTCCGAATCCGCGATGCGGAACTTACTCCGCACGCCCCCGAAACGTAAGTCCCGCGCCCCGAAAACCAGCCGCTCCACGCGCGCCGCCACCAGCGCGCCCGCGCACATCGCGCAAGGTTCCAACGTCACATAGAGCGTGGCGTGCTCGAGGCGATAATTGCTGGTCGCCGCCGCCGCCGCGCGCAGCGCCAGCATCTCCGCATGCGCCGTGGGATCGCAAAGCCCGGCCGGCGAATTCCGTCCGCGCCCCACGATCTCGCCGCCCGCCACCACCACCGCGCCCACCGGCACTTCGCCCGCCGCCGCGGCCTCGCGCGCCAGTTCGAGCGCCTCCCGCATGAAGCTGTCATGCATGCCCCTCTTAGCATAGAATAAGAAGACCGTTATGTTCCGGTACTTGCCCCTGATCGTCAAGAACTGCTGGCGCAACCGCCGCCGCACCACGCTCACCATCGTCAGCATCGGGGTTTCCATGTGCCTGCTCGGCGTGCTGATCGGCGTCTATCACGCGTTGTACCTGAGCGACGCCACGCCCGATCAAGCCCTCCGTCTGGTCACCCGCAACCGCATCTCGCTGACGGTCCCCATCCCGCTCTTTTACCAGCAGCGCATCCAGCAAATCCCCGGTGTCAAGACGGTGATGAACTCGCAATGGTACGGCGGTGTATATAAGGATGCGCGCGATCCCAAAAACTTCTTCGCCCGCTTCGGACTCGAACCCGACAAACTCTTCACCATCTACGGCGAACTGCGCATCCCCGAAGACCAGAAGCAGGCCTTTATCCACGACCGCACCGGCTGCGTCATCGGCCGCGACCTGGCCAACAAGTTCAACTTCCACGTCGGCGATCGCATCACGCTGACGGGCGACATCTATCCCGGCACGCTCGAACTCACCGTGCGCGGCATCTTCGATAGCCCGCGCAAGAGCGAGATGCTCTACTTCAACTGGGCCTACGTCCGCGAAGGCTTGCCCGAAGGCCGCAAGGGCGAAGTGGGCACTTTCGATATCCTGTGTGACAACGCCGCCGTCGTTCCGCGCGTCGCCGCCGCCGTCGACGATGAGTTCCACAACGCGCCCGTACAAACCCGCACCGAGACTGAACAGGCTTTCCTGCTCAGCTTCGTCTCCATGCTCGGCAACGTGAAGCTGTTCCTGATCAGCATCTGCGCCGCCGTCATGTTCACCATCCTGCTCGTCTCGGGCAACACCATGGCCATGTCGGTGCGCGAACGCGTGCGCGAAGTCGGCGTGCTGAAGACGCTCGGCTTCACCGGCGGCAACGTCCTGTTCATCATCCTCGGTGAAGCCTGCGCCATCTCCGTCGCCGGAGGCGCTATCGGATTTCTGCTCTCCACGGTGCTCATCAAAGGCGTCTTCAACAGTCCGGCTGGCATCTTCCTCCCGCCGATCCAGCGCTTCGATCCCTCCGTAGCGTCGGTCTGCATCCTGGTGGCGCTCTCCATCGGCTTGATCAGCTCGTTCATCCCCGCCTGGAATGCCTCGCGCGCCAACATCGTGGAGGCGCTGCGCAGCACCGATTAAGGTTCCCCCATGGCCATCCCCGTTGCTTATAACCTTCGCAATCTGGTGGTTCGCAAGACTACCACGCTCATGACGGCGCTCGGGATCGCGCTCACCGTCGCCGTGCTGCTGGCCATGATGGCGCTGTTAAGCGGCCTGCGGTCGACGCTCTCCTCGAGCGGCGATCCGCTGCAAATTCTGGTCATGCGCAAAGGCTCGGAGTCCGAGCTAGTCTCCAACTTCACGCGCGAACAGTTTCAGGATCTGAAATTCAAAACCGGCATCGCGCGCATGCCCAACGGCGATCCCATGGCCTCGCTCGAAGTCGTCACCGTCATCAACCTGCCGAGCGTGGATTCGCCCGAAGGCGCCAATGTTACCGTGCGCGGCCTCCTGCCCATCGGCATCCAAATGCGCCGCAATCTGAAACTGGTGAGCGGGCGCTGGTTCGCCTCCGGCCATCGTGAACTGGTGATCGGAAAATCCATCGCGCAGCGCTATCCGTCGGCGGCCGTGGGCAAGCGCCTCACCTTCGGCCGCGGCGAGTGGGAAATCGTGGGCGTCTTTGACGCCGGCGCGGGCGCCCAGAACAGCGAAATCTTCGGCGACCTCAACCAGGTCTCGAGCGACCTCGACCGCACCGAAGTGCTCAGCTCCGCCCTGGTGCGCGCCACCGATCTCGCCTCCGCGCGCGCGCTCGTCAACAGCATCAACGACGACCAGCGCCTCAACATGAACGCACTTTCCGAAAAAGAGTACTACGCGCTGCAAACCCAATCGGCCGCGCCCATCGAATACCTCGGCATCTTCGTATGCATCATCATGGCGATCGGCAGCAGTTTCGCGGCGATGAATACCATGTACGCGGCCGTGGCGCGGCGTTCCCGCGAAATCGGCACTCTGCGCGTGCTGGGCTTCTCCCGTGGCAGCATCCTGTTCAGCTTCTTCGTGGAGTCCGTGCTGCTGGCCGGCCTCGGCGGAGTTCTGGGCTGCATCCTGGTCTTCCCGCTGAACGGCGTCACCACCGGCATCACCAGCACCACCTTCAGCGAGCTGGCGTTTTCGTTCCACGTGACGCCCGAGATCATGCTCGCCGGAATCGTGTTTGCGTCCGTCCTGGGCGCGGTGGGCGGACTCTTGCCGGCGCGCATGGCCGCCAATAAGGAGATCCTCACGGCCTTGCGCGAGGTCTGACGTATGGATGCCGAACTCAAATCGCTGCGCATCGATCGCGCCCGCAAACCCGCCCTTGAGCCGTCCAAGTGGGCCACCCGCTGGATCATCGGCGGCGTCCTGCTGTTCGTCCTGCTGGGCGCTGGCCGCTTCGCGTACAGCCGCCTGACCGCCGCCACCGCGGTCGAAATCCAGCGCGTCAAAGCCATCGACACCGGACAAGCCGGTCGCGGCGTGGTGCTCAACGCCACCGGCTACATCGTCGCCGCGCACAAAATCGAGCTGGCCGCCAAAGTCATCGGCAAGGTGAAGTGGATCGGCGTCGACAAGGGCGATCACGTCAATCAGGGTGAAGTCGTCGTGCGGCTCGAAGACGACGAATACCGCGCGCAGCTTGAACAGGCCAAGGGCAACCTGGCCAACCTCGAAGCCAAGCTGGCCGAGCTCGAACACGGTTCGCGGCCGGAAGAAATCGCCCAGGCGCTCGCCAACCTGAACGTGTCGAAGGCCGATCTGGAAAACGCGCGCGTCAGCCTCGACCGCACACGCAAGCTGGTTTCGCAGGCCGTTATGTCGCAGCAGAATCTCGACGACGCCCAGGCCCGCTACGATTCCGCCGTCGCCAAGGTCAATTCGCTGCAGAAAGCCTACGACCTGGTGCGCATCGGTCCGCGCCGCGAAGCGATCGACGCCATGCGCGGCCAAGTGCAGCAGGCCCGCGGCGCAGTCGACTACGCGGAGACGAACCTGTCGAACACGGTCATCCGCGCGCCCGTCACCGGCACCATTCTCGAGCGCGCCGTCGAAATCGGCGAATTCGTCACCACCAGTTTCGTGGGCGACCGCGGCGCCAAGGGCTACGTCGTCTCGCTCGCTGACCTGAACGACCTCGAAGTCGAGCTCGATATCAGCCAGAACGATTTCGCCAAGCTGCACATGTCGCAGCAGGGCATCATCACGACCGACGCGTTTCCCGACCGCAAATACGAAGGTTTCATCCGCGAAGTCTCCCCCGAGGCTAATCGCCAGAAAGCCACCGTGCAGGTGAAGGTGAAGGTCGCGCATCCGGATAACTACCTGCGCCCCGAGATGAATGCCAGCGTAGCGTTTCTGGCCGACGCCAAGAATTCCGTCGCCACGCCTTCGCAGCCCATTGTGATCGTGCCTGGATCGGCCATCCACGATGGCAAGGTCTTCGTGGTGCTCGATGGCCGCGCCGTCTCACGCCAAGTGCGCGCCGGCGCCTCCAACAGCCAAGGAGTGCGCATCGAACAAGGCCTGATCGGCGGCGAGGACCTGATCGTCAATCCGCCTGCCACTTTGAAAGAAGGCGACCGCGTGCGCCAGAAAGTTTAATTCCGTTATGAGCGAGACCGTTATCGAAACGCGCAGTCTGTCGAAAGAATATGTTCGCGACGAATTCCATGTGATGGCGCTGAAGAACATCGACATCCGCATCGACAAGGGCGAGTTCGTCGCGCTCATGGGGCCGTCCGGCTCGGGCAAATCCACGCTGCTGCACTTAATCGCGGCCATGGATAAACCGAGCGGCGGCGAGATCCGCGTGCTCGGCCACAATCTCCGCGAGCTGAGCGACCGGCAGATCGCGCACTGGCGCAACGAACACGTCGGTTTCATCTTCCAGCAATTCAACCTGATTCCCGTGCTCACCGCGCTGGAAAACGTGGAGCTGCCCCTGAAGCTGACCAATCTGAAGAAGGCCGAGCGCCTGGAGCATGCCGCGACGGCGTTGAAGCTCGTGGGCCTCGGCGACCGTCTGGGCCACTATCCCCGCCAGCTATCCGGCGGGCAGGAGCAGCGCGTGGCCATCGCCCGCGCCATCGTTACCGATCCCGCGCTGATCCTGGCCGACGAGCCTACCGGCAATCTGGACGCGGCCTCCGCCGACGAAGTGCTGACCATCCTGTCGAAGCTCAATCGCGAATACGGCAAGACAGTGGTCATGGTGACGCACGATCCGCACGCCGCCCGCTTCGCCACCACCGTGCGGCACCTGGAGAAAGGCGAGCTGCTGGGGCAGGACGCCATGCCCGCCGCGCGCTAAAGGAGGAGACGCATGGCCGAACTGGAAATCCATCACGAAGAAGGACACGGGCATGACCCCATGGGCCAGCGCGTGGGAGTCATGGCCGCCGTGCTGGCGGTCTGCTTGGCGGTAGTGACGATTGCGTCGCACCGCACCCACACCGAGGCGATCATCCGCAAGGCGAACGCCAACGATCAGTGGGAGTATTATCAGTCGAGCCGGCTGAAGTTCCACAACCTGGAGCTGGGCGAGCGGCTGATCAGCGTGCTGGGCGCAAACAGCGCCGCCGCCAACGCCAGCCTCGACCAGATACACAAAGAAAAACAAAAGTACACCGACCAGGCCAAAGACCTGCTCGAAAAAGCCAAAAGCACCGATGAGCAATCCGAAGCGGCCGAGCGCCGCGCCCTACATTACGACTTAGGCGAAGGCCTCCTCGAAATCGCGCTGGTGTTGACTTCGCTCTACTTCATCTCCCGCAAAATGATGTTCCCCGTGGTAGGCTTCATCGCCGGCGTCGCGGGCATCATCGTGGCCATTACCGCTCTTTGGAGCTGATCCGCGACCGATCTGGCTAAAGTCCAACGGTGCCCTGCGGCCATTGAGACGCGGGTGATGCCACTTCTCTAATTGTCCCCGTCCCCAATCTTGACACTCGCGGCCTCTACGCGGCATACTAGCATAGTTTCACTATGTCAGAGCCCACCCGTCGCGACGAAATCCCCCCCGGCACCCTCTACATGCTCATCCTCAAGATGCTGGCCCGCCACGGCCAGCTCCACGGTTTCGAAATCGCTAACGCGATCCAAGCCGTTTCCGAAGAGATCCTGCAGGTCGAGGAAGGCTCCCTCTATCCCGCCCTCCAGCGCATGCTCCTCAAAGGCTGGGTCACCGCCGAATGGGGTGTCACCGCCGGCAATCGCCGCGCGCGCTATTACCGGCTTACTCCAGCCGGGCACAAGCAGCTTCAAACCGAGGTCGCGCAGTACGAACGGGTGAGCGGCGCGATCCAGCGAATTTTACAAGTGGTTTAGAATCAACATTAAAATGGCTTTGTTGGGCGAAATCATCAGACGTTTCCGCTATCGGCTCTCCCGCCGTCTTGACGCACATATGGCCGAGGAGATGCGCCTGCATCTCGATCTCCGCGCCGCCGAGAAACAAACCCGAGTATGCCGCCCGAAGCAGCGCACGCCGAAGCAAGCCGGCATTTCGGCAACGCCACCCGCCACCTTGGAGTCGAGCCGCGGCGCCTGGGGCTGGACCCGTCTCGAATCGTGGGGCCAGGATATCCGCTACGGTCTGCGCGAGCCGTCGAACAGCACAACGTAACCCTGCACCATTTTCGCGCTCACGCGCGTGATCACGAGTTCGCGCCGCGGGGCCTTCGCGGAAGCGCGGAAAACGATAGGTCTGCGCGCGGCCTGGTTCCGCAGCGGGATCCTGCGCCGCTCGCGCGGCAGCCATAGCCACCCCGTGACGCGCTGGCGCGCGGGATCGGTGTGCGAGACGCTCATCAGGATTCCCGGAATCAACTCCCGGCTGCGCCGTGCAGGTACCTGAAAGTTCACTCTCCGCACCGCGGGCCGTGGCTTCCGTGCTTCCGCTTTAGCCAGCGGCGCGAAGCGCGGCTGCAGCGGCGCCAGCCGGGCCTTCACGATGAAACGGCCGGGCGCCGGGCCAATGTAATGGAATGGGTAGCAGGTCACCAACGTAAGCTCCGCGCTATCGCCGGTCTTGAGCACGCTGACATCCTCGGGCTTCACGATGCGCATGCTCTCCACCGTGTAGTTATACGTGCCTGCGGACGTCTGAAACTGGATTATGTCGTCCTTGGCAATGTTGCGCAATTCGCGGAATAACGTGTCGCGGTGGCCGGCGACTCCGATGTTTCCGCGCGTGCCCGGCAAAGCTGTCCCCGGAATGTGTCCGAGCGCCACATCCAGCGTATCGTCACCCGCGCCCTCGCGCACCACTGCGCGCACATGCAGCCGCGGAATAACCAGCCGGCCCAGCAGGGCGCCGTTGAGCACCGTGGGTAGGGTTGCCGGAGCCGCGCGGGGCGGGGGAGCGGACACGCGGCGATTCTGGATCAGGCGATCAAGGTCCTGGTTGGCCCGCCGCTCGAAGATCGCCATGCGGGCGTACCACCAGCCGCAGACGCCGGCGCAGATTAAGCCGGCCGCCAGCAGGACGATCTCGATCCATCGCGTTGTGCCGCGCCTCACCACCTAACTCAATTGTGTCGCCATCCACAACAGGAATTCATGCACGGCCACCGGATCGGGCAGTTGATGCCGCGCGCAGGTGAGGGGCCCGTCGCCGACCTTGATCGTGATGGCATCCGACAGGACGCTGAAGGCCTCTTCGTCGCTATCGTCGTCGCCCACATAAACCGTCAACGTGTCTTTCCGGTCGAACTGGCGGTTGATCCATTCGACGAGGGCTCCTTTGTGCCAGCTCGTCCGCGGCACGATGTCGAAGGTCTTACGTCCGGGAGCGATGCGAAACAGCGAGTTATTTCGGGCGGCCGCCGCATAAACAATGCGCTGGATCTCGGGCCAGTCCGCCACGTCCGCCAGCCGGTAATGCACGCTGGCGGTCAGTCCTTTGCACTCCACCGCGGCTCCGTCGATGGGCGCCAGCTCCGCGGCCAGCTTCTCGCAGAGACGAGCGAGCGGATCGCGGCGTTCCCATGCCAGCGGTTCGACGAAGCGCAGGTTGCGCCCGAACACTTCGAGCCCGTGGTTTCCGGCATAGATCAGGCCAGCCAGCCGGATGCGCGCATAGAGATCTTCTACCGCTCTCCCGCTGATGATGGTCGTAGTCGATACATCCTGGCCCGAGATCAAGTGCAGGATCTCGGCCGTGTCCGGATCCAATAACGGCGCGGATGGATCGGCGGTGATCGGCACCAGGGTCCCGTCGAAATCCAGAAACAGGGAGACGAAACCGCTGGTGCCGACATGCTCGCGCACTTCCGAGATAACAGGCGTCAGAGTATTAAACATGTCGCGACCTCTCCGCGCGGCGTCCGCTCACTGCCGCGTGTTGCGCGTCACGGTAAGGTTGTAGGCCCGATCCCAAATCGGCATGTCGCCGATCGCCGGGCCGGTGATGACGATCTCCACGCGGCGGTTTTCTTCACGGCCCGCCACGCTGGCGTTCGATACGACCGGGCGCGCATCCCCCATGCCGCGCGCCGATACGTTGTCATCGGGCAGACCCTGGGCGACCAGGACATGCTGCACATCCTGGGCCCGCCGCCACGACAAGGCGTCCGTGGATGCCGAATCGGTATAGCCTTCCACGCTCAAGTGCAGCCCCGGCTGCTGCGCCAGGATGGCCGCGAGGCGCGCGAGCTGGCTGGATGTTTCCGGCCGCAGATCGCCGCCGCGGAAGCCGGCATCGCCTACGGTGACCACCAGCCCGCGCGGCGTGTCACGCGCTGCCAGCACGCCGTTCAGTTGCTCCAGCAGCTGCATACGGTACGCGCTCTGCTGCGCGCTCTGCCGTTGGACTGGAGTCGGAGGCGGCGGGGCGGCGATCTGTGAACTGGCGGCCGCCACCTGCGCGGCCTGGTCGCGCGCCTGCGCGGCGGCTGCATCCGCGCGTTCCCTGGCGGCACGCTCGGCATCCGCCTGGGCGCGTGCGGCGTCAGCCTCAGCGCGGGCCTGCTGCACCTGGGCCTGCGCCGCGGCCGCGGCCTGCTGCGCCTGCACCGCCTGTTCTTTCAACTTCGCCACCTGCGCGTCCTGCCGGCGGCGTGCGGCGATCACGCTGGCGTCCTCGGCGGTCTCGGAAGCCTCGCGGGCAAACTGCACCACCACCGCGGAAGGAGCCTTGTTCGCCTGCTGGCGCTGGGCCTCTTCGAGCAGGCTCTCCGCCTTTTGAAACGCATTGGGAGCCAAAGTGTCCGCGCCGGCCGCGCGCGCGATGGCCACCGCGTTCTGTGCTTCGTAGAGTTCCAGCAGCGCTTCGTATTGTGACATGGACACTTTCGGCGCGTTGGACACGGCCGACTCAAACTGGTTTGGTACATTCCAGGTGTAATGGCCGCGTGGCATCAATTCATATTTCGCCTCGATGGGCTTGATGCTGCCCAGGGTGTCCGGACGGACTACGTTTTCGAGCACCACTACGTTGCTCGGCCGGCGCACCGTGGCATACGGTTCCGCGGTTACGATCAGGCCGAACGCCTGCAGATCCGTAGTCACCCGCACCTTGGCTTTATCACCGCCGTTCGGCACGACTTCGGCCAGGTTGCGCGCGCCGCCGTCGGGCGTAATTGCCCACAACGTGTAGGTAAGATATTCCGGGCCGTAACGCGATGGAGGCTTCAGGTTTTTGAAGCTCGCGTCAATTTCGGTGCTGCCGCGCCGCGATTCCACAGTCGCCTCGCCTTTGCCTTCCGGCAGCAGCACGGTGCCCCGGAAGCCAATTTGCGTGGGACCCGCGCGGTACTGATAATTGATCGCTTCGGTCGTGCGTTCGACTACGGTTACGCTATAAAGCGGTGCGCCGTCCCTTCCTGGGATTCCTTTCTGGGCCGCCAGAGGCAAGCCCGAGATGGTCAATGTTAAACCGAGAATCGCCACCGTAAGCTTCATCATCGTTTTTCTCCTGGCGTGTCTTCTGCAAGCCGCGAGCCTCGGTATGTTCCGGCACGTTTCGGGATTTTGGCTATACTGGCGGGAACGTGATCTTCCTGTATGCCGCACTCGGGTTGCTCTTCGTGCTGAGCTGCGTCTTTTCCTTCCTGGTGCTCAAAGTCAGCGAGGCGCGCCGCCTTTCAAGCCAGCCGGGATGCTATTCGTGCGGCAGTACGGCGCTGCATCTCTCCCATGCGGGCGGACTGGTGGATGCGGCGCTCGCTCTGTGGGACTGCATTCCGTACCGTTGCGAGGTCTGTTACCGGCGGCAGCACAGATTCCGGAATTCTTCTTAACCTTCCGCAGTATTGTGTTCTCCGTCACGTTTCGATTAAAATCTGCGACTGACGGAGAGTACGGAAGTGAGTTGGAGACGCGGCCTGCGGGCCATGATGATTGGCACACTGACCTTCCTGTTTGGCATGATCTTTGTGCCACAGTGTGGAGTAGCTGTGTACGCGCAAAACGCCGCGCCGCTGAGCGTGGGTCTGGCTGCCGTCGTTGCCTATTTCGGCTATCGCTTCAAGTAAACGCGTACAAGTACAATAAGCAGACATGGCTTTTTCACGCAGTGTCTGTATCTGTTCGTGTCTTTTCGCGGCCGCCGCGGCAGGCGCGCGTCTGGATGAGGCGACGCGCGAAATGTCGCGCGGCATCTTCCAGCAGTTGATCGAAATCAACACCACCGACTCCACCGGTAGCGTCACGGCCGCGGCGGAAGCGATGCGCGCCCGCTTGCTCGATGCCGGATTCGATCCGGCCGATGCGCGTGTGCTCGGCCCCAACGATCGCAAGGGGAATCTGGTGGCGCGGCTGCACGGCAGCGGCGCGCACAAGCCGCTGTTGATCATCTGTCATCTGGATGTGGTGGAAGCGCGGCGGGCGGACTGGACCACCAATCCGTTCGAATTCGTCGAGAAGGACGGCTACTTCTACGGCCGCGGCACGCAGGACATGAAAGTCAGCGATGCGGCCGCCGTGACCACCTTCATCCGCTTCAAGCGCGAAGGCTACCGGCCCGACCGCGACATCATCCTGGCGCTGACTGCCGACGAGGAAGGCGGCAAATCGAACGGCGTCGATTGGCTGTTGCGTAATCATCGCGACTTGGTGGATGCGGCATTCGCCATCAATCCGGATAGCGGCGGCGTCACGACCATTCAGGGCAAAGCCCTGGACGTGGACGTAGAGGCCAGCGAAAAGCTGTACGCCGATTTCGAACTCTCCGTGAAGAATCCCGGCGGCCACAGCTCGCTGCCGGTGCCGGACAATGCCATCTACCACATCGCCGGCGCGCTGACCCGCTTGGAAAAAGCGCCGTTTCCCTTCGAGCTGAATGCCGTGACCCGTATCTACTTCGAGCGCCGCGCCGCGCTCGAAAGCGGGCAGACCGCCGCGGATATGCGCGCAATTCTGACGAATCCTCCGTCCGCGGATGCCATCGCGCGGCTCTCGCGCGACGCGCGTTTCAATTCCACCATGCGCACCACGTGCGTGGCCACGCGGCTGAGCGGCGGGCACGCGAACAACGCGCTGCCGCAACTCGCGCAAGCCAATGTGAATTGCCGCATCCTGCCCGGCCATTCGCCCGAAGAGGTCCGCCAGCGGCTGATTGCCGTCTTCGACGATCCGAAGGGCACGGTCAGGTATGTAGATAATGCTGGTAACGTTTTCGACCGCGCTCCCGAAACGACGGCGTTTCCGCCGGTGATGCCGAGTCCGGAAATTCTGCGGCCGCTCGATCGCGTGGTGGATGGCATGTGGCCGGGCGCGCCCGTTATCCCGGACATGGAGACGGGCGCTTCGGATAGTGTTTACACGATCGCCGCGGGCATCCCGACTTACGGCGTGAATGGCGTCGCCATCGACCAGGACGATGTCCGCGCGCATGGCAAGGACGAGCGTGTGCGCGTGGAGGCGTTCTATGACGGCGTAGAGTTTTTCTATCGCTACCTGAAGGCGCTGACGTCTGCCGGCGCTCAATAGAGGACGCATGCCCACGCACTTCGACGCGATCATCATCGGCGCCGGCCAGGCCGGGCCGTCGCTCGCCGGAAGGCTGGCGAAAGCCGGTATGCGGGTCGCGATCGTCGAGCGCAAGCTGTTCGGCGGCACCTGCGTCAACACGGGTTGCATCCCTACCAAGACGCTGGTGGCGAGCGCCTCCGCCGCGCACATGGTCCGCCGCGCCGCGGAGTTCGGCGTCGATACGGCCGGCCCGAGTGTAGACATGAAACGTGTGAAGGCGCGCAAGGATGCGGTATCCGGCAAATCGCGCACGGGCGTCGAGTCGTGGTTGAAGGGCATGCAGAATTGCACGGTGTATGAGGGCCACGCGCGTTTCGAATCGGCGCACGAGGTCAGCATTGGAACAGAGCGGCTGAACGCCGAGCGCATCTTCATCAACGTGGGCGGGCGCGCGGCCGTGCCGCCGATGCCGGGCCTCGACACGATTCCTTATCTGACGAACAGCTCCATGATGGCGGTGGACTTTCTGCCGCGCCACCTGATGATCGTGGGCGGAAGCTACATTGGCCTGGAATTCGCGCAGATGTACCGGCGGTTCGGCAGCGAGGTCACCATCCTCGAAATGGGGCCGCGGCTGGCGCAGAAGGAAGATGAGGACGTGTCCGCCGCGGTCCGCGAGATCCTGGAGCGCGAAGGCATCCAGATCCGGTTAAACGCCAAGTGCATCGCTTTTTCGAAAAGCGGCGACGAAATTGTCGCGCACGCCGAGTGCGACGACCCGCGGGAGGTACGCGGCTCGCACGTGCTGCTGGCGGTTGGGAGGGTGCCCAATACCGATGACCTGGGCCTCGAGAAAGCCGGCATCGCGGCGGATGCGCACGGCTACATTACGGTCGACGATCAACTGCGCGCCAGCGTGCCGGGCGTCTGGGCCTTAGGTGACTGCAATGGCAAAGGCGCGTTCACCCACACGGCTTACAACGATTTCGAAATCGTGGCGGCGAATCTGCTGGATAACGATCCCCGCCGCGTGAGCGATCGCATCCCGGCTTACGCGCTGTACATCGATCCGCCGCTGGGCCGCGCGGGCATGACGGAGGCCCACATCCGCCGAAGCGGACGTCCCGCTCTGATATGCAAGCGGCCGATGACCAAGGTCGGCCGCGCCGTCGAGAAGGGCGAAACGCAAGGCTTCATGAAAGCTCTGATCGACGCGGAGACGAAGCAGATTCTGGGCGCGGCAATTCTGGGAGTGGGCGGCGACGAGGTGATCCATTCGATTCTGGATGTGATGTACGCCAAAGCGCCCTACACCACGATGCAACGGGCCGTGCACATCCATCCGACCGTTTCCGAGCTCGTGCCCACGATGCTTGGCGATTTAGAGCCGCTCGCGTGACCGGGTGATAGGATAAGTTGCTGAACGTCCACCATGCTCAACGAACAATTGCGCGAAGCGGGCGTGGTCGGCGCCGGCGGGGCCGGATTTCCCACGCATGTGAAAGCCGCTTCGCGCGTGGAATACATGATCGCCAACGGCGCGGAGTGCGAGCCGCTCATTCACAAAGACGCCGAGCTGATGAAACACTTTCCCGGCGAAATCCTCTCAGGCATGAAGGCCATGATGCGGGCCATCGGCGCGCCCGCGGGGAAGTTCGGCATCAAGTCGAAAAACGCGGCGTCGCTGCACGCGCTGCAATCGGAGTCCCCGGGCAAGGAAATCGAGTTCGTGATGCTCGGCGATTTCTATCCTTCGGGCGATGAGTACGAACTGGTCTACGCGGCCACCGGGCGGTTGATTCCACCGGCGGGTCTGCCGCTGCACGTGGGCTGCGTGGTGAATAACGTCGAAACGCTCTACAACGTGGATCAAGCTACGCGCGGCATCCCAGTCACGCGCAAGTTCGTTTCGATCGCGGGCGCGGTCCGCGAGGCCAAGTCTTTCTGGGTGCCGGTGGGCACACCGTTCCGCGATCTGCTGGTGCGCGCGGGCGGCGCGCACGTGCCCGATTTCGGCCTGTTCGTCAGCGGCCTGATGATGGGATCGCTGACCTTCGATCTCGACGACGTCGTCAGCAAGACTACCGCCGGGCTGATCGTCCTGCCGCGCGATCATTACCTGATCACCCGCCGCGACCGTTCCGAGCGGCAGATGCACCACATCGGCAAGTCGGCCTGCGACCAATGCAGCTACTGCACGGAATTCTGCCCGCGCTATCTGCTCGGCTACGAAGTGATGCCGCACAAGGTCATGCGCAGCCTGGGCTTCACGCTGATGGGCGAGTCGAACTGGAATCAATGGGCGGAGCTGTGCTGTTCCTGCGGGCTTTGTACCTTGTATGCCTGTCCCGAGGATCTCTATCCCAAGGAAGCTTGCGATCGCGGCAAACAGGACCGGCGCGGGGCGGGATTGAAGTTCGTACAGAGCAAGCCGGTCGAAGTGCATCCCATGAAGGAGTACCGGCGCGTGCCGCTCAGCATGCTGCGCCGGCGGCTGAAGGTGGAAGAGTACGAGGCGGAGACGCCTTTCGAAGATCGCGAGTACCGGCCGGCGGTGGCGCGCATCAAGTTGCGGCAGCACGCCGGCACGCCGGCCAGGCCCGCGGTCGAGCAGGGCGCGCGCGTGCGCGCGGGGCAAGTGATCGGGCGCGTGGCGGCCAACGAACTCGGGGCGTCGATCCATGCGAGCATCGACGGCCGCGTCGGGCGCATCACGGAGCAGTTCATCGAAATCGTGGCATAGGAAATGGCAAACAATTCCATCGGGCTGATCGAACTGGGCAGCATCGCGGCGGGCTACCAGGTGTGCGACGCCATGCTGAAAGCGGCGG
Organism: Bryobacteraceae bacterium; assembly: GCA_035541265.1. Taxonomy (GTDB): domain Bacteria; phylum Acidobacteriota; class Terriglobia; order Bryobacterales; family Bryobacteraceae; genus Bog-159. Next base: position 15,463 of record DATKNQ010000246.1, read on the forward strand.
ACGTGGAACTGGTGCTGGCGCGCTCGATCTGCTCGGGCAAATATATGGTGATGGTGCGTGGCGAGGTGGGCGCCGTACAGGCGGCCGTCGCCTCCGGCAACACCGCCGGCAGCTTTTCGGTGATCGATTGCTTCACCATCGCCAACCTGCATGAGTCGATTTTCCCGGCCATCCGCGGCACGGCCAAGGTCGAACAACTGGACGCGCTGGGCATCGTGGAATCGTTCTCGGTAGCCTCGCTCATCGAAGGCGCCGACGCCGCCGCCAAAGCCGCCGACGTGCAATTGATCGAGGTGCGCCTGGCGATGGCGCTCGGCGGCAAGGCGTTTGTCACTCTTACCGGCGATGTAGCCGCGGTCGAAAGCGCCGTGGCCGCCGCGGCCCAGGCTATCGGACAGAAGGGTCTGTTAGTAAATAAAGCGGTGATTCCGCGCCCGCGCCCCGAACTGCTGAACGAGATGATCTGACGGGATCTCCGCTCGTTGACCCCCTTGAATTCCCCATCCATTCGACATACATTAAGACTGGAAGGCGGAGTTTTCAGATGAGATTGTCTTTTGTTGCGCCACTTTTGCTGGCTGCCGGTCTGACCGTATTTGCTCAGCAACCCATGCCGAGGATGAACACGGTCGACCCGATGAGCGCCAAAGCCGGCGATGAGATCACCGTTGCTGGGGAGAATCTGGAGAAGGAACAGGTGGCCAAGGTCTACCTTACCGACGAGAAGCACGACGTGCAGGTGGATTTGACCGAGCAGACGGCCACCACCCTGAAGTTTAAAGTCCCGGACAAAGTCGCGCCCGGACGCTTTGCGTTGATGCTGTTGACCACCGGCAAACAGCCCAAGCTCATTGAGCAGCCGGTGAAGCTGACCGTCGAGCAATAAGACTCGCCCGTCAACTCTTCTCTCTCCGGTACGGAGACGAGATGTAGCGCCGCGATTCGCGCGCAGCTTCGGCTTCCGGAGCGTAGGCGATCGCCTTCTTGTACGCTTCGATGGCCAGTGCGTGCCGCCGGGTCAGATCGTAAATTTGTCCTACCCGCATCCAAGCCAGCACCCCGGTGTTGAGGTCCACTTCGTCGGCGTGCGCGGTAACCTTTTGCATGTTGCCGAGTGCCTCGCTCAAGTCGTTGTACCAAAACTCGATGGTCCCCAACTGGTAGTAGATCGTCCAGGCTGGGACGCGCGCGTAACCGGGCGCGCCGGAAGCCTTCAGATGTGCCACCGTCTCCACGCATTCGATGGCCTTCTGCTTATCTCCCAATGCCGAGTACATGCCTGCCAGTTCGAAGCGCAGCAGGTAGTTGCGCGGGAACCGCGCGATCAGATCGTTCAGGAAGGGCAGCGCCTTGGCCGGCTTGTGCTCGCGCCGGAAGATGGCGGCCAGAAACACCGCCGCGTCGATGCGATTGATGGTACCGTGCGCCGCCACGTCCTCCACGGTGCGGATGCCGCGGTCCTTGTCGCCATGGAAGCCGATCAGAAAACCGCACATGCGATAGAAGGGCGGCAGGCTGCCGACCACGTAATCGTCCAAGCCTTGTACCAGGCGCGCATCCACGTTTGACGGATCGAGCTCGCTCACCCGATTGTGCATCTTGCGCGCGGTCGTGGAGTCGCGTAGCGCGTCCAGCCAGGCTTTTTGCACCAGGAAGTAGTAATTCGCCCGCAAGCCGCAAGTGATGCCCATGGCGTACAGCGCCGCGATATCGTTGGGATTCTTGCGAAGCCGGGCCTGCTCCAGGTCGAGCGCCTTCTGGATCTCGCCCAGAAACTGCCGGCGCGTCTCCGGTGTGGGATTCAGCTTCGCGCGGCGCAGCAGCGAGTTGTTGCCAGTCACCAGCTCGCTCTCGAGCGCCCCGTCGCGATACATTTCACGGAAGACGATGTTCTCCGCCAGGTGATTGTGCAGGTCCGGGTCCGCGGGGTTGAGAGCGGCGGCCTTCTCGAAATCACTCTGCGCGGCGTCGTACTCCAGATTGTAGAAATGGTCGTAGCCTTCGTCGACTAACTGGCTGATGGCGCCGTTGCCGGCGAAGAGATTGGAGGCCAGGCAAACTGCTGCGGCGAGTAAGACTTTCACTCGTCTTATTATCCTACCGGCGGACCTGCCGCATCCAGTTACCCCACGAAAAACCTGCACGTCCGGTTACAATTCCAAGAATCACGGCGAGGGCCAAACGCCGCCAGAACAATGCGGCCGTGGGTTCGACGAGGGTGAAAACATTACGCACCCAATCTGTGGTGTCCGGCACGAAGAAGGGAAAGTTCCCCGCGACGAAGAACCAGTTGTGCGCGGCGGGCGTCATCAGGAAATCGGCAAACGGCCACTGCACCGCGAGCAACCCGAACACGAAAACCGGTGCGATGACCGCGGCGCGCGCCCAATAGCCCCAACGCTGCCAGTAGGGACGTGTCCAGTCCAGCAGAAACGCCGGCACGATCACCAGGATCGGAAAATCCGGCGGCACGAAGTGTGTCACATGCTGGTACACCGGACCGAGCTTCGGCTCGGCGGGGAAGAGCGGGAGAATCCAGCAGTAAGCCAGATTCATCACTGTGTAGAATCCCGTTGTGGCAGTGGCTGCCCAACGGAAATCCGTCATGCGATAGAGACCCGCCAGAAAGAAACAGGATCCCAGCGTCATCAGCATGTAAAACAACGCGCTGTGCATGTAGTTACGCAGCAGGAATTCCTGAAAGACGCCGAAGGAAGTGACTAGCAAAAACGTGTAGGTGTAGATCAGCAGGATGTTGAGCTTCGACCGGAACGCGCCTTCCGCGTGGTTGAGCAGCGCCATGATGATGAGCAGCGTGCCTACGCGAATCACCAGGATGCCGAAAATCAGCAGTACGTGCGGCGGGCTGAGCACCTTCACATCCAGCCCGTAAGCTGCGTGCCACCAGTTATCGAACGGCGCCGAGACCACCATGGCCACGCCGCCCCAGGCGCACACGAAGGCGCCCAGCGGTCCGCGAAATCCCCAGATGCGCACAGATGCCGCCAGCGCCTCGCGCGACTTGCCGAAAGTGGCCGCGAAGATCAGGTACCCGCAGGAAATGCCCGCCAGAATGCCGCATAGTTGGATGAGCATGTGCGGCGCGGTCCAGAATGTATCGCGGCCGATGCTCTTGTGCCACGAGATGTCCCAAATGCCGCCGGTGGAAGCGGACGTAATCGCGATGATGCAGGTCCACAGATACCAGGGGATGCGAGCGGTGCGCTCCGCGGCATGCTCCGGCCATGTGATGGTAGCGCTTTGCGCCATGCTGGCTGCCTCTGAGTCTTTCCTTACTGTACCAGCTTATGCTTCGTCGGGCGGCGGATCGGAAAACACGATCGCCTCGCGGAACCCTCGCGTCTTGACGGCCGCATAGAGGATGCCGATCGAGAGCCAGATGCCTCCCGCGATCAGGGCCTGGTGGTGCAGACTCTTCCAGATGTAAAGGCAGAAGAAGAAGCCCAGCAGCGGCGGCAGGAACATGCCCAAGGTCTTGCGCTTGCTGCGCACGAAGTAGTGGATGAAGGCGGCGGCATTCACCCCCATGAAGCCGATGATGGCTCCGAAGTTGAGCAACTCCGCGCCGAGTCCGTAGGTCATGGTGAAGGCGCCTATGAGGGCCAACGCGCCCACGAACAGTACGTTGTTGCGGGGGATGCCGTGCTTGGGCTCGATCGCGCCGAAGAAGCCGCGCGGAATCGTATTGTCGCGTCCCATCCCATACAGCAGGCGGGCCGCGCCCAATTGCGATCCCATGCCCGAGCCGATGGTCGCCACCAGCAGCGTGAGGTTCACCACCTGGAACAGCACCGCGCCACCGGCGCGGCCGGCTACGTAAACGAATGCGGTGTCCACATCCGGATAGGTCTTGTAGTTGGGCCACACCAGTTGCGCGGCGTAGACCTCTGACGAAGCCAGCACGCCGGTGATCAGGCAGGTGAGCACGGTCGCCAGCATGATGTTGCGCCGCGGATTGTGGGCTTCTTCAGAGAGCGTCGATATGCCATCGAATCCGATGTACGTCAGCACCGCGACCGAAGTGCCGGTCGAGATGCGGCCCAGGCTGAACGTGCTCGGATCGTAGAACGGCTGCGTGAAGGAGACGCCGTGCTGATGCATGATGAATCGCACCGCTGCGATGAAGAAGTACACGATCACCACGCACATGGTCAGCACCAGCACTTCGTTGGTACGCGCGGTAGCACGGATGCCACGCAGATTCAGCAGTGTGAACAGCAGCGCGAAGAACACGGCCCAGGCCACATACGGAATCTCGGGCACCAGGTTCAAGGCCGCCTTGCTGCACCAGATCGTGCAGATGATGGGATTCAAGATGTAATCCATCGCCAGGCTCCATCCGGTGAGGAAGCCCAGACCGGAATGGATCTCGCGCCCGACGTAGGTGTAAGCCGATCCGGCGCTTGGATAGGCGCGCGCCATGCGGCCGTAGCTGATGGCCGTGAACAGCATCGCGACCATCGCCAGCAGCACCGTGGTGACCACGTGGCCGCGCGCCGCCTGGCTGACCACGCCGTACGGCGGCATCGGCGCCGTGGGCTGAATGAGGATGATTCCGTAGAAAACAAGGTCCCACAATCCCAACGCGCGTTTGAGATGCGCGCCCGACTGGGCCGCTGATTCCGAACCTGTGGCACTCGACATGGAAGACTCGATTGTGACATATCTGAAGTGAGGCGTTGGGGGCCTCCCGTTTGCGCGCGCGTTGGTCCGGAATCCGGCGTTTGTGGCTGCGGCGAATCCGCTACCGGGTTACGCGCGGTGGCGTGCTGTTCACGGCCGCGGTGGTGCTGGTGGGGTTCGCCGCGGTGGCCTCCGCCAATAACCTGCTGTTCCTGATCCTGGCCACCATGCTTTCGACGCTGATGGTCTCCGGCCTTGTGAGCCGCCTGTGCCTAGCCGGCCTGGAACTGGATTTCCTGATCCCGGAGCACGTCTCGGCCGGGCGCACGATTCCCGCGAAGCTCTACGTGCGCAATCTGAAGTTCTGGATGCCTTCGTTTTCCATTCACGTCGCCGGCGTGGAAGAGGGCGCCGCGCCGGTGCTGCAGGCGCCGGTTTATTTCCCCGTCATTCCGGGCCGCGCCACCCTGGAGGAAACCGTGCAGGTCCGTTTCGCCCGCCGCGGCGAATACCGCCAAAACCGTTTCGCGTTTCACACGCGCTTTCCTTTCGGCTTCCTGGAGAAGACGGCGCGTCTGATCCTGCGCCGCGAAGTGGTCGTCTATCCGTCGATCGATGCGCAGGCCGGGTTCGAGGATCTGCTGGCCGACCTGGCCGCCGAGATTGAGACGCACTATCGCGGACTGGGCCGCGATTTCTACCGTATCCGGCCCTACGAGGCTTTCGAGAGCGCGCGGCACGTGGATTGGAAGGCGACCGCGCACACCGCCGATTTACAGGTACGCGAGTTCGCGCGCGAACAGGAGCAGACTATTGAATTATTTCTGGATCTGGAAACGCCGCCCGGCTTCGCCGATTGGTTCGAGCACGCCGTGGATTGCTGCGCGTTTCTCTCGTGGCGCCTCGCGGACAAGGGGGTCGGCATCCACTTCCGCACGGCGGATCTCGATTTCCGCTTGCCCGAGGAAGGCGACGTTTATACGCTTCTGAAGTATCTGGCGCTGGTCGCGTCCAAGCCCGGCAAGCCGCCTGAGGCGCCTGCCGATGAGACCAGCTTTCCTATCGTTCTCACCGCTTCTCCGCAGCGCTTCAGCGATGCGAGTTGGGCGCGCGCGCGTGTGATCGGGCCGGAGGGCCTGGCGGGCGAGCGTGGCCTGACGGCTCCGTAAGCTTTACCGCGATTGCCGATGTCCAGGCGCCGATGGTCCGCTCGTGCCGCCGGGAGACGGTCGACGACTTGGTGCCGTTGCTCTTTGCCGATCATAAACGACGCTCTCCGCGAAATGAATTCTACCGCGCAAGCCCTATCGCTGGCTCAGTCCGCCGTCCACGGCGATGATCTGTCCGGTGACGTAGTTACTCGCCCCCAGAAAGAACACCACTCCATCGGCGATCTCGTCCGCCGTGCCGCCGCGCTTGGCCGGCGTGGCCTGGATCATGCGGGTGGCTTCGTCGTCGAGCGGGCCGAACGGGATCACGCCGGGCGCCACGGAATTTACCGTGATGGCGGGGGCAAACGCCTTCGCCAGCGCGCGTGTGAGCATGATCACACCGGCCTTCGATGCGCAGTAGTGCGCGTGGTCAGCCCAGGGCCGCAATCCGCCCAGCGAACTGATGTTCACGATGCGGCCGCCGCCGGTCTTCAGCATCAACCGCGCGCCCTGCTGGCAGCAGAAGAAGACCGACTTCAGATTCACCGAGTGGATGAAGTCCCAATCGGCTTCGGTGATTTCGAGGGGATCGCGGCGCGTGAAGCGCGCGGCGTTATTCACCAGGCCATCCAGCCGGCCGAGCGTGCGTCCGATTTCGCCGAACATGCGCTCGATCTCAGCCACGCTTTCGAGATTCGCGCGAAAGACCGGCGCGCCGCCGCATTCGGCCGCGGTGGCCCGGGCTTCGGACTCCGAGCTGCCGTAGTGGATTGCCACGCGCGCGCCCTCGCGTGCCAACCGCAGCGCGATGCCGCGTCCGATGCGTTTCGCGCCGCCGGTCACCAGGACGACTTTGTCTTCGAAACTAGACGGTGGGTTCACCATGCACTTCCACGCCCTCCGGATCTACGCCTTCTGGCTCAGGCTCGGGCAGGCGGCCGGTCCAGTTCGCCCAGCCCCAGAAGATCGCCGTCGTTGAGCTGAGCACGCCCGCCATCGCGCCGATCACTCGCGGGTTATAGTATTGCGATGCAATGCCGGCGAGCATCATCGAAATCATCATGGTAGACCACACCATCGACTCCATGGTGGCGAAGACGCGCCCGCGGAATTCGTTCGCCACGTGGCGCAACAATTGCGAGTAATTCAAGACCGAGCTGACCGCCACGGCCGCGCGCGACAGCGCGATGAACGCCAGCGCCGCCTGAAAGTTGCGCATCTGGCTGAACAGCACATAGGCGCCGCCGTGCACCACGTAGCACACCACCACGGCGCGTTTGTATCCGTCGAAGCTCAGCCGCTCGCCCAACTTGTGGGCAACCAGTCCGCCGGCCAGCAGTCCGATGCCGGCGAAGCCCCACACGATGCCGATACCGGCAGGTCCGCGATTGAAGACGATCTCGCCGAAGATGCTGAACAGGATCTGGGCGGCGCCGCCGCCGCTCGCCCAGCCCACGCCGATCAGTGCGATGCCGAAGATCAGCGGATGCGTACGCATGTAGCGCAGCCCTTCGGTGTATTCGTGCCAGGGCCGTACCACGTCGGCCTCGGTGAGCGATTCGCGTTTGGGACGGAAGCTGCCCCCGGGCAGAAACAGCCGCGAGATGCAGGCGGCGGAAATCACGAACGAGAGCGCGTTGCCGATGAACGCCCACTGATAACCGAAGCTGGCCACGCTGGCGCCGGCGAGAAATGTGCCGATGGTGAGCGTGGTCCAGCCGGTGGTTTGCGTCAGCGAATTGGCCGTGTGCAGTTCTTCTTTGGTCGTGATGCTCGGCAGGATCGAGGACCGGCCGCTGGTAAAGAACGGCGAGGCGAACATCAACAGCGCGCTGAAGAGGTAGAGCAGCCAGGTATCATGCCGGTGAATCGTGAGGATGAAACCGGCGGCCAGCACGGCGCGGATGAGGTCGCTCGCGATCATGACGCGCTTGCGGTCCAGGCGATCGAGCAGCACGCCGGCGATCGGCCCCGCGAATACGGCCGGAATCGCGCGCGAGAGCATGACGCCGCTGACCACCAGCCCCGAGCGCGTAGTCGCCAAGGCCAGGCTGAACACGGCAATGTTGTTGAAGTGATCGCCGATCTCGCTGACTACCTGGCCGATCCAGGTGTACCGGTAGTTACGGTTGTGGCGCAGTAGTTCGACGAAGGAGGCCATCAGCCGCGCTCCGCCAGGTAGACGCCAGAGAGAATCACCAGGCCGCCCGCAATCTCCGGCATGCCGACGCGCTCGTTCAGAATCGCCGCGCCCAAACCCAGCGCGAAGACCGGCTGCAGATAGGAAAATGCCGACACGCGCGACGCCGCAATGCGGGTCAGCGCGTAGTAATAGATCAGATAGGCGATCACAGACGAAAACATCGCCATGTAGATCACCCCTGCCCAGGCAGCGGCGCTGATGTGCGCGAGCGAATGCCGCGACGCCTCCCAGATGGTGACCGGCAACATAGTCAATCCGCCGCCCACGTAGGCCACCGTATTCACCGTCACCGAGTCAAACTGCTCACTCGTCTCTTTGCCGAACACCGTGAACATCGCAAAGAACAGAGCCGCAAGGAACACGATGCAATCGCCCAGCCAGGTGGGACCGCCCGCCATGCTGGGCTCGAACGCCTTCAACAAAACGAGGCCCGCGAGCGCGATGAGCATGCCTGCCATCTTCCGTGCCGTCATCTTTTCCAGGCCGCGCATGCACGCCAGAATCAGCACCAATAGCGGCCCGAGCCCGATGATCAACGCCGAATGGAACACGCTCGTGCGGCTCAGACCCACCACGAAGAAGACCTGATTCAGCGTGACCCCAAACAGGCCGAGCAGCAGTAGCCGCACCCATGCCCCCGGCGTCGAGACCGTAAGCTTGCGGCGCAGCATCCACACCGGCACAATCAAGATGCCGGCCGTGCTGATGCGCAAGCCCGCCAACAGCAGCGCCGGAAACTCCCGCAGAGCAATCTTCCCAGCGACATAGTTCCCCGACCAGAACGCCACCATAGCGAGGATGAGGGCGTAGAGAACAGCGGGCCGGTTCAACCGGCGAACTCCTCGCGGACTGTGACCGACCGGATATAATCGCGGTCCAAAGCGTAGCCAAAGCCGGGCTCGCCGGAAACGCGGATGGTGCCCTGCGGCGTAGTTGCCACCGGCGGCACGATGATATCGCGCGCCCAATAACGCTTGCTGGCCGACACGTCGCCGGGCAGGACGAAGTTCGGCAGCGTAGATAGCGCGATGTTATGCGCGCGGCCGACGCCCGCCTCGAGCATGCCGCCGCACCACACCGGAATGCCCGCGGCTTGCGCTACATCGTGCACGCGGCGCGCCTCGCTGAAGCCGCCCACGCGCCCCAGCTTGATGTTGATGATGCCGCACGCGCGCAGCCGGATAGCCTGCTCGGCGTGGTGCGCCGAGCGGATGCACTCGTCGAGGCAGATGGGCGTGTCGAGTTTGGCCTGCAGCACGGCGTGATCGATGATGTCGTCGTGCGCCAGCGGCTGCTCGATCATCATCAGGTAGAATTCGTCGAGCTGCTTCAGACGGTCCGCATCGGCCAGCGTGTAGGCGGAGTTGGCGTCGGCCATCAGCTTGATGCGCGGAAAGCGCGCGCGCACTTGCCGGATCACGTCCACGTCCCAACCCGGCTTGATCTTCATCTTGATGCGCTGGTAACCCGCGGCCAGCTCGCACTCGATCTTTTCGAGAAGCTGATCGACCGAATCCTGGATGCCGATCGAGACGCCGCACGGAATCTCCTGCCGCGCACCGCCGCCGATGGTATGCCAGAGCGGCTGGCAAGCGAGCCGCGCTTCGAGATCCCACACCGCCGCTTCCAAACCGCCGCGCGCCATCTTGTGCCCGCGGATGTGTGCGGTCAGCGGCGCCACCGCGGTGGCGTTCTCGAGATTGCGGCCGAGCACCCGCGGAATCGCGTAATCGCGCAGTATGAGCCATGCGGACTCGGTCCACTCTTCGTTGTAGAAGGGGCTTTCGCCGGCGGTGACTTCGCCCCAGCCGGTAGCGCCTTCGCCGGCCACTTCGACCAGGATGATGTCGCGCCCGGTGGTGCGTCCGAAGCTGGTCTCAAAGAAATGCACCAGCGGCATGCGGATCTGCCGGAGGGTTACGCGTTCGATTCGCATGGCCACCTCCCGAGCAGATAAGTGCCCGCGCGATCTGAACGTTCGAAGCCGATCACCGCCAGGCCGCGATCGAAGCCATTCGTCAGGCGGGCCGCGAGCGACTTCTGGATCTCGCGAGCGCGGCGCGGCTCTTCGCGCCGGATCGTGGCGATCTCCGCGGGCACTTCGATGCGTTCTTCTATCTTGCGCGCCGGAGCGCGGCCGTCCATGACCGCCTCGGCGCACGGGCTGGCGAGCCACCATTCCGCGACACAGCGATCCGTCGGCAGGCCGCCATGCAGCGGGCTGGTGGTTGTGCCGTACTGATTCTCGACGTAGCGGCGCACGATCGCGCCCAGCCGCTCGATGTTGAAGAACGCATTCTTCAGTTCCAACGGATCGAAGGTCCACTCGATCAGATCGATGCCGCGGGCGAGCGCATCCTCGCGCTGGCGCAGCTTGAGCATGCGGCCGACGCCGCGATTGCGATAATCCGGAAGCACGCCCAGCATGTGACTGTGTAAGTAAGACGCGCCGCCCGGCTTCAACCCGGGAATCGACAACAAGAAACCCACCATGTGTCCGCCGTCGAAAGCGCCGAAGGCCTGCCCGCCGACTTTGAGCGCTACCACAAACAGGCGCACCGGCAACAACTCGACATCGCTGAAGTTCCAGACGGTCTTCTGCAATTCGACGGCTTCGTGAAACTCGCGGTTGTCGATGAGGGTGCGCAACTCGATCATCGTTTGGATTCCTCCCAAAGCGCATCCATTTCCGCGAGAGTCGATTGCGCGGGTGACTTACCCTGCTCGGCGAGCTTCCGCTCGATATAGCCGAAGCGCTTGCGAAACTTGGCGTTCGTTTTGCGCAATGCCTGCTCGGGATCGACCTTGACGAAGCGCGCGAGATTCACGAGCACGAACAGCATGTCGCCTAGTTCGCCCTCAAGCTCTTCCGCGGAAGAACCACGGCGCGCCTCGTCGAACTCGCCGAGCTCTTCGTGCAGTTTTTCCAGCACCTGATCCGCATTCTGCCAGTCGAAGCCCACGTTCGCGGCGCGTGAAGTCAGTTGCTGCGCTTCGACCAGCGCGGGCAGCGCACGCGGAACACCGTACAGCAGGCCCGCGGCACTCGCGCCCTTCTGCTTCTTTTCTTCAGCCTTCACTTCGCCCCAGATGCGGCGCACGTCGCCCGCGGTCTCGGCAGTCTGTTCGCCGAAGACGTGCGGATGGCGGCGAATCAGTTTTTCGTTGATGGCATCGAGCGCGTCGGAGATCGAAAAGAGATTCTGTTCCGCGGCCATTTGAGAAAAGAACACGGATTGTAGTAACAGGTCGCCCAATTCCCCACTAAGTTCCCTCCAATCGCGCGCGTCGATGGCATCCATCACTTCGTAAGTCTCTTCCAGCAGATACGGTTTAATGGTATCGAAGGTCTGTTCGCGATCCCACGGACAGCCGCCCGGCGCGCGCAGACGCGCCATAATCCCAACGAGTTTTTGAAATTTCTCACCAGCGGTGGGGGACAAGTTTCAATTTAACATAGGCGCTTCGCCCGGTCCGTTATACTTGATCGAAAGGTCCGGTCAATGGCGAGTGACGCATCGTTGACGGAAAGGCTCAACCTCTTCATGCAGGGGAATCAATCCGCCGCGGATGCCTTGCTGCGCGAGGTGTTGCCCAAGCTCCATGAAATCGCCGCGCGGGAGCTCAAGCGCGAGCGTTATCTGGCGCCGCTTTCGAAGACCGAGTTGATCCACGAAGTGTGGTTGAGCAACTTGTCGAAGGGCGGATGGGAGATTCACGATCGGGGTCACTTCTATGCGCTGGCCAGCCTGGCGATGCGGCGCGTGCTGGTGGATCTGGCGCGCAAACGGTTGGCCGCGCGGCGAGGTGGAGGAGAGGCGGCCCTCGAACTGGACGAATCCATGACTCTCTTAGGGCCGTCGCGGGATGCGCAGCAGATCGTCGAAATCGGCATCCTCATGGATCGGCTGGAGGAGAAAGATCCGGACGCCGCGCGCATGGTGGACATGCACTATTTCAGCGGCTTCACGCTGGAAGAGATCGCCCAAGAGACCGGGTTGACCTTTCGCCAGGTCCGCTCGCGGTGGGACCGTGGATTGAAGTGGTTGAAGAAGATGCTGGTCAACGCGCCACGTTCTCGGGCTGCCGCGCAAGATCGTTGACGATGGGAGAAGCGAAGGCGCCGGCCGCGCGGGGCCGCTTGGCCGGGTCGAACTCCAGAGCTATTGCCAGCATATGGATGGACTCCGCCGAGAGAATCGCATAGCGGGCGCGCAGCAATTCGCGGACGCGCTCCGGAAGATCCAGCGCCGCGTCCGGCAACAGATCCTTGAGCCGCTCGCCGGTCAGCATCTCGATGGTGAGCTTGGCGAGGCTGTAAATGTCGCTCGAAGATTCGGCGTAGCCGACGGCTTGCTCCGGCGCCATGTAGTCGAAGCTGCCGGCTGCGCGCGAAAGGCCGTGCAGAGTTTCGTCGGCGTCTTTCACGATGGCGATGGAAAAGTCGATGAGCACGGCGTCTTCGTTGCGCGCGCCCTCGCGGCGGATAATGACGTTTTCCGGCTTGACATCCCGATGGCAGATCCCCAGGGCGTGGATTGCATCGAGCGCGCCGGCGAGCTGCCCGAGCAGGCGCGCGATGCGCCGGGGAGGCAGCGGGCCGTCGTCGAGAACTTCGCGCAAATTCCGGCCTTCGACGTATTCCATGACCAGGTAAGGCGCGCCGGAAGGAGTGCTGCCGTGCGCGTAGATGGGGACCACGTGCGGATGCCGCACGCGCTGTAGCGCCGCGACCTCCTGCTGGAAGCGCCGGCGGATCCAGTCCCGATCCTTGATCTCGCCACGGAATACCTTGATCGCGCAGCGCTGCTGCTGCTCGCGATCGTAACCTGAGAACACGTTGGCGAAGCCGCCGCGCGCCAGCAGATCGCCGGTTTCGAAGCGCCTGTCGAGCAGCATGCCAGAGAGCTGGTGCACTTCGGGTAGAAGCGCGCCCAGCCGCCAGGCGGCCAGATCGGGAAGCAGTGTGTCCTTCTCGGCCAGCCAGCGGCGATGCAGCACGTAGCCGCCGGTGGCCAGTCCCGCGCCCGAGACGAGGTAAGCAGTGACGAAAGGCCACGCGAGCCAGGCGGGCGGCAGCACCGTGAAGGAACGGATCACGGTGGTGGACCACGGTCCGGTGAAGACGCGGCCTTGCACTTCGAGCGTATGAGAGCCGCTGGATAGAGATCCCAGAGGCAGGTCGAGACTGCGGGTTTCGCGCCAGGCGGATTGCCCGGGCAGCAGGCGGTAACGCAGGCGGAGGGCGTTCCGGCGGTCGAACTGCAGCGATCCGATATGCGCGGTGATCTTGGATCCGTGCGGCAGGGCGGCGACCGCTTCGGCGAGGCGCGGTGGGTTATTGTCAGAGGAGAAAGCGGAGACAAAGACCTGAGGAGCAAACTTGGGGTGGACCAAGTCGGGCGGCGGGGAGTAATGCACGAGGTCGTTATCAGCGCCCCACCAAAGCGAGCCGTCATTGTCCACAAACACGCTGCCAGTATTCATGTCGTTCGCGGGAAAGCCGTCCGCTTGGTCGAGCTGCAGCCATTGCCCCGCCTCAGCCTCCGCCGGATCGGCAACGTAGATTCCCTGTTCGCCGCCGCGCCACAGCCAGCCGCGACGGTCGGCGTCCATCGTATCGTTGGCCGGCTCCGGTATCCCGCTGCCGAGGCCATATTGGCGCACGGCCACGCGCCCGTCCGTCCCCAGCCGGATCAAGCCGATCGCCGGCAAGCGATAGTAGCTGTACCAGGCATCGCCATTGGGAAGCGGCGCGAGCGACCAGCAGCCATTCGTCAACAGTCCTTCGCGCTGCGTGATCTCGCGCCAGTTACCGTTCGGATCGCGGACGACCACACCGCCGCTATAACACGCCCAGAGCTTGCGGGTACGCTCCTCATACTTGACGGCGAGGATATTCGGAGACGGCTGCGTTTCGAGAGGATGATTCTGAAACACGAGAGTGCTCCCACGACGCTGGAGTTGCCCGAGCAACGAGCCGCCGATCCATATTTCTCCATCGGTGGTGTGCGTCAACCGCATGCCTGGCGAGTGGAACTGAGCCGGGCCGGTACGGCCCACTACTTTGCCGTCCCGAGACAATTCGACTGCTCCGTTGGCGATAAAGCCTGCCAACAAATGCCCGTCGCCGGTTCCCAACAGGCTGGAAACCGAGCTGCCGTACTTGAATGTGGCGAAGGTCTCCCAGCGAAGGCGATCGTCGCCGAGACTGATGATCCGGCGATCCAGGCCAGCGAAGATCCGGCCGCCGCTGCGCGCGAAGGACCAGGGGGCACCGGTTACACCTTCGTGGACCGTCCAGAACTCGATGCGGAACGGAGAGGCAAACCGGTACAGGCCTTGTGCATTGCCGAGCCAGACGGTGCCGTCCTGCGCGAAGATGGCCTCTTCAGGTCCGGCCAATCCGTTCGCGGTGGTGATCGCGTGGAACGCTCCGGGACGGCCCAAGGCCAGCAGATTGAAACCCCAGACCGTCATGCGGCCATCCGGCCCCTCATGCATGCCGGGCTCGGTTTGCGCGCCCCAAAACGGGGCAACGTGAAAGCCGCTGCCGCAGTTGTATTCCGTGGCGCCCGAATATCCCCACCAGACACAACCAGCACGGTCGCGCATGACCTTCAACGGACCTACGGGATACCGGTCACGCAAGTGCCGGATGACGTTGACGGATCCGCTTGGCGCCCAGCGCACGAGGTCCTCGAGGCGTATCTCGGCCCAACCTTTGCCCGGCAAAGGGAAGAGCAGCATGCCGCCCGGATCGCGCGTCAGGGGACCAGCGGTATCGAGAGTAAATGACGGTCTCGCCCTGCCATGTGTCTCCGGTATGCTTCATCCTGAGCAAAGTAGAAGCTGTAGTGGGAAGACCGCCGCCTGAGCGGCCAACGAGCGCGACAGCCACACTGGGAGTCACGGCAATTACACTGACGGCGGCGCCTTTGGCAATCAGCCCTACCCGGCCTTGCGCAAACCGAAACACGCCGGTGTCGGCTGCGACCCAGATGGCGCCGCTGGGATCCTCGGTGATGTCGTGGCTGCCAACCGCAGGGAAACCGTAATCCCGTAGCGAGTAGAAGCGCGTGCCGTCGAAGCAAGCCGTTGACGCGCCGCCCAGCCACAAACGGCCCCGCGAGTCCTGAAACAGAATCGTCACACCCTTCGGCGCGCCGGCAACGGGAAGGAAGGGATATTGCTGGGCCCAAGCCGCGCCTGCACCTGCTGCCAGGCACCACAGATTCATGCACCACAGCGCGTACCTGGACAGTTTCATCTCAATATACGTATACTACGCCGCGTCCGCACATCCTTTTCTGCGCGGACTCAGACCCGTTTTGCCCAGGGATTTTCCGTGAAGAATTCTTGGGCAAGATCGGGTTTTTTTCGCGCAGAGCAATCGGGTGGGAAAAGAAGGAGGGGCTAATGAGCCTGAAACACGTTTATCCGGCGGGCGCGTGTGTCCTGCTGATGATCGCTTGCGAACCTGTCAGGACGCGGCCGGTCCTGGCGCAAGATGTCATTTCCACGGCCATCGGCGGCGGGCCTAATAACCTACCAGCTACCGACGCCAACATCAATTCGCCGAACGGAGTCGCGGTGGACTTCGCCGGCAATTACTACATATCTGCTTACAGTGCGAACCGCGTATATAAGGTGAATGCGAGCGGCACACTTGCTCTGGTGGCCGGCAACGGTATCGCTGCCGAGTCGGGTGACGGAGTTACAGGCGGAGCGGCCAGTGCGGAGCTGAACGGACCCGTTGGCCTGGCTGCGGATACTTCCGGAAACATCTACCTCAGTGACTATAGCGGTTGCGTCGTGCGCAAGGTTGACGCCACGCAGACTATCACTACGATTGCGGGGATCCCCGGCTCATGCGGCTTCAGCGGGGACAACGGCCCAGCCACCAGCGCCAAACTATATAACCCGCGGGCCATTACATTAGACACTTCGGGTAACTTATACATCGCCGACTACGATAACTGCCGCATTCGTAAGGTCGCGTTGGCCACCGGCACAATTACTACCGTGGCCGGCAGCGGATCGTGTTCCTACTCGGGCGATGGCGGGCTTGCCACCAGCGCTGGATTGGCCTATCCGGGCGCGGTGTCGGTAGACAATGCGGGCGATATATTCATCGGCGACTTCAATAGCTATCGTATTCGTGAGGTGACGGCTTCGAACGGAAATATTAGTACCGTGGCAGGCACGGGTGTCTCGGGGTACACAGGCGACGGAGGTTCGGCAACCGCCGCTGAAATCGGCCAAACCTACCAGGGCGTTTGGGTAAACCCGGCCGGTAACACCGTGACCATTACGGACTACACCCACCAAGTGGTGCGGCAGTTTACAGTGACAGGTATTCCGAATACCGGCACCATCAATACGATCGCGGGCAACGGGAAGGACGGGGACGCGGGTGACGGCGGACCCGCGGATGCCACGGAGTTCAATAGTCCGAAAGCTGTGGTGCTGAGCAGTTCTGGAATGGTCTATGTGGCGGACAACGGTAACAACCGCATCCGCGGCTTCACGGTGTCCGGCATTCCCAATACCGCGACTATCGACACGGTAGCGGGGAACGGCAACATCACTTATCCGAATTTGATCAGCGGAGTGCCGCCATCGGGTGTGGTGCTCGACAATCCACTGGACGTTTATCAGGATCCGGCGGGTAATACGTACGTTTCGGAATATACAGGCTGCGTCGTGCGCGAACTCGTGAAATCGACGGGATTGGTGAACATCTTTGCGGGCTCGGCCGCGGCCGGCGCCACGGCGGGTACGTGTGGATTCACCGGCGTGGGTGGTCCGGCGGCCAGCGCCGCGATCGGCAACGTGGCGGGCATCGCGCGCGACACATCGGGTAACATCTATATCGCAGACTATTCTAACTGTGTAGTCTGGCAAGTAAATGCCGCCACGGGAGATATTTCTGTCTTTGCCGGACAGGGCCCGCCGCGGAAATGCGGATTCAGCGGCGACGGTGGTCCGGCTACCAGCGCGGAGCTCAATGCTCCGGCCGGTATATACTTGGACCGCAAGAACAACCTCTATATCGCGGATGCCTCGAATAACCGCATTCGAGAAATATCCGGCGGGATCATCACGACAATCGCCGGCAATGGAACGGCGGGGTACCTGGGCGACGGAGATCCGGCCACGGACGCAGAGTTACACACTCCGAATGGCGTTGCCGTAGACAGCTCCGGAAACGTCTATATCGCCGACTACAATAGCTGCGTCGTGCGCGAAGTCACCGCGGCCACCGGCATCATCAGCACAATCGCCGGCAATGGCGTTTGCGGTTACAACGGCGACGGGTTGGCTGTCGAGCATGAGCTGAACCGTCCGGACCGCGTGGCGCTGGATGCGAACGGTAATCTGTTCATCGCCGATGACAGCGGGCAGCGCGTGCGCTGGGTTAATTCAACGGGCATGATGACGACGATTGCGGGCAATGGGGTCGCCGGCTACAACGGCGACGGGGAAGTTGCGACTGCCGCGGACCTGTATTATGTAGGCGGCATTGGGCAAGACTCGCTGGGCGATTTTCTGATCTGCGATTATGACAATCTGCGCATCCGGCAGGTCTCCGCGTTCCCTGCGCTGAACACGTCCGCCGGGAGCCTCAATCTGGGCCTCGCCACAATCGGCACGACGAGCACGCCGCAGGTCCTGACCCTTAGCGCCATGGGATTGATCACCTTTGACAACGTCTCGATTACGGGGCCATTCACCGAGGCCGACGACTGCGGTACGAGTCTGGCGAACGGCGCCACATGCCTGATCTACGTCTTCTTCACGCCGACGTCGCCCGGCACGGCGACGGGGTCCATCACGATCGAAGATAACGGCTTCTTTAGCAACACGACCACTATCACGCTGAGCGGCACAGCCAGCGGCCTATCCGTCACCGGTGGACCGCTGAACTTCGGCAATCAAGCTGTGAAAACCACGAGCGCGGCAAAGACGGTGGCGGTCACCAACAAGAGCACGGCGAGCGTCACGATGGGGACCATCACGGTGAACGAGACGGACTTTGCGATCACGGCCAACACCTGTCCGGCCTCCGGCAGCGCACTGGCGGCGGGCGCGAAATGCAGTATCAGCGTGGTGTTCAAGCCGAAGACGACCGGCGCGAAGAAGGGCGCGCTGATCATTAACGATAGCGATCCCACGAGTCCCCAGATTGTGGGCATGACCGGCACCGGTACCAGCCTGGTGGTGTTGACTCCCAGCGCGGTCACGTTCCCACCGCAGGCTGTGGGTACGACCAGCGGCCTCTCGAAGGTCACTCTGACGAACAACACGGGCGCTTCGCTAACCTTGAAGAATCCAGCCGTGACAGTGAGTGCGCCCTTCGCCAGCGCGAGCGCAACTACCTGCACCAAGGGCATCGTGATCCCGGCGGGCCAAACGTGTGTGATCTATCTGACTTTCACGCCGGCCTCGGTTGGGTATGTGAATGGGACGCTGAACGTTTCGGACAGCGACACAACCAGCCCGCAGGCGGTAGCTCTATCAGGCACGGGAACCGGAATCGAGTTCTCCCCCTCGACAGTGACTCTGAGCGGCAACGCCGGCCAGAGAGTCTCGAGCTCCGTGGTGATGACCAACGTCGGTACCTCGACCGTAATGTTTAACGCGGCTGCGATCGTGGGTCCGAACGCCGCGGCCTGGAGCGTGAGCGCAACCGATCCTCCGTGTAACGGATCGCTCGCGGCGGGAGCGACGTGCACCTTCACCGTCTACTTCACCGCGTCCATTGTGGGGTCTGAGTCGGCCACCTACGTCGCGTACGACAACAGTACAGGCAGCCCGCAATTGCTGCCTTTGAGTGGGACCGGTCAGTAGGGCGCCGGCTCCTCTACTCCCGCGCCGCCGGGTTCTGGCGCCCGGCGGCGTTTACTTGCGAAAGCGCGCTGCTTTTTCCGGTTGACCCGATGCCACATATAAAGCAACTAAGTCATCACGCGACGTCTGTTGCCACTTTACGGCAGGGCTGGTCTGTGTACTTATGATGGCATACCCCGCCAGCATGTGACTCTCCGACTCCGCATAACGGCGCTCGCGCATCAGAGTACGGCCCAGCTTGATCTCAGCGATACCTATGTTCAGATGCCCAGGGGGCAGTAACTGGCGATAGAGAGCGATAACTTCGCCAAAGAGTTGCTCCGCGCGAGTGTACTCCTTCTTCTCCAGATAGGCGCTCGCCAGGTTGGCGGATTCGAGCGCGACCGACTGGTGCCGGCCGCCGTAGACCACGCGATCAATGTCCACCGCGCGGCGGAAACGCGCCACGGCTTCATCGAACTTTCCGCGGCGCATCGCGAGCAATCCCAGTTCGTTGAGCGCGACGGCCACGCGCTGATGCACGGGGCCGTAGACGCGCTCCTGAATGTCCAGCGCCTGTTGCAGCATGTCTTGAGCCTCATCGAAGCGGCCCTCCAGGACTAAGGCCTGGCCCAGATAGTTCAAGCTGGCTCCGGTTTCCGGATGATCATTGCCGTACCAGGAGCGATTGATCTCGAGCGCGCGCTGGTCGAACGCTTCAGCCTCGGCAAAGTGGCCCAGATTGGTTTGGATCGCCGCCAGGTTGAGCAAGTCGTCGGCGACCAGCGGGTGGCGCTCGCCGTAGGCCTGTTCGTGCATCGCCAACACGCGGCGATTCAACTGCTCCGAGATGGCGTAGTTGCCCTGGTAGAACTGCGTGTTTGCGAGTTCGGATAACGCGGCGGCGAGGTCGGCGGCGGAGTCCGGCGCGGCGGACTCGAGACGCACGGCTGCTTCGAGCGTCGCGATGGCCGCCTGGTAATCGCCGCGCTGCTCCTCGATGCGTCCCAGCGCGGTTTGTGCCCGCGCTAGGGCCGGATCGTCCGCGGGCAGAGTCCGCCCGCTCATGGCCAATCCATCGCGCACGAGCTTTTCGGCGTCTTCCAGGCGAGCTTGATCCATGCGCAATAATCCCAGCGCAACGAGACTCTCGGCTACTTCGCGGTGCTCAGAACCGAAGATGGCGCGCCGGCGGCCGAGCGCCAGAGTGAGCAGCGTATCGGCCTTTTCGAGGTTGCCGAGTTTCTGGTAGATGCCACCGAGAGTGGCGTAGAGATCGGCTTGCACGGCTGGTTCGCGATCGAGCGCGCGTGCCTCCCGCACGCCCCGGTCGACCACGGCCGCGGCTCGCAGGTTATCCGGCGGACCGGCGGAATGGTCGCCGCGATCAAACAAATTCAACATGAATTGTTGGATTCGCCGGGCGCGCGACGCCTGTGCCAGGGCGACGTTGCGCGCCGCAGCCAATCGCAGCGTGAAGAAGACGATCAGCGAAGCGGCCACCACGAAAGCCGCCGCGGCCGCGGTCACCGCGCGCCGGCGCCGCCGGACGAATTTGCCCAGTGTGTACCGCACTGAATCCGGCCGCGCCTCCAGAGGTTCGCCGTCCAGGTAATGCTCGATATCGCGGACGAAGGCTTCCACCGACCGGTACCTTCTGGCCACGTCCTTGTGCATGGCCGTCAGGCAAAGCACGTCCAGGTCGGCCCAGGAATTCCGGCTCGCCGGAAGGGCATGCGCCACGGAGGGCTTCTCAGGCGTGCTTTCGAGAATCAGGCTTTCGGCTTGCGCCGGTGTGCACGCCGAAGGATCGAACGGGAGGCGTCCGGCCAACAATTCGTAGAGAATCACGCCGAGCGAGTATACGTCGCTATACACGCCAGCGCGCTCGCCGCGGATCTGTTCGGGCGCTGCGTAGGCTGGCGTCATCAGGCGCAAGCCGGTGATGGTGGGAGCCTGGCCTTGATCAGCGGGGTCCAGTTGTTTGGCGATTCCGAAGTCCAGCAACTTCACCGCGCCATCGGCGCGGACCAGGATGTTGGAGGGCTTGAGGTCGCGGTGGATGATCGCTTGCCGGTGCGCATATTCGACCGCTTCGGCGACCATGCGGAGCAGGCGCAACCTTTCTTCGACGTTCGCGCCGCGCTGGCGGCAATACTCCGTGAGCGGCCGGCCATCGACGTACTCCATCGCGAACCAAGGCGTGCCATCGGGCAGCGAGTCGGCATCGTAAAGGCGTGCGATGGCCGGATGGTTCAGTTGCGCCAGAGTCCGCTGCTCGCCCAGAAAACGCTCGTGCCGCGCAGGCGACAGCCAGGCGTCGCGCAAGACCTTGATGGCCACCAGGCTGCCCAAGTCGCTGCGTTCGGCCAGATAGACGACACCCATGCCGCCCTGCCCGATGAGACCTCTGACGCGATAGGGGCCGAACTGAGGCAATTGCGCGGGCGCCGGCGCGGCGGCGCTGGTCAAGCTTTGGGCGGCTGCCGCCAGTCCGCGATCTAGCAGAGACGCAGCGCGCGAGTCTTCTTCGAGCATCGCCAGCACTTCGCCGATCAGTTCCCGATCGCTGCCGCAAGTGGATTCGACGAAGGCTGTCCGATCCGAAGCCGCCAGGGCAGCCGCGGCGTGAAAGACGGTCTGGATACGCAGCCAACGCTCCGCGTCCATAAGCAGTAATCAGGAAGCTCGGCGGAGTTGATGCGCCAGCCAGGCTTTTGCCGCGCGCCAATCGCGCATCACGGTGGCCTCGGAGATGTTGAGCAGTTCGGCCGTTTCGGGAACGTCGAGCCCGCCGAAGAAGCGCGTCTCCACCATGGTGGCCTGGCGCGGATTCAAACGGGCTAAGTCTTCGAGCGCGGAATCGAGGGCCAGCAATTCGCCGCCGCAGGCAGCCGCGGTCTCGAGCGAATCATCGAAGGCCACCATGGGGAATCCATCGCCGCGTTTCTGCGCGCGGCGCCGGCGAGCCGCTTCCACCAGCAGTTGCCGCATGGCGCGCGCGGCGATGCGCTTGAAATGCAGACGCGACGTGGTGGCCAGGTGCGGCGAGTTGGCCAGCTTCAGCCAGGCTTCGTGTACCAGCGTGGTGGGACTCAGCGTGGCGTTCGGGTCGCAACGTCTTACTGTGGAGGCGAGCCGCCGCAGTTCTTCGTAAGTCAGGCTGAAGACCTGGTCGAGAGCGCGGCGTTCCTCTGGGGTGGCGTTTGGCGCACCCGCCTCGAACCGCCGCACCGTTGAAGTATTTCGAAGGCGCATGACAGTTTTTGCCGGAAGTCTGCGCAATGGTCAGTGGACGCCTGTCGACTTAGCCTGAGGGCACCGGCTTTTGGGGATGCTATCACCCGCGTGCCAGAGATGCAAGTACTATGCGTCCTGAACGAATAAGGAGAATCCATGCACTCAATGCAACGTTCGATCGCCGCGCTGGCCATGCTGCTCATCGCCGCGCTGGGCGCGTCAGCCAAAAACGGCCGGGATTTCGGCGGTTTCTACAGCGTGACCAACGCAGCCCGGGACGGCCGCCAGGTGCGCGTCACGGTGATGTTACAAATCTTCAACTATAGCGGCGAGGACTTAGCCGAGGCCAGCGTCATGATCCTGCATTCCCCGCCCGTGGCGGCGGTATTCGGCACTTACTCGCCGATCGAGCAATGGCGGGACGGAACCGACGTGCGACTCGCCATGCACATCACCGTTCCAGAAGATGAGTACGACCATTGGGCTGGGCGCCGGCAGCCTTCCGTCTGCGTAGTAACGCGCGACAGCCAGGGACGCGAGCTGCAGCGCACGGTGCAACTGAGCCGCCGCCCCGCGATCCAACTGCAGGAAGACTCAGACGCTCAATAAGTCAATAAAGGAGGAGAGACTATGCGCCGCATTTTCATTTCACTTGCACTCATGACTTTATGCCTGCCCGCGTGGGCACAGCAGGACTGGATTACCACATTCATCGGTGGTGGACCTAACGGCATACCGGCCGTGCAGGGCGATGTCAACGACCCGCTGGCAGTGGCCGTGGACAGTGCCGGCAATTACTATATCGCAGGCTGCGCTTCGAATCGGGTTTATGAGGTCAATACCTCGGGCACGATCACGGTTGTGGCCGGCCTCGGTCCGGCGGGCTATGCGGGTGACGGTGTTGCGGGCGGGGCGCCCAATGCGCTGTTGAATTGCCCGAACGGCGTGGCCGTGGATAGTTCAGGCAATGTGTACATCTCGGAGTACAATAACCAAACTGTTCGCAAGGTGACCACCAGCGGAACGATCAGCACGATTGCGGGTATCTCGGGCGCCTGCGGGTACAATGGCGACGGCAGCCCGGCCACCAGCTTTGAACTCTGCCGGCCGGGCGGCATGGTCGCGGATAAATCGGGCAACCTGTACATCGCCGATGCGAGTAATTGCCGCGTCCGCAAGCTGGCGCTCTCGACCGGCACGATCAGCACTTATGCCGGCACCGGCAGTTGCGGTTACAGCAGCGACGGCATCACGGCCAGCACGGCTAAGGTAAACGCGCCTGATGGAGTAGCCTTAGACAACGCCGGCAACTTATATATCGCCGATACCAATAACTTCCGAATCCGGCTGGTGACTCTGTCCACCGGAATTATTACCACCATCGCCGGAAACGGCACCAATGGGTTCATCGGCGACGGGGGTGCGGCAGTGTCCGCGGAGATCAGTTATGTCTACGAAGGTATCTCCGTGAACAGCACGGGGACGCTAGTAACTATCGCGGACGACGGCAACCAGCGAATCCGGCAATTCACGCTTTCCGGCAATCCCAACACGGGCAACATCAACACCATTGCCGGCACGGGCGCCGTAGGGTATAGCGGCGATGGTGGGGCCCCAGGCAGCGCGGTGTTCCACAGTCCACAAGGACTGGCTGTGACGGCGTCCGGAACCATCTACGTGGCCGACCGCTACAACGATCGGGTGCGGGCGTTTACCACCGGCACCGGAGCGCTCATCAACACTGTCGCGGGCAATGGCAACGGCACCTTTCCGACGCTCGAGTCAGGAGTTCCGCCGCAGGGCGTGGTCTTCGACTATCCATTCGGTATTCTAGAGGATCCCTCGGGCAATGTGTTCGTCAACGACACCGAAAACTATCTGGTGCGCGAGTTAGTTGCATCGACCGGCCTGGTGAACCTCTTCGCCGGCAATGGCACGCGCGGAAGCGGCGGCAACGGCGGTCCGGCCACCGCGGCGCAGCTAAATTACAACTACGGCGTGGCACGCGACAGCTCAGGGAATATCTATATCGCCGACACGCAGAACTGCTTGATCCGCGAAGTTACGGCCAGCAACGGCGTCATCAATGTTTTCGCTGGCAAGAGCGGCAGTTGCGGTTACGGCGGCGACGGCGGTCCAGCCACCAGTGCTCTGCTCAACCAGCCGTGGGGTATCTTCATGGATAGCGGCAACAACCTCTACATTGCCGACGCGTATAATCACATCATTCGCAAGGTAACGGGCGGCACGATCACCACCGTCGCGGGAACGCCGGGACTGTCCGGTTACTTAGGCGACGGCGATCCGGCTACGGCTGCGAAGCTGAATCAGCCGTGGGGAGTCACCAAAGATGGCGCCGGTAACTTGTATATCGCCGACACTTATAACTGTGTGATCCGGGAGGTCGCGGCGGCTACCGGTATTATCACCACGGTGGCCGGAATCGGCGACACCTGCGGTTATACCGGCGACGGGCCGGCCATCCAAAACCGGCTCAATTATCCGAACGGCCTGCTGGCGGACGCCAACGGCGACCTGTTCGTTGCGGACACAAATAATAACCGCGTCCGTTGGATTGATCCATCCGGCAATATGACCACCTTTGCCGGCAACGGTACGGCCGGCATGAATTGCGACGCCTGTTACGCCACGCTGGCCGACCTGTATTACCCGAGCGGAATCGCGCGCGATGCGGCCGGCGACATACTGATCGTCGATCAGTATAACTACAGGGTGCGGGAGGTATCTGCCTTTGCCGGGCTGGGCGTCTCAAGCACCAGTTTGAACTTTGGCCTGGTGACAATCGGCGGCGCCAGCACGCCACAATTGCTGACCATCAACGGATTGGGACCACTGACAATCGGCAGCATTGCCGTCA
Source organism: Bryobacteraceae bacterium (assembly GCA_035541265.1). GTDB lineage: Bacteria > Acidobacteriota > Terriglobia > Bryobacterales > Bryobacteraceae > Bog-159. Next base: position 40,412 of record DATKNQ010000246.1, read on the forward strand.
CCGGTCCCTTCAGCGAGTCGGATAACTGCGGCACCGGCCTGGCGAACGGCGGCACCTGCACTGTGTTTGTGCTGTTCAAGCCCAGCGCCGCGGGGGTTGCCACCGGTACACTGACCATTTACGACAACGGCTTTTTCAATGCGAGCACGAACATCAGTCTGTCGGGAACGGGTAGCGGACTATCGGTCACCGGTGGTCCGCTGGTCTTCGGCAGCGTGGCGGTGAAAACCACCAGCGCGGCTAAGACTGTGACGATCACGAACAAAAGCGCGGCGAGCATCACCATGCGTTCGATCGCGCTCAATGAAACAACTGACTTCGCGATCGCAGCCAACACCTGTCCCGCGTCCGGCAGCACGCTCGCAGCCGCGGCGAGTTGTACGGTAAGTGTGGCGTTCAAGCCGCAAACCACCGGCGCGAAGAAAGGCGCGCTACTGATCAACGATAGCGACCCAAGCAGCCCGCAGGTAGTCGGCATGACCGGCACAGGCACCAGCAAAGTGGCGTTCAGCCCCAGTTCCATCACGTTCAATGCGCAACCCATCGGTACAACCAGCGCCAGCAGCAGGATCGTGCTGACGAATAACACGGGCGCCACGCTCACGCTGGGCAACCCGGCACTTTCTTTCAGCGGCCCGTTCGCGAGCACCCACGCTTCAACCTGCACCAACGGATTGCCAGTCGCCGCGGGTGGGACCTGCGCCATCTTCGTGACGTTCACGCCGTCGGTGGTTGGTTATGTCACCGGCACTCTGAACGTCACCGATAGCGACGCCTCCAGCCCGCAGGCCATCGCGTTGGCGGGGACCGGCACGGGTGTGGAGTTCACGCCGTCTTCGGTCAGCTTCGGTACCTCCAATGTGGGAGTCCGGGTGCAATCCACGGTAACGCTGACCAATGTGAGCGGCGCGCCGATTAAGTTCACGGCGTGGACCATCACCGGCACAAACGCCGCCGACTTCAGCACCAGCCTATCCGATCCGCCGTGCGGCGGCACTCTCGTTTCCGGAGGAGTTTGCACCTTCACGGCATACTTCACGCCGTCAATTGCGGGGGCTGAATCGGCCACGTTGAATGTCTACGACAACAGTCCCGGCAGTCCGCAGACTTTGGCGCTGAGCGGCACAGGGCAGTAGCTATATCCGGTGATCTGGGGCGCGCTCAGAACGGCGGGCGTGCCCCGGATCGCGCTTCAGCAGCCGGTTCCGCCGGGTCCCCCTTCGTAAAAGTAGATGCCCCAGCCGCTCGAACTGCTGTAGTAGGGGCCAGTGATGCTGTAGCAAGCCGGCGAAGGTTGTGCCGGAGTGAGCGTGTCCCAGACTGAACTTGAGGATGTGTTGATGTAGTAAAGGTTACGCTGGTAAGCCGCATAGTCCCAGCCCAGGCTCGACCAGTCGCCGCTGCCTTCCGGCGGAAACCAGGTGGAACCCACTGACTCGGTGCCGTACTCGATCAGTTGCGCGTTGTGCGCCATCTGGCCGCCGCTGTAGATCGATCCCGGATAGTAACCCACCCAGGCTCCACCCAGGGCCAGCCACCAGTTGCCGCCGGAGAGATAGAACTGAGCGGCGAACTCATACTGGGAACCGCCCAGCGTGCTGTAGTTGTTGAAGCCTCCGCCGAAATGCCAGGAACTGTTCGTCTGTACGAAAGCTGCGCAGTCCAGGTTATAGCAGCCCGTCTTATTGTAATCGTCGCGCGTCCAGTAGATAAATAACGCGGAGTTCTCGCTTCCGTACTTAGACGGATAGTTCTGCCATCCTACTTCGGCGGTCTGGGTGGACGATCCGCTGCCGCCCACGTACCACTGCTGAGACAGGGAAAAAACCTCGCCCAGGCCCGTATTTACGTAAGGCTTCCACAGGTTCAGGCTGGAGTTGCCACCCAGATTAGTCACATACTGGTAAGTATACGAATACTTATGCGCGGTGGAACTCGGGTTCGCCACTCCCGCCGGCACGCCAGTCACGGAGGCATCCGGGCTCTTGCTGAAGAACTGCTGCAAGGTTGGGAAACGGGTGACATCGCCGAGTGTGATGCGGCGCATCGGAATGGTGCCTGCTTCGCAGCTTGTAGAGTTGCCGAACTGATCGAACGATTGCGAGGCCGCCAATTGTGAGGCCGCGCTGATGGCTTGCCCGGCCTGGCCGTTGGCCTGCGCACTCTGCGCGATCGCCGATTGCGGCGGCTCCGGCGCCACCGAGCCCAAGCCCAACAGGCGCACGGATGGCTGTTGCTCCACCGGGACACAGTCGAAATGATGCTGTTCCAACACAAAGCTATGCTGGACGTTGACGCCCTGGTACATGGTCAGGATGTGCTGGCGCATCTGTTCGAACGCGCTTGCATCGGTCACACGGCTGCCGGGACTACCGGCGTAGTTACTGAAACTGGCGCTCTGAGTGCCCTGCATGAAGTTCGCAAAGGGCACGAACTGTACCGAAGTTGATTGCGCGCGCAGCGGTCCCTGGGCCGCTGTCAGGAAGACCATCGCGCCCGCAATGATCAGATTCGATACGCGTAGGCCGCGGATGTGCCGCGGGGTCCAACCGAAAATCTCGTTTTTCACTCTCTCCTCCTTAGAACTTATGCGGATCGATCTGATACCGCATCCTCGTCTAAGTGATCGGGAGTGACAGGGCGTTTCAACGAAACTGGGAATCGGTTATGCGAGGGCCTTCGCGACTGCATTTCCGGCTACATCAGTGAGGCGGAAGTGACGTCCTTGAAACTTGAAGGTCAGCCGTTTGTGGTCTATACCCAGACATTGCAAGACAGTAGCCTGCAGGTCATGTACGGGCACCGGATCGGAGACGACGTTATAGCAGTAGTCGTCGGTCTCACCGATGGTGATGCCGCGCTTGATGCCGCCGCCCGCCATCCACACGGTGAAGCAACGCGGGTGGTGATCGCGTCCGTAATTTGCCGGCGTCAGCTC
>DATKNQ010000247.1:0-5923 GCA_035541265.1 Bryobacteraceae bacterium
CAGGTCGCTGTTCGGATTCACCATCTCCGGCTCGACCCACAGGCCGAACTTCATGCCCAGACCGTTCACGTAGCTGATCAACCCCCCGAGGCCGTTGGGGAACTTTTGCGGGTTCACGGTCCAATCGCCCAGGCCGGCGTGATCGTCGTTGCGCTGGCCGAACCAGCCGTCGTCCATCACGAACAGCTCCACACCCAGACGCGCCGCCTTGTCGGCCAGTTGCTTCTGCCCGGCCTCATTGACGTTGAATGTGGTCGCTTCCCAAGAGTTGTAGAGAATCGGCCGCGGATGCGGAGCGGCGCGGTCGGGCAAGATCTCTTTGCGCTCGAAAGCATGCATGATGCGCGAGCTTTCGCCGAAGCCCTGATCGGTGAAGCCGCCGTAGAACGCCGGCGTTTCTAGCGTCTCGCCCGGCTTAAGCAAGTATCCGAAATCGAAATCGTTGAACCCGCCCGTGACTCTCACCTGCTGTGCGGGCGTCTCTTCCACCACGAGCTTCCAATTGCCGCTCCAGCCAATCGCGCCGAACCACACGCGGCCGTGATCTTCAGTGGCGAGTGGCGTGCCGGCCGGTCCGCCGTCGAGTGCGAACCACGGATTCGCCTGGTGGCTGGTATTGCCGCGCCGGCTTTCGAGCACCTTCTTACCCGGCCCGATCATTTCGTGGTGGAGCTGTGTCTCGCCCGCCCACCGGCCGGTCAGATAACTCAGACGGTAGCCTTCGCCAGAGGGCAAATACCAAACGCCCGACTGCGCGCTCTCGACCACCAGCGATTGCCCGGTCTGGTTGCGAATCACGGAATGCTTCTCGATGATGTCCGACTGCGGGTACACGCGGTAGAAGAGATCGACCGCCAGGGCATAGCGGATATCCTTGGTGTGGATCTCCAGCGTGCCGCCCTGGATTTCGTGCGAGACATACGCCAGCACCAGATCGCGCGTGCCATCGGCCAGCGTGACCTTCACGGAAGGTTCGTTGTAGCGCAAGCCGCCCCACCCCGGATATTCTTCCGCGGTCATAGTCTCGCGCGAATCGAAAGAAGCGTGTTCGGGCGAGGTGTGCACGGGCGCGAGATCGCCGTCACGGAACAGCCGCTTGCCCCAATAGACATTCTGCAGGCTGTTCTCTTCATTCACGCCGAGCACGTAAGTGGTGTGTTCGGTGTCGACGACCCACAGCTTCTTCTCAGCGAGGAACCGGATCTGGCCAAACATGGGCAGCGCCAGTGCAAGGGCGATCAGTATCTTCATGAGACATCAAAGTAACACCTTTGCGAGCCGGTGCCAGCCGTTACTGCGCGCCGGAACTCGCCACCGGGTGCGCGCGCGGCAATTCCTTCCGCGGCAGCATCTCGGGATTGTTGGCCGCGTCATACACCACCGCCGCGATTATGGCGGAAGCCTCCATCAGGTCTGAAGCAACGGCGTGGTCATACGTGTCCATGCTCGAATGGTGCGTGACGGTGCCGTAATCAAGCGGGTCCTGAATGAACTGGAAACCAGGCAGGCCGACCGCGTCGAAGGAAAGATGATCGGTGCCTCCGGTGTCCCGGATCGTGATGGTGGTGGCGCCTTCGTCGCGGAAGGGCGCCAGCCACTTTTCGAAAAGCGGACGCATGGCGTCATTCCACTGCAAATACACGCCTCGAATTCGTCCGCTGCCGTTGTCCAGGTTGAAATAGCCCGAGAGCTTGGCGTCCTCCGGCTTGAGCTGCATCGTGTGCGGATCGCCGAAATGCTGCTTCACGTAGGCTTCCGAACCGAAGAGGCCTTCTTCTTCGCCGCTCCACAACGCGAGGCGCACGGTGCGGTCCATGGGCAGATGCAACGCATTCAGGATGCGCATCACTTCGATCATCACTGCGCTGCCAGCGCCGTTATCGGTCGCGCCGGTGGCGGCGTGCCAGGAATCGAAGTGCCCGCCAATCATGACCACTTCGTCCTTCTTCGCGCCGCCCGGAATCTCGCCGACGATGTTGTTGCCGTCCACATCCGCCGATGAAACATCCACCTTCAGAGACACGCGGACGCGCACGGGGATTTTCTTGTCCATGACGCGGGCCAGCCGGTTGTACTGTTCCGCGGTGACGACGAAGGTGGGCGGCGGCAGCGGATGGGCGCTCTTCGGCGATCCCGCCGCTTCCGCGTTGGTTCTGCCGCCGTGCGAGCGCCGGTCCCAAACGAGAACGCCCAGCGCGCCTTCCTTACGGAAGAACTCGCCCCGCTCGAACTGGATTTTCTCGAGCTCATCCCACCAGTTGTCGACAGTGGTTTCGGGCAGGGTCGCCAGAAACTTGAAAAAATCCTGCGGGTCCTCTGGCCACTTGAGTTCATCGATACTCGCGTAGTTCATCGCCACGTGTTCCGGCGCTTTGGCCATGTCGGCCAGTTCGGCGTCGGTATAGCGCGTGAACTGCGGCTTGGTCTGTTCCTCAGGGACTTTCGGTTCGCCGAGCATCACGAACTTGCCACGCAACTTGCCCGTCCATTCTTTGCGATAGGCGTCCAGTGCTTCCCGCGCCTTCTTGGGATTGAGGATCCGCGCGTACGGGGTCACAATCAGTTCGCCCGTGACGGGAGCGTCCGTGCCCGCGCACCACGCGAGCGGAGTCGCGTTGAGCGGCGCATAACGGGGCTCGATCATTTCGACCGACCATTGACGTGCCGACCAACTCCGGCCGAAGGGGCCCCACGGTTCCAGGTGCACGTTGGCGAGCCCGTATTCTTTCAGCCTCCGCATCGCCCAGTCCGCCGCCTGGTTGAACTCCGGCGAGGCCGTCAGGCGCGGGCCATAAACATCGGAGATATAGGACAAGGTGTCCATCACCTGGGAACGGTCGTACGCCTCCGCCTTGATGCGCTGCACGACCGCCATTTCCGCGGGAGGCTGGCTCCAGGCCGGGGCCAGCAAAAACATCAATACAAGAATCTGTTTGAATATGCGCATAGATACAATTCCCGTCGTTCAACTCCGGTACAGTATACACCCGGCGGCTACTTCAGACCTCCAGGCCCACCGATCGCATCAGCTCGAGCGCGTTGCTTTTCTCGACGACGCCCGGATGCAGGCGATAGTCGAAGATCATGCGGCCGTCTTCGAAGCGATCTTCGAAGTGTACGTTGGCAGTGCGCCCCGGCAGCGTTTCCGTGAGCTGGGCGAGCGCCAGATCGTGTGTCGTGACCAGACCCAGCGCGCCGCGGGTGACCAATCCGCGTACGATGGCCTCCGCGCCGATGCGCCGGTCGTGCGAGTTGGTGCCGTGCAGCAGTTCATCGAGCAGGAACAACACGGTCAGCGGGCCCGCGGTCAATTCCATGATCTGGTGCAGGCGTTTGATCTCGGCATAGAAGCGCGAGGTGCCGTCGGTGAGCGAATCGAGCGTGCGAATCGAGGCGCCCAGCGCCAGGCACGAGAGCCGCAGCTTGCGGGCGCGCACGGGCGCACCGGCCTGTGCCAGCACGGCGTTGACGCCCACCGTTCGCAGCAGCGTGCTCTTGCCCGACATGTTCGATCCGCTCACGATCCACACGCGTGCGTCGCCACCCAGCCGCACGCTGTTGCGCACCACGCTGGCTTCATCGAGCAGCGGGTGGGCCAGTTCCTCGCCTTCGAAGCATGCGCCGCCGGCCACGAACTCCGGCAGCACATCCGCCGGATGCTCCCAGGCATAAGCGGCCAGCGAGCACAACGCTTCCATTTCGCCCACCGCGGCCAGCCAGCGCCGCAGCGCGTGGCCCGATGTGCGCCGCCAGGCCTCGATGGCGAATGCCAGTTGCTCGGTCCACAGCATCAGCGGTCCGACGGCGCGCATGAAAGGGTTTTCGCGGGAGTCGAGCATTTCGATGAGGCGCTTGAGGCGCCCGATACGCTCGGATGGCGGCTGTCCGGCTACGTCGAGCTCCGCACGCAACTCCGCCAGCCGCACGGACGAGAAACGCTCCTGCTCGAGGCGCGCGAGTACTTGCGTGAGCAGCGCCAGATCATGCGCCGGCTGCTCCACCGCTTCCACCACGCGCGCCACCTCACGGCGGTATCGCGCGATGAAGATGATCACAGCCGCAAGCATGGCGAAGAACGGATCGCGGACGCCGGCCGCGGCCCACAGGATGGCACTGGCCGCTACCAGGCAGGGAATGATAAAGGCGATGATGCGCGCGGTGCGGGATTCGAGCAGAGGCGGCGCCTCGCCCCAGGCCGCCAGTGCTTCGGGATGCACGCCCGACCGTACGTCTTCGCCCAAGACCGCGAGATCCTCACGCAGGTCGAGCATGGGGCACAGTTCGGCGAGCGCCTCGTGCCGCGCCCGCAGCACGGCCGGTTCGGAGGGCGCGAGCAGCCAATGCGCCAGGGTCTCTTCTCCCATGCGGGTGCGCGCCGTGCAAAGCATTTCGAATAACGATGCGCGGCCAAACAGGTCGAGATCCGCGGCGTAGGGGTGCGATCGATCGAGAAACCGCTCGCCGGTCTCGCCGCGGCCGGCCCATTTTCCGGCGAGCCGCGCCAGCGCGTGCTCGTAGTGCGCGACCGCACGTTGGGCCGCCCGGCGCGCGCGCAATACACGCTCATGCGCCACAATCAGCACGAGAAAAACCGCCGCCGGAGCTACGAGCCAGAAAGGGCTGATCGCGCCGCGTCCCCAAACGAGCCACGCCAGAACTGCGGCGCTACAGAAGACCAGCAGGCGCAGGTTGCCGATCGTATAGTGGCGCCGGTCAAGCCGCGCCACCATTGCACGGCGCGCGTCGAGACGGCTGGCATAGGCCGTGCGAGGATCGCGATTCACTTGAACCATGATATATTTGCGGCTATGCCGAGCGGTTATTTGGCGATTTTCATTTTTCTGGCAATCGCCATCGCATTCCCCGTGGTGACCATCATCATCGCCAAGCTGATCCGGCCGTCGTCGCCCTTCAAGGCCAAGCTAGAAGCTTACGAATGCGGCATCAAAGCCGCCTCGGATTCGCGTGGCCGCTACACGGTGCGCTTCTACATCATAGCGATCCTGTTCGTGATCTTCGACGTAGAAACCATTTTCCTGTTTCCCTGGGCGGTCCGCTATCGCGCGCTAGGCTGGTTCGGCGTGGCGGAGGTGGCGGTGTTCCTGGCCATCCTGGTGGTGGGCTACATTTGGGCGTACAAGAAGGGCGCGCTCGAATGGGTGTGACGCAGGTTTAGACCGGCAGGCCGCATTCTTCAACTGTTTCCCCGAGACGTGCGTCTAATTCATTAAACGGCGTTAATCGCGCGGAATAGCCATGGGTTCGATTGTCGATTTCTGCAAACTCGCGGAGCTGCGGGCTCGCACGGATCGCGACTTGGTACGCATCCTCACCGCCGATCTCGACCGTAGTCTCGCTTTGGCGAACGTGGCCGCCGGAAAGCACTCCGTCTTTCGCGCGGAGGCCGAGGCGGTTTACAAGCGCGCGCAGACGCTGTTGCCGAAGCTCTGCGGCTTGACCGGTCAACGCGCGGGGCTCGAAGGCAAGCTCAAAGAACTCGGGATGGCGCTCGATCTGGTTCCGGGTACAATGGACCTGGAACCCGAAACATCCATTTCCAGAGGGTGCATCACTATGTCCACCAGACGTCATTTTTTGCAAGCGTCCACGTTTGCCGGATGGGCCGCCTCCGCGATGGCCGCCCAGGACGACGCGGACAAGAAGATCTCCCCGACCGACCGCATTCGCGTGGCGCTGATCGGCGCGGGCGGCATGGGGACCGGCGATGCCGAAGCGTCGCAGAAGGTGCCCGGCGTCGAACTGGTGGCTGTCTCCGATATTTATGAAGGCAGGCTGACGCGCGCCAAGGAGCGCTGGGGCAATCAACTCTACACCACGCGCGATTACCGCGAGGTGCTGGCGCGTTCTGATGTCGACGCCGTGCTGATCGCCACGCCGGACCACTGGCACGCCAAGATCGCGA
>DATKNQ010000248.1:0-7014 GCA_035541265.1 Bryobacteraceae bacterium
GTCAGGATCACGGTGGCCGCGGCGCTGCCCGGAGGTTGATGGATACCCGCGAACGCGAGAGGAGCGGCAGCCAGAGCCGCGCCTGATGCGGAGAGCATGCGCCCGTCCGCGCGCCGATGGATCACGCGATCGCCCCAGGCGCCCGCCGTCAGCCCACCGGCGATCCCCATCACCGCATATCCGATACCGGCCCACAAGCCGGCTTGGCCGACCGAGAGGCCGTGGTAGCGGGTGAGGAAGGCGGGGAAGAAAGTCGCCAGGGCGTACAGGATGAAATTCACCAGCGCGCCCGATGCCACGATCCACCACATCGTCGGAATGCGTAGGATCTCCCACGGGCCGCCAGCCTGATCGCCCTCTAGCGGCCGTGCGTCGCTCGCACCACGTGCCGGCTCATCCAGACGAGCCAGGGCCGGTATCAGAAGCACCGCGGGCAAGGCGGCCACTACCAGCGCCGCGCGCCATCCCCAGGCTTGCGCCACTGGGCCGCTGATCGCATAGCTGAGCGCGCCGCCAATCGGCACCGCAAGCATGAACGTGGACAAGGCCCGTGAACGCTGGCCGGTTGGAAACAGGTCGCCGATCCAACTGGTGGCGGCCGGCGCGCAGGCAGCCTCGCCGACGAATACACCCAGCCGCGAGACGAGCAGCATCGCGAAGCTTCTCACCAGCCCCCCGGCGCCGGTGAGCGCCGCCCAGATCGCCACTCCCACGGCGAGCAGACGCTTGCGGCTTCCGGCATCGGCCAACCGCCCAAAAGGCAATCCGGCCAGCGCGTAGACCACGATCGGCAGCGTTCCGAGCATGCCCAGTTGCGTGTCGGACAGGTGGAAGGCCTTGCGAATCGGCTCCAGCACGCCGCCCAGCACCTGCCGGTCGTAAAAGTTCAGGATATTGACCGCGAACAGCACCGCCAGTGAGCGCCGCGCGTTTGGGGAGTGCACTGGGGCGAATGTAACATGCCGACAGCTAACCTGCGACAACATTGACCGCGCGCGCGCCGGTCTTCCAGACTGGATACTAAGGCCAATGCATCAGCCTCGTTGGGACGCCGCCGCAGTCTGCCTGTTCGCGATCGGATTCGCGTGCGGAGTCGCACAGATCCCGCTCGGATTGGATGCCGCCGGTTTCGGGCATAGTTTCGAGATCTCCACTGTGGCCGCAAACCTAGCCGCGTCCGGCGAATTTCGCGATCCGTTCGGCGTGGCTACCGGGCCGACCGCGCACGTCGCGCCGGTGTACCCGTTCATTCTCGCCACTGCGATAAGGGTTCTCAGACAGCCGGCCGCGGTGGTGTGGTGCATGATCTTACTGAATGCGGCGCTGCATGGCCTCATGGCGGCGATGCTCGTCCCGCTCTCGCAGAGGCTTTACGGGCGCCGCGGGCCCGGCATCGCCGGCGGGATACTGCTCCTGCTCACGGCGCGTTTGATGCCGCAATGGGAAGTCGCATTGGCGGGCGTTCTGCTGTTTCTGGCGGCGCGTGCCATTTTGGATGACCGTCCCGTCCCGGCTGGCTTGTGGTCGGGAGTCGCGATCCTCACCAGCCCTCTGTCCCTTCCCATGCTCGCGCTGCTGGCCGTTTCGAAAGGACGCCGCTTCCTGGCCATCAGCTCCATACTGGCTTTGGGGTTGTGCACACCGTGGATCGCGCGCAACTGGATCGTGATGGGCGCGCCTTACTTCGTCCGCGACAATTTCGGCCTGGAGCTCTACATTTCAAACAACAACAAGGCCGCGCCCGACCTTATACGGAACACCGCGTTGTGGACTATGCATCCTAATCAGAATCCCGCGGAGGCGGCCGTGGTAGCGCGTATGGGCGAAGCTGCGTACAATCGCATGCGGCTACATGATGCACTGGCCTGGATGCACTCGCATCCGCGCCGGTTTCTGCAGCTCACGCTGGGACGCGTGTTGTGTTACTGGCTGCCTCCCGTGAGCGAAGGCTGGACCTCCTACGGCTTCTGGCTGATCACCGTGCTCGGATTCGCGGGCGCTTGGATGGCGCGCCGCTACCGGCTGAGCCTGTTGCTGACCGCCGCGGCGTTGACTTGGGAGCTTCCGTTCCTGCTGATTCAGGCGGTCGGACGCTATCGCTTCCCGGCCCTGTGGATATGGGCGTTGCTGGCCGGCTATGCCATCGACCAATGGTTAACTTTAGGCAACCGCCGTAAGCTGACCATTAACGTATTGAGCCCGCCCTCTCAGGCCGCTACAGTGAGAGCCGGAGGGTGAAAACTTAGTGGGTGCGCAAGCTGTCGAACTCGAGGCGCCACGCGCGGTGCGCGCCAACTGGATCATCAGCGAAAAGCAGGATCTGACCTGGTTTATCGGCTCGAGCCTCGCCGGATATCTGGCCCTGGCGCTGATGGCGGCCGGCTTTCCGCTTACTCCGCTGTTTCTGGTCTGGCTGATCGGCATTGACGGTCCTCACGTGCTGGCCACAGTCACCCGCACCTACTTCGACAAGGCGGAGCGCAAGAGGCTGGGGCTGTTGCTGCTCGTGATTATTCCCGCGGCGATGCTCGGCCCTGTCGCAGTGATGTTGGGCTACGAATCGCTGTTTTACCTGTTCGCCGTCAGTTGGCTGCACTTTCACATCGCGAAACAGCACTTCGGCTTCGTGATGCTTTATAAGCACAAGAACGGCGAGCGCGACAGCTTCGACTATCATCTGGACCGCTGGTTTCTGCTCGCGTCGCTCATGCTGCCGTACATCTGCTTCGTAGTGGCCACCGCGGATCTGTTGAAGACGGTGAAGGCCGCGCAGGTGGCTTCGGATGTGTTGCTGGCAGCATACCTGGCGCTGGCTGTGATCTTCGTCGCGCGGCAAGTGCAGAAAGCGCGCCAGGGGCTTCCTGTGAATCTGCCGAAGCTGCTGCTCTTCCTGGCGGTGGTTCCGCTGCAATGGCTGGCCTTCGGCTATGCCGCGACTTTCGGTTTCCAGGGAATCGTCCGCGCAGGCGTCGTCGCCGGCCTGTTCCACAGTTTCCAATATCACCGCCTCATGTGGTTTCACAACAACAACCGTTATCGAGAACCACAGGGAGAAGACCGCTTCGGCCTGGCGGCCACGCTGGCGCGCCGTTGCGCTTACTACGCCCTAGCCGCGGTCGCGTTGAACTTAGTCTTGAACGTCTTGCCCACAGTCCTCTTTTCCACCTCGCCTTTGAAGGCTGCGGTCTGGGGATTGGCCTTCACCCACTACATGCTGGACGCGCGCATCTGGCGCGTGCGCGGCGACCGCGAATTGGCCGCTGCGTTGCACCTGTGAAAAGCCGCACGGGCTTTCCCGGGTGATATACTGCGGGCGTACGGAAGGTTCGCCCGGCATGTGCTTAGCTATTCCCGGAAAGATCGTCGAGTTATTGCCCGAGGACTGGAATATGGCTGTAGTCGAAGTGTCCGGTGTGCGCCGCAAGATCGACTTGGGGCTACTCGATGACGATCCGGCGAAGGCCGGCGATTGGGTGCTGATCCACGTGGGCTTCGCCATGAGCAAGATCAGCGAGGCCGATGCCCTCGAGCAGATGCGCGTGCTCGCCTTGCTGGGCGAAGATGAGGCAGCCAGGCAGGAGATCGAGGGCTACGGCCCTCCCCCGGCCAATGACAATGCGCTTCGTCGATGAATTCCGCGAACCCGAGCTGATCACCAAGGCGGCGCACGAAATCCGCCGGCTGGCAGACCCGCGGCGCCACTACCGCCTGATGGAAATCTGCGGCGGGCACACCCACGCGATCTATCGCTTCGGGTTGAACGATCTGCTACCACCCAACATCGAATTGATCCACGGACCCGGCTGTCCGGTCTGCGTGCTGCCGATGGGCCGCATCGACGACGGCCTCTCGATGACCCAGGATCCGAATGTGATCTTCACGGCTTTCGGCGATATGATGCGCGTACCCGGCACACAGGGCAGCCCGCTCGAATACAAGGCGCGCGGCGCGGATGTGCGCATTGTTTATTCGCCCGCGGACGCGCTCAAGCTCGCACAATCGAATCCCGACCGGCACGTAATGTTCTTCGCCATCGGGTTCGAGACCACCGCTCCGTCAACCGCGCTAACACTGATGCGCGCGCGGGCGCAGGGTGTTCGGAATTTCTACGTCTTCTGCAACCACGTGACGATCATCCCTGCGATCCGCGCCATCCTGGAATCGCCCGAAATGCGGCTCGACGCATTCATTGGTCCGGGCCACGTGTCGACCGTGATCGGCTGCCGGCCTTACGAATGGATCGCGCGCCAGGCGGGCAAGCCGATCGTCGTCTCCGGCTTCGAGCCGCTCGATCTGCTGGAATCCATCATGATGGTGCTTCGGCAATTGAATGACGGCCGCGCGCAAGTCGAGAATCAGTATAAGCGCGCCGTCCTGGGGGAAGGGAATCGCGCGGCGCTCAAAGCCATGGCGGACGTCTTTGAGCCGCGGCCGTTCTTCGAATGGCGGGGCATGGGGTTCATTGCGCAATCGGCGCTGCGCCTGCGCGAATGCTTTGCGGAATTTGACGCGGAGCTGCGCTTCCGGATTCCCGGCATCCGCGTCACCGATCCGAAGGCCGCGCAGTGCGGCGAGGTCCTAACAGGCGCGCTGAAGCCGAACCAGTGCCGGCTGTTCGGCAAGGAGTGCACGCCCGAGCAGCCCGTGGGTGCGCTGATGGTTTCCGCCGAAGGCTCTTGCGCCGCTTACTATAGTTACGAGCATCGCAAGGCCGCCTTGACGGTGCTGGCCCCGGCGCTCTGAAGGCTCGCATGCCGTCATCGCCCAAGATCAGGTTTCGCGACACGCAGATCGAAATGGCGCACGGCGCCGGAGGCAAGGCCAGCCGCAGGCTGGTGGAAGGGCTGATCGTGCCGTTGCTCGGCGGTCCGCTGACCGGGCCGCTGGGTGATGCCGCGCCAGTAAACATGAACGGCACGCGCCTGGCGATCACCACCGACAGCTTCGTCGTCAAGCCGTTGCGATTTCCCGGCGGTTCGATCGGCGAACTCGCCGTGAACGGTACGGTGAACGATCTGGCCGTCTCCGGCGCGCGGGCCGAAACGTTGGTGGTTTCGTTCATCCTGGAGGCCGGCCTCCCGACGGAGGTGCTGGAGCAGGAAGTGCGCGCGCTGGCGGCCGCGGCACAGCGGGCGGGAGCCGCGATTGCCGGCGGCGATACGAAAGTGGTGGAGCACGGCAAGGCTGACCGGATGTACATCACCAGTTGCGGCATCGGGCGGCCGATCGAGGGTGTGGAAGTCGCGCCGGCATCGGTGCGGCCCGGCGATCGGATTCTGATCTCCGGCCCGATTGGCGATCATGGCATCACCATCCTGCTGGCGCGCGGCGAACTGGACCTGGAAGCTGACCTTTGTTCCGATACGCGCTCCGTCCTGCCTTTGGTGGAAGCCATGGCTGCGGCGGCTGCGCCGGGCATTCGCTGGATGCGCGATCCGACGCGCGGCGGTCTGGCGACTTCACTGAACGAACTGGCGCTCGACTGCGGCCTCGGAATCTACCTGGCCGAGGAGAAAATTCCGGTGCGTGATACCGTGCGCGGCGCGTGTGAGCTGCTAGGATTGGAACCGATGCACATCGCCAACGAAGGCCAGTTTGTGGCCGTCGTTGCGCCCGAGTTCGCCGATGCCGCGCTGGCGGCCTTGTGTGCGGCGCCGGGAGGCCAGGACGCGGCGATGATTGGCGAAGTGCGCGAAACGCCCGCTGCTACCGTGCTGGCCGGAACTGCGTACGGCGGCACGCGTGTGGTCGATATGCTGGTCGGCGATCCGTTGCCGCGTATTTGCTAATCGCGGCTACCTCGGCGGCGGCGTCCCCCGCTGCTCGACCACGAATTGGTGGATCTTGGTGCGCTCCTCTTGCGCGGCGTCCGAGGATGCGCGCGACATCTTCTGATATGCCTCCAGTTCCCGTCGCGCCTTCTCCGCTTCGCCGGTGCGGCCGTAGGCTTGGCCCAGACGGTAATGCGCTTCTTCCAGCTCCGGGCTCACTGCGACCGCTTTCTGGAACCACGCGATGGCGCTTACATAATCGCGTTGTTCGTAACTGACGACCCCCAGTTGCAGGTAGGCTACTGCTAAGTGCCCATCGATCCGCACTGCCTTTTCGAGCATCCGCCGTACCCGGGCGGCCGTAGCCGTGTCCTCCGGACCCTTGCGCTGCTTCCAGAGACTCGCGGCGTAGTAGTAATTCGCCCAGGCATTGCCGGGGTAGAACCCGGCGAACCGTCCCAAGCGCTCCGCATAGCCCGGCAGTTGAGTGATCTCCGCGCTCTGCACTTTGCCCAGGAAGAGATACGGACCCGGATCGCGCGGATTCAGGTCGCAGGCCGCGAAGAAATAAGTTGCCGCCTGATCGTAGACGCCACGCGCATACCAGGCCGCCGCAAGGCCGAGCAGCATCCGCGCAGAGCGGGGAAACAGGCGATGACCCTTAGTGAAGACCGTGGCCGCTGGCACAGGCGCGCGATGCACCAGCAACTCGGCGCCCCAGTCGAACAGGTTTCGCTCGCTGGCTTCGAGTTGGGCGGCACGCTGATATTCGCGGACGGCTTCGAGCGGCCGGCCGTGGCTCTCTTCGTAGTCCGCCAGCGAGTGATGCGGATCCGCGTCGCCGGGTTGGCGTTCGATCGCCTGGCGCATCGACTCTTCTGTAGAGGGTTCAGCCGGAGGCTGCTTGCCGAGCGACGCGGTAGCCTTCGCGATGGCTTCAGCGGAACGCAGCACGACGTCGGAGCCGTGGCCGCCGCGGCTGGCCGTATCGGTGACGCCGGTCACAATGAAATTCGGCTCGTCGAGGAATGCGTATTCGAGCGTCAGGTCGACTTTGCGAACATCGTGCGCGCGCAACGTAACAGGACCGGCCACCGCTACGCCCGAATCGCCCGCTGCGGCACGAACCGTGTAAGTGCCCACAGGCAGGGCCGGGAACTGATATGCGCCCGACTGATCGGTATGCGCGTCGAAACTCTGCCCGGCACCCTCCAGTTGCGCTGTGACTTTGATTGCGGCGGCG
>DATKNQ010000249.1:0-4257 GCA_035541265.1 Bryobacteraceae bacterium
CGCGCTCGCGGGCACTCTGCTTTTTTTGTTGGGACCGAGCGCGGGCTGGAGAGCAAGCTGGTGCCTCGGGAGGGGTTCCAGCTTGAGCTGATTCGGATCGGCGGGCTTAAGCGCGTGGGCTTGCGGCAGACGGTTGCGACATTGTTTCAATTGCCATTGAGCACCATCGAGGTTGGGCGTCTGATGGCTGGGCGGCGGGTTGCGGCGGTGTTCAGTATGGGCGGTTATGTCGCGGGGCCTCCGGTGATTGCCGCGCTCATGCGGCGGACTCCAGTTGTTGTCATGGAGCCGAATGCGGTGCCGGGGTTCACCAATCGGCACATCGGACGGTTTGTGCGGCGGGCTTTGATTGGATTCGCGGAGACGGCGCGGTACTTTCCGGCTGGCCGTACGGAGGTTACCGGGCTGCCGGTGCGCGAGGAGTTTTTCGCTATCCCTCCGAAGGCGGGCGGCGGGCCTTTCACGGTTTTGATTACCGGCGGCAGCCAGGGATCGCGCACGTTAAATCAGGCATCGCGGCAGAGTTGGCCTTTGTTTCGCGAGGCCGGGCTGGAGGTGCGGATCATCCATCAGAGCGGTCCGGCGGCTTGCGAGGAATTGCGCGCTGCGTTTGCGGAGTCGGGGCTCACGGGCGAGGTGGTGCCGTTCATCGCCGACATGCCGGTGGCGTTCGCGCAGGCGGATTTGGTTGTGTGCCGGTCCGGGGCGGGCGCGGTGGCGGAGTTGGCGGCGGCGGGCAAGCCCGCGATTCTTTCGCCGTTTCCGTTTGCGGCCGATCAACATCAGTTGCACAACGCCGAGGCGTTTGTGCGGGCGGGGGCGGCCCTGCTGATCGAGGATCGTGAGATGACTGGCGCGCGGCTGTTTGAAGCGGCTGCGCGATTGGCCGCGGATCGCGGCGCGTTGGAACGTATGGGCGCGGCGGCCCGCGGGTTGGCGCATCCGGGCGCGGCGCGGCGGGCAGCGGAGATACTCGAAGAATTTCGTTGACAGCGGGGCCCGGTAGCCGAAACAATACGATAAGATAATGTTTTTTCGACGGCAGCATCTGCATTTCACGGGGATCGGCGGGATCGGCATGAGCGGCATCGCCGAGGTGCTGCTGAATCTCGGCTACACCATCAGCGGATCGGACCTGAAGCTGAGCCCGATCACGGAACGGCTGGGGGCGATGGGCGCGACGATTTACGAGGGCCACGCCGCGTCGAACGTGACGGGCGCGCGCGCCCTGGTGGTGAGTTCGGCAATCGACGAGCGCAATCCCGAGGTGCAGGAAGCGCGGCGCCTGCAGATTCCGGTGATCCCGCGCGGCGAACTGCTGGCAGAGCTGATGCGGTTGAAGTACGGCATCGCGATTGCCGGCAGCCACGGCAAGACTACGACCACGTCGATGACAGCGACGATTTTGAATCACGCCGGTCTCGATCCGACGGTGATGGTCGGCGGGCGCGTCGCCACGATGGGCGGATCGAACGCGCGCGTGGGCCATAGCGATTTTCTGGTGGTGGAGTCGGACGAAAGCGACGGCTCGTTTCTGAAGCTGGCGCCGATTCTGGCGATCGTCACCAACATCGACCGCGAGCACCTGGATCACTACGCGTCGATCGAGGAGATTCGAGCCGCGTTCATCGAGTTTGTGAACAAGGTTCCGTTTTACGGCGCGGCGATCGTGTGCGTGGATGACGATAACGTGAAGACCATCATGCCGTCGATCCGGCGGCGCACGATCACGTACGGCGCCAGCACGCAGGCCGATTTGGAAGCTACCGAAATCGAGTGCGGGCCGTTTGCGAGTGCATTCAATCTGCGCTACCGGCAGACCGAACTGGGACGGTTCGAGCTGCATGTCCCGGGCCGGCACAACGTGCTGAATGCCACGGCGGCCGCGGCCGTGGCGCTGGAACTGGAGGTGCCGCCGGGGCAGATTCGCGATGCGCTGGCCACTTTCAGCGGCGTCGACCGGAGATTCCAGACGCGCGGCAAGGAGCGCGGCGTCACGGTGATCGACGATTACGGGCATCATCCGACGGAGATCCGCGCAACGCTGGCGGCGGCCAAGCTGTGCGGCTTCCGGCGGATTCACGTGCTGTTTCAGCCGCATCGCTACACGCGCACGCACCACCTGCTGGACGATTTTGGCCGCGCGTTTCACCAGGCCGACACGGTTTTCATTCTGGATATCTATGCCGCGTCGGAGCAGCCGATTGAGGGCGTGAGTGCCGAGGTCGTGGCGGAGCGCATCCGGCAGTTCGGCCATCGCGGCGCGGAGTATGTGGGCACCATCGAGCGCGGGGTCGAGGCGCTGGTAGGTGTGGCGGAGGAAGGCGACCTGGTGATGACGCTCGGCGCGGGCAACGTCTGGCAGGCCGGCGATCTGCTGCTGGCACGATTGAAACAGCCGGGAGGGAACACGCATGCGGCGTGAGAAACCGCGTCCCAAATTCCGCTGGCGCCTGTGGCTGTCGTTGGTTGCCTGGAGTGCGCTGTTCGTATCGAGCGCCTGGGCGGCGCGCGAGGTGCACCGGTTCGCGCTCAGCGATCCGCAATTCGTGTTCTCGAACGAACAGCGCGACGCGCTGGTATTCGAAGGCGTCACCTACGCTTCGCGGCTCAAGCTGAAGCACATCTTTGGCGCGGATTACGGGCGCAGCATTTTCGCGGTGCCGCTCGACGAGCGCCGCCGGCGGCTGCTGGCGATCGACTGGGTGGAAGACGCCACGGTCTCGCGCGTGTGGCCGAACCGGCTGCTGGTGCGCATCACGGAGCGCAAGCCGGTGGCTTTCGTCAGCCTGCCGTTCGCGGCGGCCTCGGGTTCCGCGGCGCGCTTCCTGCTGGTAGATGCGCAGGGCGTGCTGCTCGATCCGCCACTGCGGGCGCAGTTTGCGTTCCCGGTGCTCACCGGGCTTGCCGACGACCAGACCGACGCGCAGCGCCGCGTGCGCGTGCACGCCATGCTCAACCTGATGGACGATTTGGGCAGCCTGGGCCAGAACATCTCCGAAGTAAATGCCGCCGATCCCGACAACCTCACCGTAGTGGCCCAGGTGGAGGGCCGCCCGTTCGAGCTGCGCTTGGGCGAAGGCAACTACGCGAAGCGTTTGCAGAATTTTTTCCTCCACTACCCGGAGATTCACAAACACGCGGCCAACGTCACGACGTTCGATCTGCGTCTGGACGACCGCATCACCGCCGAGGAGCAGACAAACCGATAATGAGCGCGCCGAACGTATTCTACGCAGTGGGTCTGGACGCGGGGAGTGAGTGGACGCGCTGCGTCATCTGCCTGCTGGAAGACAATCGCATGCGCTACCTGGGCGGCGCCGCGGGCGGGTCGCAAGGCTGGTCGAAGGGGCTGATTGCGGACCAGACGGCGGTATCGGAATCGATGGTGGGCGTGCTGCGCGAAGCCGAGAAGAACGCGCAGGTTTCGGTGGATGCGACGGTGGTGGGCGTGGGCGCGACCCTGCGCGGGGCGAACTGCCGCGGGCTGCACGATCTGGGGCGCGTGCGCGTGGTGGATCAGCGCGACGTGAACCGGGCGGTGGAGCGGGCCAAGCGCGTGCTGCTGCCGGAAGACAGCATGATCCTGCAAATGTTCCCGCAGGACTTCGTAGTGGACGGGCATCCCGGCCATCGCGATCCGCGGCGGATGATCGCGGGGCAGATCGAGGCGAACATCCACCTGGTGATGTCTTCGCGGCGCGAGCACGATTCTCTGGTGGGGGCGGTGAACCAGGCGCACATGGCTGTGGAGGAGACCGTCTCCGAGGCGCTGGCCGCCAGCTACGCCGCGGTGCTGCCGGAGGATCGCAGGGAGGGTGCGGCGCTGCTGAACATCGGCGCGCAATCGTCCGAGCTAGTGGTTTATTATGGCAACGCGCTGCAATTGGCGGCGAGCCTGCCGATTTCGGGCGACCACTTCACGCGGGATGTGGCGCGCGGGCTGTGCATCAGCTTCGAAGACGCGGCGTCGCTCAAGTACGAATTCGGCAGCGCGCGGGCCGACAGCACGGCCGAGAATTGTTTTGTGGAAGTGGAGTCGCGCGAGGATCGCGACGTGCAGCGGCGGATGCTGAACCGCATCCTGGAGGCGCGCGCGTTCGACCTGTTCCAGTTGGTGCAGCGCGAGTTGATTCGCATCGGCATGGACGGCGCGCTGATGGGCGGCATGTTCCTGGCCGGCGGCGCGGCGCACCTGGAAGGCATGTGCGAGGTTGCGGAAGAAGTGCTGCGCTGCCGGGTGTGTAATGCGCTGCC
>DATKNQ010000250.1:0-12494 GCA_035541265.1 Bryobacteraceae bacterium
GTCCAGTTGAGCAGTGCTGCGCGGGCAGCGTTGGGCGACGTGGACCATGACGGCGATAGCCACTAGATAAGGTCGCGGGGCGCAGCCAGGGTCGGCTGACCCTCTGTGCGCTATAATAGGGCTGTAACGCCCGAAGAGGAACTGTGTCCCTGCGTACTTTGGTCCGCCTGTTCGCCCATACCCAATTGTTGCCCATCCTGGAAAGCGGTGAGGAAACCCTCGTCGGCGGCCAGGCGGTGATCGAGGGTGTCATGATGCGCGCGCCGCACAGTTATTGCGTGGCGGTGCGCAAAGCCGACGGTGAAATCGTCACCGAAGAGAAACCGCTGGCGCGCATGTCCGAGCAGCATCGCATCTTCAAGTATCCGGTGGTGCGCGGTGTGGGGACGCTGTATCAGGCAATGAAGCTGGGCCTGCAGGCGCTGAAGTTTTCGGCCAACGCCATGCTCGAAACGGAAGCGGCGGAGAAGGCCCAGAAGGTCGAGAAGAAAGAGCTGCCGGGTTGGGCACTCACCCTGAACATGCTGCTCTCGCTGGCCTTTTTCATTTTTCTCTACAAGTTCGTGCCGCTGTATACGGTGACCACGCTCGGCAAGTGGTATCCAGCTTTGAACGGGCGGATTGCCTTCAACGCCACCGATGGCATGATCCGGATCGCGATCTTCCTGGTGTTCATGTTTCTGATCTCGCGCATGAAGGATATCCATCGCGTCTTCGAGTATCACGGGGCCGAGCACAAGGTCGTCTTCAACTACGAATCCGGCAGGCCCGTCAATATCGAGAACGCGCAGGCGTTCACCACCTTCCATCCGCGCTGCGGCACCAGTTTCCTGATGGTGGTGATGGTGGTTTCGATGATCGTCTACACGTTCATTCCTTTCTCCGGATTCGGCCTGAAACTGCTTTCCCGCGTGCTGCTGCTACCCTTCATCGCCGGTATCAGCTACGAGCTGATCCGCTTCGCCGCCAGGCGGCAAGGCTCCTTCATGGCTACTCTCACGGCGCCGGGGTTGTGGCTGCAGCGTATCACTACCAAGCCGCCGTCCGATGAGCAGGCCGCCGTTGCGATCCATGCGCTCGAAGGCGCCATGGCTCTCGAGAAATCCCAGGGCGGCGAACTGGTCATCGCTTAACCTCCATGCAATTCGTTCCCAAGCTACAGCAAATCGAGGTGCGTTTCGAAGATCTCGAGCGCCAGCTCGCGGATCCCGCGCTGATCGCGGATGCCGCGGAGTACCGCCGGGCCGCCAAGGCGCGCAGCGACCTCGCCGAAGTGGTGGACAAGTATCGCGAATGGAAGAAGACGGCAAGCGAGCTCGAGCAGGCGCGCGGCATGTTGCAGGAGCAGGATCCCGATCTGCGCGAAATGGCCACCGAGGAAGTGGCGCGCCTCGAGCCGGAACTGGAGCGCATCGAGCAGGAGCTGAAGGTGCTGCTGCTGCCCAAGGACCCGAACGATGAAAAGAACGTCGTGCTGGAGATCCGTGCGGGCACCGGCGGCGATGAAGCCACGCTGTTTGCGGCCGAGATCTTCCGCATGTATTCGCGCTACGCGGAATCGCAGCGCTGGCGTATCGAGGTGACTTCGGCCAGTGAGTCGTCGGCCGGCGGATTGAAGGAAGTCATCGCGCTGGTTTCGGGCGACCGGGTATACAGCAAGCTGAAGTACGAAAGCGGCGTGCACCGCGTGCAGCGCGTGCCGGTCACCGAGCAGCAGGGGCGCGTGCACACCTCGGCCATCACGGTGGCGGTTCTGCCGGAAGCCGACGAGGTCGAAATCAAGCTGGATCCGAAAGACATCCGCATCGACACATTCTGCTCGTCGGGCCCCGGCGGCCAGTCAGTCAACACCACCTATTCCGCTGTGCGCATCACGCACCTGCCTACGGGCCTGATCGTTTCCTGCCAGGACGAGAAATCGCAGATCAAGAATCGTGCCAAGGCCGAGCGTGTGCTGCGCTCTCGGCTTTATGAGATCGAGCTCGAGAAACAGCAGGCGCAACTCGGCGCGGAACGCCGCAGCATGGTGGGCACGGGCGACCGCAGCGAGAAGATCCGCACTTACAATTTCCCCCAGAACCGCGTCACCGATCACCGTATCGGGCTGACGCTGCACCAACTGGACATCGTGATGGAAGGCCGGCTGGACCCCATCATCGACGCCCTCACCACCCACTATCAGGCCGAGAAGATGAAGCAGCAGAGCGATGCCGGCGTCGTCGCGGCGTAAGCCGGCATGACCGTCCGGACCGCGTTGCTCCAGGGCGCGCAGCTCCTGGAAGAGAGCGCGGTGGGCGTTCCGCGGCTGACCGCGGAAGTCTTGCTGGCGCACGCTCTCGGCCGCGAACGCGCTTACTTGTTCGGCCATCCCGAGCACGAACTCTCTGAAATCGAATGGCTGCACTACGGACGCTATTTGCACGAGCGTATCCAGGGCAAGCCGACACAGTACATCACCAAGCGCCAGGAATTTTACGGCCGCGAGTTTCGGGTCACGCCGGATGTGTTGATTCCGCGTCCGGAGACCGAGCATGTGGTCGAGACCGCGCTACGGCTCGCGCGGGGCGCGAGGCGTGTCCTCGATGTGGGCTGCGGATCGGGTATCCTGGCGGTCACGCTGCGGCTTGAGATGCGCGTCACGGCCTTCGCGACCGATATCTCGCCTGCCGCGATTCAGGTGGCTGTCCGCAACGCCCGAACTCTTGGCGCACCGGTCGAATTCGTGGTGTGCGATCTGCTTTCCGCGTTCGCCGGCAATTCGATGGACCTGATCGTTGCGAATCCACCCTACGTGCCGCTCGGTGACAAACACGGCTTACAGCGCGAGGTGCGCGACTGGGAGCCGCACGTCGCCTTATTCGCCGGGCAGACCGGCCTCGAAATTTACGAGCGGCTGGTGCGGGAGGCGGAACGGGTCCTACATCCGGGAGGCTGGCTGATTATGGAACTGGGATTCAATACGCGGGACCGCGTGGCAGACATGTTTTCCGGCCCTTGGCAGGATCTGGAGGCATCCCCGGATCTGGCCGGAATTCCGAGGGTGATGGCGGCACGTTGGCAGGGCGGACCCGGTTGAGTCCGCCCTGTCCCCGCAGTCTTCAGAAGTAATACTTCAGTGCGAATTGCACGTTGCGTTCACCCTGCGCGCTCTGCAGCAGCCCGAGGGTGGGGCCCACGCCGCGATTCGGAGCATTCAGAATCGGCGTGTTGGTCAGGTTTATGAACTCGGCACGCAGATCGAAACTCTGGTGCTCGGTGACGCGGAAGTTCTTCGAGAGGTTCAGATCGAAGTTGGACAAGCCCGGACCACGGATGGTGCCGACGCCGCAGCTGCCAAACGTGTATGCGGCCGGCTGCGTATAAGAAGCCGGATCGAACCACTGATACCCGCCCGAAGGTGAGTTCTGTTGGCCGTAGACGTCGCCCGGAGCGATGCAATCCGCGCGCGCGCCGCGCGAGCCGGTGTTCGAGGCATCGTCGGCGGTGATGGTCAGCGGGAAGCCGGAATGCAGGCTGAGGATACCGCCCAACTCCCAGCCGCCCACCACAGCGTCCAGAGCCTTGTTCATATCTTTGCCGAAGGTGCGGTTACGGCCGAACGGAAGATCGTAAACCACGTTGCTGACAAAGTTATGAGTGGCGTCATAATCGCACGGCCCCCATTCGGCCGCCGCATCGTAGATGTTTTGGTAATACCAGTTGCTCTGGCCGGCTTGGCCGCCTTGGCCATAGTAGCCTTGGTTGTTGGTCATGCACTTCGAGTAAGTGTAGTTGACCACGAATTGCAAGCCGGACGTGAGCCGCTTCTGGAGCGAGAGTTGCAGCCCGTTATAGCTCTGGTTGCCGATAGAGGCGGTGCCGGAGATCTGCCCGATCTCGGAGAGCAACGTCGGATTGCCGGCCAGGTATTCGGTGGGCGACACGGTGCCGTTGGAGTTCAGGACGTTCTGGAAGTAGGGCATCGGCACCATCAAATGGGTGGCGCGCTGTCCTACGTAACTGGCCGCGACGGTCATGCTCGGAGTCAGTTGCTGCTGCAACGTGAGGTTCCACTGGTTCGAAACGGCCGGACGGATATTGGGATCCCAGACGCGCAGCGTCACGCCGGCGTACTGGTTGCCCGCGTTGGTGGTGAAGGGCAGGAAGCCGTCGGCCAGCGTCGAGCCCGGCAGGTCATTGTATCCCGCGCTCGTGTAGAGAGCGTCATGCTCGACCGCGAACGGCGGGTTGATGGGGAGACGCAGGTTGGTGCCGGTGCCTTCCAGGTAGTTCGACATGGTATAACCCGCGCGCACCACCAGCTTGCCGCCACCCGGAGTCCAGGCCACGCCCAAGCGCGGTTGGAAGTTCGTAATGCCGTTGTACTGGTTGTAGAGCGCGTTGCAATTGTTCCACGGGCAGCTCTGGCCCGAGATGTACTCGGCGCCCGTCGTCAGGTTGAAGTTGGCCTGGCGATTATCCACTTCGTTCCACGGTGTGTGCAGCTCCCAGCGCAAGCCCAGATTGAGGGTCAGGTTGGGAGTCACGCGCCAGTCGTCCTGGAAGAAGGCTGCCAGGGAATTGGCGCGCTGGCCCCAGGTACCGCCGTTGACGCCGCCCTGAATTTCATCGGGCAAGCCCAGCAGGAAGTCGGCTTCCGAGATGCCGCTGCCGTTGCCGGCCTTGGTGCCCGGCACCGGTCCGGCGGTGTATTGCCCGTTAAACAGGATCGTTCCGGCTCTGCCGTTGTTGCCGGAATAGAACGTATCCACGCGGTACCGATAGGCCTGGAAGCCCATGTGCATGGTGTGCGTTCCCTTGGTCCAGATGAGCGTGTCCTCCAGGTGGATTACCGTGTCGGCGAAGAGCTGATAGACATCGCTGGTTCCGAAGCCCGCCGCATTGGCCGGCCCGTTGAAGCTGATGGACGGCAGGAATGCTGACGGCACCCCAGGGATGCCTACGGTCTGAGCGAAGTTCTCGAGACCGTTCGACGCGGCGCCGTTGTTCACAAAGACATAATTGACGCCCACGCGCGCCTCATTGACCAGCGACGGGCCAATGGTCCGGGTCCAATCCATCACGCCGGTATGCGTGGGGAAGGTGTTGAAGCCGTTGTAGATCAGCGCATAGCTATTATCATTGGGGTTGTCGAACCGGCTCTGCGAATAGCGCGCAAAGAAACGGTCCTTGTCGGACATGTTGTAGTCGATCTTGACGTCGCCCTGATCGCCATTTGCGCTGCTCGTGCTGCCGTATTGGTAGTTGTTCAGCAGGTTATTGTTCAGGGTAGCTGGATAATACTGCGACGTAATAATCTTCGTGGCGACCGGGCTCAGGAGATTCGAGGGAATGACGTTGTTGGGAAACGGAACGCGGTTCGCGGCCGTGGTCGAGGAGAACGGATCGTAGAGTACGACCGGACTGGACTGATTCAACAACTGCGAGAAATCGCCGCCGCGCTCGGCCGCCGTAAACAACGTAGTGGTATTCACGCTGGTAGGCGTATCGTCGCGCGATCCCTGGTAGTCGGCGAAGAAGAACAACTTGTCCCTTTTGATTGGCCCGCCGATGGTGCCGCCGAAGTTGTTCCAGCGGATCGCAGAGCGCGCCGCGCCTTCAAAGTTGTTGGACCAGCTATTGGCATTCAATTTGTCGTTGCGGAAGAACTCAAATGCATCGCCGTGGTACTGGTTGGTGCCGGACTTGATGCTGGCGCTGACGATGGCGCCCATGAAATTGCCAAACTCGGCCGGTGCATTGTTGGTGATCTCGTTGAACTCCTGGATGGCGTCCACGCTTGGCGCGTAACCCACCAGGTTGTCCGATACCTGGTTATTGTCCAAGCCGTCCAACATGAAATTGTTGGCCTGTTCGCGGTTGCCGTTCACGTTCGGGCGTCCGCTATTGGCCGTCGTCTGCCCGTTCTTGAAGCTGGACGGGTCCGGATGAATGCTACCGGGGGCGAGCAGTGTCAACTGCACATAGTTGCGGGTAGCCAGAGGCAACTCTTCGTTGGTACGTGCATCAATGACCTGACCTAATTGTGTAGCCTGCGTTTGTAGTAAGGCTTCCGCAGCAGTAACTTCCACTGTCTGCGAAACGCTGCCCAACTGCAGGTGGAAGTCCAGACGAGCCACTTGGTTCATCTGCAGCGTGATGTGCGTTTGTGAAGCCGTCTGGAAGCCCTGATGTTCGACCCGAACGTCGTACGTGCCGATCGGCACGCGCGGCAGGTTGTACTCACCGGCCTGATTGGTGACCGTGGGCCAGCGCGTACCGCGATCCGTATCCGTGGCCGTCACTTGAGCTCCGGGCACGGGCGCGCCCGAAGGATCCGTTACCTGGCCGGTGATCGCGGCGGTGACCTGTTGCCCCCAGGCGGAACCTCCGAGGGCGCAGATTGTCACGGCCAACACCAGCCATCTACAGCTGTGTAGCACTATTCGTCTTTTCACAAATTCGTCTCCAGTTGGTTATGAGAAGCGGGAGCCTCTCAGCCTCTAATCGGGCAAGCGCCGCGCAGGTTTGCACGCTGGGACGCTAGCCTAAGACCCTAATCTGAAAGCTATATAGCAGAATGCTGCTATGTTGGCAGTATAAGTCCAGTTGTAACTACCAGTCAAGAGCAATCTTTGCGAATGGGCTGGAATCACACGGTGTTTAGGGTTAGAATATCGGCAATAATGCTCTATAGCAGTGTGCCGAGAAGAGCCTGGACCTAGTAAGCTGCCCGCAACTTGTGATAAAGATCACGTGCGGCGGGAATGGAAATGGCTGGATACTCATGTTGGACAAGCCCGAATCGGATGCGCCCGTGTACCGGCGTATCCAGCTAGCACTCCGCAAACGCATTGATTCTGGAGAATTGCAGCCAGGCGACGCCGTGCCGTCGGAACGGGAAATTGCGCGCACGTTCGACGTCAGCCTGATGACGGCGCGGCACGCTTTGGCGGAGATGGAGCACGACGGGCTCGTCGACCGGCGGCGCGGCGCGGGCACATTTGTGGCGCTGCCCAGAATTCACTTCAACCGGTTGGCCAGCTTTACCGAGCAGATGGCCAGCCGCGGACTTGCCACGCGCTCACGCATTTTGTGCGGCATGATTGTCGACGATCAACAGGAGGCGGCGGCCCATCTCAACCTGCCGGCTCACAGCCGGCTGGTGAAGATCGAACGTGTCAGGCAATCCGGCGACCAGCCTTTCGCGCTGGAGTGCTGTTACCTGCCGGCCGACCAGTTCGAGGGGCTGCTCAAGGTACCGCTCGACCGGCGCTCGCTGTTCGCTACGCTCGAGCGCGAGTATGGAATCAATTTGCACTATTCCGACGAAGAGGTCGACGCCACGCCGGCCAGCACACGTACCGCGGAACTGCTGGGGATTCACGCGGGTGTTCCGCTGTTGCGCATTCGCCAGGCGTTGTTCTCGACGGCCGGGAGAGCCACGGTCTATGTAATCGGCTTTTACCGATCCGATCGGCATACGCTGACGATCCGCCGCTTCCGAAAATAGAATATACCGGCGACTGTTGGTTTCCGGACACTCCGATTCACCTGCGAACATTCATTGCTGCGTCGAGTGCGGCGGGTCAAGCCATACAACTGGAACGAGAGTTGCTTACAGGCGCTCTTCCAGAAAACCGCTTGGCGCCACCTCGTCCGAAAATCCGGCTTTCACCGTGACGGTGATCCTATCGCTGGCTCTCGGCATCGGAGCCACGACGGCCATTTTCACGTTCACGAACCAGATCCTGCTGTCATCTGGCTGCATCTTTTCGCGCGCTTGTCGTCCGGCGCAGCCAGAATCCGTTAGTGTATTTATTAAACGGTCTACTAAGTTTAGCCACGATTTGCACTGTGCCTTCGCGGCCAGTCTCGATTATGCAACCCGCTCCGCGGATTTAGGCCGGCAAACAATCCGGCGTAGTAGGCGGGCGCCAACGCGGGCCCGCCTGGAACGCTATCGCTAGTGGATGCCGCAGCCGTACCAGCGTTGTGACGCTTCGTAGCCAGCCAGGTCGCCTGTGGGCTGGGAAAGGCAGATATAATTTCCATTCGTTCCTATGACTCACATCATTGATCGGCGCACATTTGTTGCGGGCGCGGGAGCTGCGCTCAGCGCGCTGCAAGCTTTGGCCGCCGGCCGGGAAATCGACTGCGACGTGGCCGTCATCGGAGGTGGGGTGGGCGGATTTGCGGCCGCCCTGGCCGCGCTACGCAACGGCATGCGCGTCGTGCTGACCGAAGAGACGGACTGGATCGGCGGCCAACTCACAGCCCAGGCGGTTCCTCCGGACGAACATCCCTGGATCGAGGAATTCGGCTGTACGGCGAGTTATCGCGCTTATCGCAACGCCGTGCGTGCCTACTACCGCGCGCATTATCCACTTACGAGCGAGGCGCGTCGTCGCGTGGACCTCAATCCGGGTAATGGATCCGTATCGCGGCTGACGCACGAATTCAAGGTATCAGTCGCGGTGCTCGAAGCTATGCTGGCGCCTTATGCAGGCAATGGGCAGTTGACTCTTCTGCGCGAGCACACACCCGTGTCGGCCACTATCGCGAACGACCGCGTCACGAGCGCGACCGTTCGCGATCTCAGGCGCGGCCTCGAACGGGCCATCACGGCGCGCTATTACCTGGACGCCACGGAGTTGGGTGATCTGCTGCCCCTGGCGAACGTGGAGCATGTGACCGGCGCGGAGTCGCAAAAGGAGACCGGCGAGATGCACGCAGCGGCCGAGCGGCAGCCGGGCAACAGCCAGTCGTTCACCTTTTGTTTCGCCATGGACTACCGGCCCGCTGAGGACCACACCATTGAACGCCCGGAGCGATACAACGAGTGGAAGGACTACGTTCCCAAGCTGACGCCTCCGTGGACCGGACGCCTGTTCAGTTGGACCGCCTGCGAACCCAGAACGCTGGGCCCGCGCGACTCGTATTTCGATCCCCAGCCGACGGATGACTCGCGCTCCGGGCTCAACCTCTGGATCTATCGCCGCATTGCTGACCGCGCCAATTTCACACCGGGAGCGTACGCCAGCAGCATCACGCTGGTGAACTGGCCTCAGAACGACTATTGGCTCGGCGACCTGGTGACCGCCTCCAGGGTGGAGCGGCCCAAACTGCTCGAGCGCGCCAAACAATTGAGCTTCTCCTTCCTCTACTGGATGCAAACCGTGGCCGGGTGGAAGGGGCTGCGCCTACGCCAGGACATCGTCGATACGGACGATGGAATGGCTAAGGCTGCCTACATTCGTGAATCGCGGCGCGTGCTAGCCGAGTTCACGGTGCTCGAAGAACACGTCGGCGCGGCAATGCGGATGAAGGTGACCGGCAAATCGGGGACGGACCTGCAGGCGGCCGTCTTCCCCGATTCGGTGGGCGTAGGCTGTTATCGCATCGATCTGCACCCTTCGGCGGGTGGAACGAACTACATCGATGTGGGATCGCTGCCGTTCCAGATTCCCCTGGGCGCCCTCATCCCGAGACGCATCGAGAACCTGCTGCCGGCGTGCAAGAACATCGGCACCACCCACATCACCAATGGCTGTTACCGCCTGCATCCGGTGGAATGGAACATCGGAGAGGCGGCGGGGGCGCTGGCGGCGCATGCGGTCGCGACCAGACAATCGCCGCGCGCCGTCCGCAACACTGCCCGGCTGCTCGCCGATTTCACCGCCAGGTTGCAGGCGCAGGGGTTTGAACTGGAGTGGCCCCGGATCCATCCGGTCTAGGCCTGTCACAATCCTGTTTCCATGATATGCCTCCTGCGCGGGGGCGAAATCTCGGATAATACGGCAATGCGCGTTATCCTCCTTTTCCTGTTTCTGACTGCCGCCAGCCTGCGCGCGGCGGGGCCAGTCTACGTGGTGCTGTGGTTCGATACCGAGGACTACGTCGAGCCGGCGGCGGACGATGCCGCCATGCGCATCGCGCGCGACCTGACCAGTCAAGGTGTACGCGCCACCTTCAAAGTCGTGGGCGAGAAGGCGCGCACGCTCGAGCAACGCGGCCGGCGCGACGTACTCGATGCCCTGGCCCTGCACGATATCGGCTATCACTCCAATCTTCACAGCGGGCAGCCAACGCCCGCGCTCTACCTGCGGGATCTCGGCTTTGTGGAAGGCGCGGCCGAGTTCGCGCGCCGCGAACGGCCCGG
This sequence comes from Bryobacteraceae bacterium, assembly GCA_035541265.1. Classification (GTDB taxonomy): domain Bacteria; phylum Acidobacteriota; class Terriglobia; order Bryobacterales; family Bryobacteraceae; genus Bog-159. The sequence continues at coordinate 10,142 of DATKNQ010000250.1, forward strand.
CATGCTCGACCTGGTGCGCATCTTCGGCGTCGTGCCGAGCTGCTACGGTCAGCCGGGCAGCTCCTGGGCGCCGCAAACGAATGTCGCGCTGCGCAAAATGGGCATTCCCGTGTACCTCGATGAAGGCTCGCAGGTGGGCCTGAACGACCAGCCCTTCTGGTATGGCGGCTTGCTGCACGTCTTCAACATGGGCCGTTACCAGTTGCGCGCGCCGCTCGATGGCAGCCAGCCGCTGGCTGCAAGTTTCGCGCGATTCGACCGCGCGGCTGCGGAATTAGCCTCCCAAGCCGGCGGCGTCATCAGCATTTACTATCACCCCACGGAATTCGTGACGACGGAATTCTGGGATGCCGTGAACTTCGCCAAGGGTGCAAACCCCGAGCGCGCCAATTGGGCGCGGCCGGGGCGCAGAAGCGAGAGCGAATCCGAGCGTTGCTTTGGCATTCTGCATGATTACGTGGCGCACGTCAAAGGCGTGCCGGGCGTGCGGTTTGTGACGGCGCGCGAGTTGTCGCAGCTTTACGGCAAGCCATCGGCGCCGAGCATCAGCCGCGAACAAATTGCCGCTCACATGTCGGCGAGGCAGATCTTCCTCGAAACCGGCAGCGGTGTGCTCTCGGCGGCCGACATGCTTCTTGCCCTGCTCGGCATGGAGCCGCAGTTTGTGGACGGCCCGTCCACACGCGCCACGAGCACTTTTCGGGGCGAGGCGATCCCGCGCCCGGCGTTCGAACACTCCAAAGCCGATGCCGTGTCGTTCATCTCGGCCAACCAGCGCCTGCCCGCCGCAGTGTGGATCGGGTCCGAGACGCTATCGATCGGCGATTTCGCCGCGACCTTGGCCGGCGATCGCGGGGACGGGGATGTTGCTGTTCGACGCGCCAACCTGGAGTTTGAGAAATACTTCTCCAATGAGCCGGCGAAGGCTTTCGATTGGCCGATTCATCCGGAGGGTTTCCGCGCGCCGGAGTTGTTGGAACTCGGCCGGCTGCAAGGCTGGACGCTCAAGCCCGCGCGGTTAAGGTAGGGCAAACGCTACGTACGCGCCGCGGATCTTCTTCTGCGTGGCCGGCGTCAGACCCATCTGAGCAGCGGCGCAGAAGACCAAGTATTCGCGGCCGGCGACTTGATAAACCGCGGGCATGCCTTCGAGCGCGACATCGAGCTGATGTTCCCACAGCAGCTTGCCATTGGCGACGTCGAATGCGCGGACTTTGCCGTCGCGTGTACCCGTGAAGATCAAGCCGCCGGCTGTCACCACGGGTCCGACTTTTGGAAAGTGCGATCCCGTGCCGTGAACGCCCTTCGCGGCCAGCGCAGGCACGTCGCCGAGCGGAATCTTCCACCGGATGGTTCCGGTGTTCAGATCGTACGCCGTCAGTGACGACCATGGCGGCGCAATCGGCGAAAGCCCGTCGCTCGCGATCATGAATCCGAAACTGCTGAGGTATCGATCGTGCGCCGCGGGGTCCGCGGTGAGCCGCAGCAGAGCCGGCAGGTCCTTCGAGACTACGAACAACGATCCGGCGGTAGGGTCGACCGCCGCGCCGCCCCAATTCGCACCGCCATTATTGCCCGGCATCTGGATCGTGCCGCGGCGGCTGGGCGGCGTGTACAAGCCTTCGTTCCGTGCGGTCAGGATTTCATCACGGAAACGCGCGCGGTCGGCGGCCGGGAGGAAAGGGCTCAAATCGTCGACCGTGAAGCGCTGCCGCGCGAACGGCGGCGGGCCCGCCGGGAACGGCTGCGTCGGCCAGGCCTGCTCGCCGGGCATATCCGAACGTGGGACCGGCCGCTCCTCAAACGGCCACAGGGGCGCCCCCGTGACGCGATTGAAGACCCACACGAAGCCCTGCTTGGTCACCTGGACCACGGCATCGACGCGGTTCCCATCGTGGATCAAAGTCAGAAGCTTAGGAGCCGTAGGGTTGTCGTAATCGAAGATGTCGTGATGCACCGTTTGGAAATGCCAGAGGCGCTTGCCGGTGCGCGCATCAAGCGCGAGCAGGCAGTCGGCGAACAGATTGGCGCCCAGGCGATCGACGCCGTAGAAGTTATATTTCGCGCTGGCTGTGGGCACGTAGAGGATGCCGCGTTTCGTGTCGAGTGAGAGTTCGCTCCACGCATTCGCGCCGCCCACCCGCTTCCAGGCATCCTTCGGCCAGGTATCGTAGCCGAACTCGCCGGGGCGGGGAATGGTGTGGAAGGTCCACACCAGCGCGCCGGTTCGCACGTTGAATGCGCGGATGTCACCCGGCGCCGACCCATAACCCTGGTTGGTCGCCGAGCCCAGAATCAGCAGGTCTTCGAAGACGCGGCCGGGCGTGGTGGATTGCACCAGCTTAATCGTGGC
>DATKNQ010000251.1:0-11314 GCA_035541265.1 Bryobacteraceae bacterium
TGGTGAAGTCGGTGATCTGGGCGGTATCGCTGGGTTCGGGAACATCCGGCGGGGTGCTGGCTCCGCTGCTGATGATGGGCGGGGCGCTGGGCGGGATCGAGGCAATGTTCCTGCCGCACGAAGGCGCGGGATTCTGGCCGCTGGTGAGCATGGCAGCGATGCTGGGCGGGACGATGCGGGCGCCGCTGACCGCAGTCGTGTTCGCACTGGAACTGACGCACGACGTGAACTTGCTGCTGCCGCTGCTGCTGGCCGTGATGGTGGCGCACAGCTTCACGGTGCTGATTTTGAAGCGATCGATTTTGACTGAAAAAGTGGCGCGGCGCGGTTATCATTTGAGTTGCGAGTATGCCGTGGATCCGCTGGAGATTCTGACGGTGGGCGAGGTGATGCGCACGAATATCGTGGCTGTTCCCGAAGGAGCGCGAGTGAGAAGCGATCATTTGATGCGGAAGGGGCAGCATCTTTATCCCGTGGTGGATGCGGAGCGGCGGGTGGTGAACGTGGTGACAAGCGGCGATCTGGAGCGATTTGCGCTGGGCGTCGCGGACCTGCCGCAGCGGGAGCCGGTGGTGGCGTATCCCGACGAGCCGCTGCGGGTGGTGGTGAATCGCATGTCGGACAGTGGGCTGACGCGCTTTCCGGTGGTAAACAATGCCTGCGAGCGAAAGCTGGCGGGCATGGTGGCGCTGAGCGATCTGCTGCGTGCACGGACGCGCAACCTCGAAGAAGAGCGGCATCGCGAGCGGGTGCTGCGCGTCCACTTGCCGATTGGCAAGGTGACGGTACGATGACGAATCAGAATATCGGCCTGATGATTCACGCCGTGGCAGGGCTGGGAGTGCTGCACGAGCTGACGGGCGTGATTGCGCGGCACCAGGGCGATATCACGTCGGTGGAGATTCTGGAGCAAGGCGGGGACGGAGCGCGGATTTACTTTGAGATCGCGCTGCCGGGCGGCGCGGCGGACCTGGCGGCGGAACTGCGGCCGCTCAAGATCGTGCGGAAGGTTGAAGTAGTGGAGACGCTGCAGAAGATCTACGGCAAGCGGATCATCATCATGGGCGGCGGCGCGCAGGTGGGGCAAGTGGCGATCGGGGCGGTATCGGAGGCGGATCGTCATAACATTCGCGGGGAACATATCTCGGTGGATACGATTCCGCTGGTGGGGGAGCAGGCGCTGGCGGACGCGGTGCGGGCGGTGGCGCGGCTGCCGCGGGCGAAGGCGCTGGTGCTGGCGGGAGCGCTGATGGGCGGCGAGATCGAACAGGCGGTGCGCGAGGTGCGGCAGGAAGGCTTGCTGGTGATCAGTTTGAACATGGCCGGGAGCGTGCCGGAGGCGGCGGATCTGGTGGTCAGCGATCCGGTGCAGGCGGGGGTGATGGCGGTCATGGCGGTTGCGGACACGGCCAAGTTCAACGTGGAGCGCTTGAAGCGGCGCGTGTTTTAGGATGCTAGGGGCAGGTCAAGGAGTACTCGCGCAGGAGTTCCTGGGCCGGGGAATAGAGGCGCACGAAGTAAGCTCCGCGGGACAGACCATCGGCCAAGGTCACGCGCAGGGAATTATTCGCGGGCGCGGCTTTGGCCTGGAAGACCGGGCGGCCATTGGCATCGACGACCTCGATCCGGTATTCGGGGAAGGAGCGGAGATCGGTGAGATCCAGGGCCAAAGTGAGGGCGGTGCGGGCGGCGGCGGTGACGCTCTCGGGTCCGCGATTGGCCTGGAGGACGACGAGGGCGGGCTGAACGGCCGGGTGACGGGTGAGGGCGCGTGGCGCAACGATCACGGCCAACAAAGCCGCTGCAGCTAAGCCGTATGCCCACAATAACTTAGGGGACATGCGGCGGGTTGTGACGGGCTGGCTTTCGAGTGCGCGGGCGGCGCTGCGCATGCCATCGGCGATGGCATCTTCTCGAGCGAGGCGATCCTGGCAGGCGTTACAAACAAGCAGGTGTTCTTCGAACTGTTGCAATTCGAATCCGGCCAAACGGCCCAAAGAGTAACTTTCCAACTGATCGTCTGTAGCGTGACAATCACCATCAAAAGACATGGTGCTACACCATCCTCCTGGCATTTGACTTCCGTCTCTTACCCCCAGAGTGGTATTAGCCCCAAGATATTCTCACCGAAAAGGTACTAGACGTTTTGAAACTTTCCGCTTGCCCAACTGGCCGAAGCGCGCTTTGGCGCGTGACTTTAAGAGACGGAACTGGGTATCGCTGAGGCCCATCTCCTGGCAGATCTGGCCGGCGGGCTGTTCGCGCAGATAGAAGCGTACCAGAATTTCGCGATCGCGAGGGGAAATACTGCTCAAGACCTTAAGGGCAATCTGTTGGCTTTCTTCGTGTATGGCGTTCTGCTCGGGGTTGCTGGTAGTGTCGTGGACGGCGAGCCCCCAATCGAGGTCGTACTGGTGGCGGCGGTTGAGGACGTTCTCCTCGATCTGGGCGGCGACCTGGCGGCGGACGATGGTGCGGACGTAACCCATCAGGCGCTCGGGTTCGCGGAGCTCGCCGCGCTGGATGGCTTGGGCGACGATGATGAAGGTGTCGTGCACCTTGTCGTCAAGATCCTGCGGTCCCAATTGGCGGCAGAGATAAAAGCGCACGCCGCGGGAGAAGACGTGGTAGAGCTCTTCCATGCCGTCGGGCACGTTCTGCTTGATTCTCTCGACGAGGCCGGCCCACTGGTGCGTGGAGGTAGGGCTCGCATCCGGGCTGGTGTCCATGGTCTCTTCGGTGGTTTCTGGTGAGGTCATTGTCGATTCCCTGTGACAAAGTAGGCGCTCCAGTAGCGAGGGTTGGAACGCCAGGTGTGCGAATGCAGCATGTCGACCTGCGCCTGCCGGAGCGCGGCGGCGGGTCCGGCGGACGGATCGGCACGTAGAGAGCGATAGAAGGACAGAAACAGAGCGCCGGTATCATCGGGTGTGGACCAGCGGCTGGCGAGCACGGCGCGCGCGCCGGCAGCCTGGCAGGCACGGGTCAAACCCATGAGGCCGGTGGCGGGCAGCACATCGGCCGATCCGGAGCTGCAACCGCTTAAAGAAACCAGAGCGCCGTGGAGATTCCAGGTAGCGATTTCGACGGGGCTGAGCACTTCGTTCTGGCCGGCGGAGTTGAGGCTGAGGACGATCAGGCCGGGGCGGGTGGACTGGCTGGAGCGCAGCATGTGGGTGGCGAAGTGCAGCACGGCGGGGCGCAGTGCGAGCTCGCGCAGCAGGCGGGCGCGGGAAGCGGCCGGCCCTTCGAGGAGAACGGGGCGGCCTCCCCACGCGGCGGCGGAGGCGGCGGCTTCGTGAGCGCTGCCCACCAGGCGGGCGAGCGGCAGACCGGCGGTAGCGTCCGCCTGGCCGGCGCGGGCGGTGAAGAGACCGAACAGTGAAGTGGAGCGCGGCCCGTTCCAGCGCGGATCAGCGGTGTTATAGATAGGATCGGCGACGGCGAGAAAAGGACCGGTGGGGGAAGGGGCAGCCGGGACGGGGGCCGCGAGCATGGCGGCGCCGGAGATCAATTGCAAGGTGTGACGCTCAGCGAGGTAGACAGGCTGGCCGGCGCGCGTTGCGGCGGAAAGCGCGGCGAGGGGCAGCTCAAACAACTGGGCATCGAGCGCCAGCAGCCAGCGGGGCTTGTTGCGGAAGGCGGGGTCGAGCTGGCCGAACAGGATCTGGAAAAGCTGGGCACCGGCGGTTTGAGAATCGGCGCCGCCGCGGCGAACGTCCCGGGAAAAGCGATCGACCAAGGCAGCGATATCGGGGCCGGGGGGCAGGCGATAGAGCGAGAAGCATTCGCGCGAGACGGCCCACAGATAAGAATTCGCGGGGGCGAGGTAGAAGGAGAAAAAAGCCGTATCCGCGCGGAGTGTGCGGCGGGTATGGGCCAGCAGATCGGGGGCTTCGCGATCGGTGTTGGAGCCGGCCTGCGATTCCCATTGAATGAGCGCGCCCCGTAGCTGCCGCACGTGGTCGGCGAGCCCCGGCGCGCCCGGAGTGCGCAGCAATTCGACTTCGGCGGACTCGAGCCGGCGGAGAGTTTCCCAATAGGCGGGAGGCAGATTGCGGCGCCATCCGGCGGGTTCGGCGAGCAATGCGCGAAGGCTGGCGGCGCGGTTGGCCTCGGCCGACTCGAAGGTTTCCTGGGCGAGCGCGGGGCGATGGGTTTCAAAGTAGAGCTGGTTGCCAGCGTCGATGAGCGCGGCGTACACCTTCTGAATGGAGTTTTCGGCCGCGATGCGGGTGGCGTCATCGGGCGGGGCGCCGCGGCGCCAGGTGCGGGCGAGGCGGACGGCGATGCGGAGATCGTCCAGCGCGGGATCGAGGCGGTGCTGCGAGAAGCGCACGCGGCCGCGCGCGTAGTAGATTTCCCAATCGGGGACGAGGCCTCCGGGCTGGCGGACGAACGCGACGGCGCGATTGAGGAGGAGGGAGGCGTCCGGGAGGTCACCCTGCTCGAAACGCAGCAGGCCGAGATAGCGATAGCAGCTTTCGAGACCACGGAGATGGTTGAGCTTGCGGACGCGATAGGCCTCCAGAAAAGCGCGCTCGGCGCGCGGGAACTGGCGGCGTTTCAGATATTCTTCTCCGAGGTCGTTCCAGCCGATGGTATATGTGGACAGATCGCGGGCGCGATCGGCGGCGGCGATGCCTTGAGCGAAGAGCGCCAGGGCTTGGGGCATGCGGTCCTGGGCGGCGCGGAGGGTGGCCATGTGGATCCAGACCTGGGGGCGTTGGCTTGCGGAGAGCACGGCGCCGGCGTGCGCAGCGGCATCGAGCGCGGCGTCAATTTGTCCAAGTTGAGTATATAAAGACGAGATATTGATTTCGATTTTGCCGGCCGTTGACGGGTCCCGGGCGGCCTCGGCTAATTGGCGCGCGGCGACAAAATTCCGGAGCGCTTCCTGATATTGATGGAGCGCGAGTTGGCAGCCGGCCAGATTTTGGAGGAAGCGGGCTTCCCAGTGAGGCAGATGCGCTAGGGAGGCCTGCTGACAGCCGCGGCGCGCGAGACCGGCAGCAGCCGCGATATGGCCGTCAAAGTAAGATCTGGCGAATTGGGCCAGCGTAGCTTTGAGGGGATTCGGGAAGGCAGCCCGCTGCGCATACTGGACCAGGGACGGCGTCCTGGGCGGCGGAACGGAGCGAACCAACGTTCCAGCGAGCGGGATTGTTAATAACAAGGAGACCAATAATCTGGTCTTCATTAATCCTGCCCAGCCTTACGATTTGGGATATTTCCGGTCTGGTGTTCTTTGGGGGTAGCCTTAGTGGAGCACCCCCAAAGAATCATACCAGGATTTGCCTTTAATGTGGCACCGATTTTCGTGGAAATTTGGGTGACGCGCTGGGTTAAGCGCGGATTTTTTCTGTGTATTCTGGCTTTAAGCCACGAACCCGTCGATGATAATGATAATAATCGGCTCGGGTGCTAGCTGCATTGGCGAAGTTCCAGGCCTTCCGGAACTCTCTTTTTCGGGACCACGATAGCGGTCCGGCAGAGGGGGAAGTTACGGCAGGGATGGTAAGTTGCTCAAACGAAGGCGCTAATTAAATCCGGAGAATGGGAACCGGGGTGACCGGGACAGCTCGAAGCTATATGCCTGTCATATGCCTACTTACTGGCAAACGACAGGCGGGTGGGAGATGGAATTGGCGGCGGGCGGAAATGAATCAGGGCGCAAAGCGGGCGTGTAATCCTCTGGAATTTACTTTGAGAATTCTTGGGCTTAAGCGGCAGGTTTGGCGGGCGGATCGGGATCGCGCGGGAATTCGTCGACGGGCTTACCGTTGACGGTGCGGGCGATGATCTGCTCTTCGCCGGTGCGCGGATTATACCAGGAGACTTCCAGCTTTTCGGGCGGCACGAACTTTTTAGCATTTTTGGCGGGCTGTCCGGATGGCGGCGGGGCGTCCTGGCCGGTGCGTTCGCGGCGGATGCGTTCCAGTTCCCGGTAAGCCTTCTGCCAATCCTGCTTGAGGCGGGCCTGGGACTGGCCGAGGCGGGCGAGGTGCAGGCTGCGGACGCTGGCAGGCATGTCTTCCGCCCAGAGATCGGCCTCGAGCCTTTCGCTACGTGCGAGCTTCCATTCGGCGTTGGCCATATCGCCGACCAAGTGCTGCTCCGGAGGATTTTGGGGCTGGTAATGCGCCTGGATGGCGGCGTGCAGTTCGTAGAATTCTTCGGGGTTTTCTTCGGGGAGGATGATCGTGGTACGGGCGCGGAGGCCGTGGCGGAGAGCGTTGCAGGCGACGCGGGCTTTGCCTTCGGGAGAGCGGGGTCCGGTGGATTTGCGTGCGTTGCGGCGGTTGGCCGCGATTTGTAGGTCGGATGCCATAGGGTTGCGCCTTCGATTACCGGCTATACGGTAGCAGGCGGGCCAGGCGGGATTGGGGTTTGTGGCGAAGCCGGATGGGGCGGCTGCCGGTGGATCAACGGGTTTGGGACGAGGGGATTTTTTTGCGGGGTTGTGACTGAGGGGGCGGCGGGATTTTAGAGGGGGCGGGTGCTGGACGGGCAAGCTGCGCAGGCGTATTCCAATGGGCGGTTGCCGAACGATCGGAGCGCTGGTGGACGGATGCGTGTTTGAACTGTCCTCTGTACGTTCTGAAGGAGCACCTCTTAAAAGTGGTTGTATTCGGTAAGAGCCTCTGATATAACCGTAACAGGGATGGAACGCAAGGGAGGGAACATGTCTGAACCGGCACTCGTTTGCGACGCGCAGAAGCTGGGGCTGACCACCGGCAACGCGCCCTTCGTGGAGGAAGCGCGTTCGCGGGGCGAGCTTTACATCGAACAGGTTTACGACCTGTACACCGCAGCGAACCACGAGTCGTGGCGCCGCTTATGCCAGCGGATTCGCCCGCGCTGGGAACGCTACGCCAACGAGCGTTTCCTGAGGGGGATTGAGGTCCTGCGACTGCCCACCGATCGCATCCCGCGGCTAAGCGAGGTCAACCGGACGCTGCGCCCCCTGACCGGCTTTCAGGCTAAAGCGGTGAGCGGCTATGTGCCGGGGTTTCTCTTTTTCGACTGCCTCCGCCGGCGCGAGTTTCCGACGACCATCACGATTCGGGACGCCAACCGTCTGGACTATCTTCCGGAACCGGATATCTTCCACGACGTCGCGGGCCATGTGCCAATGCACACCGAGAAGGTGTTTGCGGACACCCTGGTGCGTTTCGGGGATTGCGCGTATACGGCGGTAGAGATCACTGCGGGCATCCGCGACGAGAGAGAACGCGCGCGGCGCCTGGCCAGCGTGCTGCGCGCCATGTCGCGTTTTTTCTGGTTCACGGTGGAGTTCGGGCTGATGCGCGGTCCGCGGGGTACGTGTGCGTACGGCAGCGGTCTGCTCAGTTCGTACGGCGAATTGCAGCACGCCATTGAGTCGGATGAAGTGGGCCGCTACCCGATCCAGATTGAGTGGGTGGTCAATCAAGGCGCGGAAATCGATCACTATCAGCCGATCCTGTTCGTCGTGGAATCCTTCGACCACCTTTTCGATTTGGTGGACCAACTGGAAAGCTGGATGCGGCAGGGCAAGCTCAACAATGTGGCACCGGGTCTGCCGGAGATCAGCGACGGGGACCTGCGCAGTTTCCTGGAAGCGGCAAACGCGGCGGTCCCCTCAAGCCCGCTGCGATACGCCTCTTGAGTTCCGCGCGGACGCGGCGCAGCCAAAGCCGCAGCGATCATCGCCCCGCCGGCGAATGAGCGGCCAGGCAGCATTGGCAACGGCGATACCCTGTGCTACCTTCAAATTCGGATCCAAATGTCTTGAAAGCGAGGCACGGTATATGTACCGCAGTGCATACTCTTTCTGCTTTCTCGTACTGGCTATCGCGGGGTTGGGCGGTTGCTCGAGCGGCCCATCGTCCAAGGAATCCAAAAGCGCGGCAAAAGCGCCTGACAAAATCCAGGGGAAGGTTCAGGAAATTCTGACGGAAACGACCGCTACAGATGTCGCTCTGAACGCGGGTGGGCCTTCCGTGTACCTTCTGGACGGCCTGCGCCGCTACCGCCTGTTCTTCCGGAAGGGCTTTGAGGTAGATGCCACGAAGGAATATGTTGCCGAGGGCGTAGATGCGCAAAAGGCGATTGACGCGCTCGGCGATCCGGACCAGGGCAAGAACGGTTATCCGCTGGCGGCGAGCTGCTTGAGTGTCGTCAGGACGGCTTGGCCAGGGCTGGCCATGGATGTGACGGATTTGCACGCGCAGGTCCTCTGTGCCAGGATCAAGCGGTATCCCGCCAGGCACGTTTTCCTGGTGACGCGCATCCGGGAGGTGACACCGGAGGAGAAGGCCAAGAAGGCGGAGACGGCCGCGGGCGCCGAGGGAGAAGAGATCGCGGAAGTGACTGTGCCGGCGGACAAACAAAGCGCTCTTCTGATCGAGGGAGCGACCGTTCAAACCGCGCCTTTGTGGGCGCCCACGGGAGGAACGGCCCACTGCAAACTGGTTATCGACAAGGACGGGAAGGTCTCGGACCTGGAGACCGGCGCGCAGCTCTGTGAGGCTGTGCCGTGGTCTCAGTTCCGCTATAAGCCCACGGTCAAGCGCGGCAAGCCTGTGAGTGTCGAGACGGAAGTGGCAGTGCGCTTCGAGGCGCGAAAGTAGGGCCTGGCGGCCTGCGAGGCCGCCGGACGCGAGCGGCTGTTTGCCGTCTCCGTGCACGGAGAGGCGCAGAATCCGGTTACCCACGACCACGTCTGCGCGGCGGGTCGTAATAGCCTTCGCCAATGCTGTTGTAGAAGCGCTCGGCCTTGCCGGCCGGCAGCGTGATCGTGTCTCCGGAAGTGATGGCGGTGTCCGGTTGTTCCACGACGACCTCTCCGCGCAGTTCGAGCGCGACGACCGGCAGGAAGCAATCGCACTGCGGCGCGGCGACGGATGGTCCGGTGGAGTCATCGTGGAGCACCGCGAGAGACTTCTGGCCGGGGTCGCCGAAAAGATAGGCGCGCTGGATGCCGGTGTTCAATCCGGGCAGGCGTAGCGTCCAGTCCCGTGGGACGAACGATCCTGGCTCATCGCGATATCGATATTCATCGATGCAGCTTTCGCCGAAAGGATCGCTTCCAGCGGCGACTGGAAACCTTCGTGCGCCCAAGCCTCCGGCTCAGATACATAGCGCGCATCAGCAAACTGCGGCGGAAGCGCGGTAACGTCCATAGGACGGCAGCGCGGCCCTTCGGTTCTCAAGACAGCCTGTTCACTTTGTGACAGATCCATCCATGCCGAGTCCATCGCCCCCTACAGAAATGCTTCACCCAAGTTCCGTTCCCAGATCGCAGGAGCGGCGAAAGCCACGCAATCCTGCCCATCACTACGCTGGTAAGGTCCTTCCGGGTCAAAGTGGATCTAGGCAGTGTGTCAATTGAATGCTACGATGAGCGGGCATTCAGAGACGCCCTGTGACCGCGCGCGATTATTGGCAATATCTTTTTGGACCGGAGTTTGGCGGAGTCCTGCTCTTTGTAATTGGGGTGCTGCGCGTACGGCGGCGCCTGTCGTTCAGTCTGGATGGCGTTCTGCCGCTGGGCGCGGTCTTCGTGGCGCTGGGGTTTGCGGTATTCGGCGCCGAACATTTCACCAGCGCGAAAGACCTGATGCGGATGGTCCCCGCGTGGATGCCGGCGCGGCTGTTCTGGACTTATTTTGTGGGCTGCGCGCTGATCGCCGCCGCGTGCAGCCTGGCCGCGGGGAGGGTGGTGCGCTGGTCTTCGGCTCTCGCGGGCCTGATGCTTCTGCTGTTCGTCCTGCTCATTCACGCGCCGGGCGCTATGCGGCACCCGCACAACCGGTTTGCATGGACCGTGGCGGCGCGGGAGACGCTGTTCGCTTGCGGTGCGTGGGCGCTTACCGGCATGCTGACCAGAGCTCCCCGCCTGGTGGCGGTGTGCCGCGTGACGATCGCGCTGGTGCTGCTGTTTTATGCCGTCGAGCATTTCCTGCATCCGCAATTCCTGCCGGGCGTTCCGCTGGAACAGCAAACGCAGCCGTGGATTCCTTTGCACTCCGTTTGGGGTTTCGTCGAGGGCACGGCGCTGTTGGTGTGCGGCGGTCTGATCTTAATCGGCCGCCAGGCGCGGGCAGCCGCTACATGGCTGGCGGTGGTCACCACGGTGCTGGTGATTCTGCTCTATGTGCCGATGTTCGTGGTGGCGAGAAAGCCTGCGGACGTGATTACGGCCATCAATTACATTGCGGATACCTTGCTGTTTGCGGGCTCGATCATGCTGCTGGCCGATGCGGTTCCAGCGGGGAGGGCACGGGAAGCGCACCAGCCGGCCAGATCCGGGGCATATTCATCACGTCGCGCACTCGGGTGACGGAGGGGTATTAATGAAGTTCTGGATCGGATTAGTGTGCTCGGTTTCGGCCAGCCTGGCGGGAGATGCTTTTCCCGCCATCAACAAGTGCTTCCGGCGCTGGCGTTTCAGTATGCGCGCGAGCATGGCATTCCAGTAAACGAACAGGCGGCGCACGCCGACGCGGCCGCTGTTCGGATTCTATTCGAACTTTGCGCAGGCCGTGGCATACACGCACATCATCGATCCGGCGATCAGCGACGGCTATGGCATGATCGCGGCGAACGCCGCGGGCGTGCGCCCCAGTCCCGGTATGGCTGTATACGCGCGCCGGATCGCCGCCCGGCAGGAGGCGGACGGGGTGCGGGCCGCCCAGGCTGCGCCGGAGAATTCGAAAGCCGGCGTCCGTCAGAGCTTTTCCCAAAGCGGCCACTTACCAGAATTCGAGAACTAAAAGTGAAATCCCAACGTGGCCGTCATGGCGCGCGGTGTGACGTAGTGCGTTCCGCTGAATGTGGAAAGGAAATTGTAAAGCGCGTATTTATCGGTCAGATTCACGACCGTGAATCGCAAGCTCCACTTGTACCGGTCGCCGTTGAAAAGATTGTCGTCGCCCACGGCCACATCGAAAAGGCTACGCGGTTGAATGCGCGGCGGGTTGTGGTCGTCGTTTTCCGTGCCGGGGGCTGGAATCTTCACCAGGTTTGACCCATACATATTTCCAGGGCACAAGCCATCTGGGCTGATCGGCGTGGTGGGAGTGGCATGCACGCTTCCGCAATACAGTCCGGCTTCGAACTGCTGATCCGGCGTCAGCCCGGACACATCCACCTCGGTATCAGTCCCATTCGGTCCATTCGCGCAATTGCCTCCGATGCACGGCACCGGGCCGGCTACCAAGCCGCTATCGTATCGCCAGTTGAACCCGAACCAGGGCCCTTTCTTCCAGGGCTGGTACTGCAGGTGCGTAGTCTGGTTGAAATTCTCGTCGTGATCGATGCGGAACAC
>DATKNQ010000252.1:0-26593 GCA_035541265.1 Bryobacteraceae bacterium
GCGGTGAAGCCGAAGTACAGGCAATCGTCGTCCCACAGCAGCGCCACACGCGTATCGAACCAGGCCGGCTCGCCGGTCACGATATCGACGAACGGCGCGGATCGCGGCGCGGCCAGCCAGGAGGGCTCGTCGAGCTTGCCATCGATGTGGATCGGTCCGGCGGCGCGGTAGCAGATGTAGTGGGCCAGGTCGTTCGGCATAGTTCTCAGCCTACCCAAGTCGCGACTCGCATTACAATGCCCGTTGGAGGATTCATGTTCACTGCGACCGCCAATCAGATTCTGCCCAGCACCACCACCGGATCATTCCCCCGCCCCCGCTGGTTCGATGTCAGCATGTGGGGACGGCCGCTCGATACCTGCATGCTGGACATCCGCTACCGCGAGAAGCTGCAGGACGCCATGGCTGTCCTGATCAACGACCAGGAGCGCGCCGGTCTTGATATTCTCACGCACGGCGATCTGCACGTGGATGAAGACTTGGCCGGACGCGCCTGGCATCACTATCCGCTGCAGCGCTGGGCCGGCTTCGAAGGCGACTATCTGCAGCCCGAAGAGACCACCGCGCCGTGGCTGCACTATCCGCCGGGCACTCTGCTCAACGAAATTTACACCGGGTGGCGCTGGCCGCACGTGACCGGCAAGATCGAACACCGCCCGCTCGATTATCCCAAGCTGTGGCGGATGATCCAGGCCAAGACGCGCAAGCCCGTCAAATTCGGCACATGCTCCTCGCAGGTGATGGCGCTGTTCCTCGACATTCACACCGCCCACTACAAAGACAAGCGCCAGATCATCTGGGATATGGCCGAAGCCATGAACCAGGAACTGCTCGCTCTGCGCGATGCGGGCTGCCGGTGCATCCAGATCGAAGAGCCTACGTTCCACTTCATGGCCAACACCTACGGCAAGGATCACGAAGAAGTGAAGTTCATGGTGGACGCCTTCAATCGCGAAGTCCAGGGCCTGGATGATGTCGAGCTGTGGATCCACACCTGCTGGGGCAATCCGAACATGCAGCGCGTGATGGAGGACACCAGCTACGCCGCTTCGCTCGAGATCTACCTGGAACGCTGCCGCGGCGATGTCTGGACGCTCGAGATGAAGGATCGCAACCAGAAGGACATCGAATTGTTCGCGCCCTTCAAGAACGATCTGAAGAAGAAGATCTGCATCGGAGCAGTGAGCCATCGCGTGCTACAGGCCGACCGGCCGGAAGATGTGGCGGGCGAAATTCGCAAGGCCCTGCAGTACATTCCCGCCGAGAAACTGATCGTGTCGAGCGACTGCGGCTTCGGACGGCAGGGCTGCAATCGCGAGATCGCGTTTTATAAGGCGAGCGCCATCGCACAAGGCGCAAATATCGTGCGGAGGGAATTGGGCCTGGCAGAAAGCTACGTGCCGGCTGCCGATCCCATGTTGCAGATCGATGTGGTGCCGGGACGGCAGGGCTAGTTGATCAGCCCCTGGAGGGCGAAATTCAATCGCTGCAGTTGGCCGACCAGTTCCTCTTCGCGTCCGGGCATCCAGGAAGGATGCAGTTGCTGCCGGCGCTGCTCTCCCGCCTGGGTGAGCGCCACCAGCCAGGCGCCCAGGGTGCCGACGTTGAGCAGCGTGATGGCCAACCTTACCACTCCGATCATCCGGAAGCCACCTGCCGACAGCAGTTGATACGAGCAGGCGCATACGAGAAAATAGGTCGAAAAAATCAGGCTGTGCGCGATGATGTTGCGGTTCAGCACAATCGGGTATCGCATCAGAAGCGCCAGAATCGTCAACAGGAACACCGCCAGGCTGAAATACACGGCGCGTTCGGCAACGTAATAGTAGGTCATCAGTTGCGATTGCTGCACCGAGTGCACGGGCGCAGCCAGCGTCAAGGCCGCACATGCCAAAGAAACGCCGACCGCCAGCATCAAACACCAGCGTCCCGCGGTATACAGTCCGCGATAATCCGCGAGTACCAGCGAGTAGATTTCGAGCACGACCAGGGCATAGAACAGCCATTCCATCGGCTCGGTGAGGACCCAGACCTTGTAATACGCGGCCCCGCTGGGATTTAGGGGCAGAAGCGCCAAATCTCGCGCGAATTCAAGAATCAGAAAAAGGAAAAAGGAGCGATAGCGGCGGCTCAGCCCCGACAAACACAGGCGTACGGCCAGCATCGCGGTGACGGCAATCATGAAAGCGTCGCGTATCAGGTCGACAGTCACCCCGGTAGACATATCGGAGGGAAATACGTTTCCCTGCTGCCCAGTCTGCCGGATTGCGGCCACGGCTCACAAGTGGCCGAAGGTTAGGACTCCGCTAGGCCCTCTTGCTCCGCTTTTTCGCCGTCGGGGCCGCGGGCTTCAGCAGCGCTTCGATCTGTGTCCGCAGGTTTTGTTGCTGATTGTCGGCGAAGAACTTGTCGTCGCCGCTGTACTGCGCGCGAATTACTCCGTGGCGGTCGATGAAGATCAACTGGGGCATCAGCAGCCGGAGCATGGCCGGGTGTTGCAGGTAGTCTTCAGCGGGCTGGAGTTCGTTGAAGCCCACCGGAAAGCCAGGTTGGAACCGCTGGACGAAATCCGTCACGTGCGTGGACGCACCATCCTCGATGGCGCTCGCCACCACCTGCAATCCCCGCGGACCGAGTTCTTTCTGTAGCGCCGAAAGGAAGCCGACCGTCTTCTGGCAGTGCGGGCAAGTCGTCAGGATAAAGGCTAGCACGCAGACCTTTCCTTTGTACTGGCTGATCTGGATCTGTTTCCCACCCGTGAGTTTGATCGCGAAATCCTTGGCGGGGCGCGGCAAGTCTGCAGCGCCGGCCATCATCGTAGCCAGGCAGATTCCCAGAAACACTCGCCTAATCGATCGGCTGTGCATGATCCAACAGTTTATCGCATGGGGTTCACGGGATTCTCCGCTCCTTCGATGCTGGTCACGATCGCGCCTGATAACTGCACGCGAAAGTATCCATCATCACCCTGGCCGGAAAACGCCGTATCGCTCTCGGACTCGATGGCCAGGTGCTTCCATTTCTTGGCGAGCACTTGCCCGTAGAGCCGGAAGTATTTTTCGGCCGAAGCGGCCGAGGCCCATTCCGCCGCGTAAAGCAAAACAACCCGTGCCGGCGAGTGGCGCTCGAGCAGCGCATAGGCCCCGCCCCGCCATTGGGGCGCCAGTTCCTTGGACTCGGCTTCGCCGCAATACTGCCGCAGCAGAATCGAATGATCCAATTCGCCCATGTTGCCATCCGCGATGCGCTTGTAGCCGTGCGTATCCGCCAGTTCGGGCAGCGCCGGATGCGCCGGTTCGCGCGCGGCGAAGTATGCATCCGGATGCAGGATCTGCTGCGTCGAAACCGGCGGCCGGCGAAACACTTCCTCGAAGGCCGCCTGCTTCATCTTCAGATAGACCGCGTTCTGGAACAGCAGGCCCTGGCTGTAAGGGAACACCAGCGTCTCGCGCAAATACAGCGGCTCGCTTTCGAAGACCGGATACTGGCTGGCGCCCGATTCCACACCGCCCACCATGCTTTCGAGCAGCGCCGGAGAGTCGGCCAGCGACTGCCCGGCCTTGCGCGCCAGGTACTCGGCCATCAGCCAGGTGGCCTGACCCTCCATCACCGCCATGCGCGCCAGCGATCCGTCGTCGCTCTTACTGCCCTGCTTGATGAACTTATCCAGGTTGACATTTTGATCCGCCAGCGCGTGCCCCAACTCGTGCACCAGCGCCGGCTCCCGCGTGGCCGAAGGCGTCCAGTCGGTGATGAACAGGCACTTCTTGTGAAAATCGTAAAAGGCGGCGGCCTGCTCCGTCAGCAAGTCCACCGTATTTTTCGCCAGATCGAAATCCTGCGGCACCAAGCCGAATTTCTTGAGGGTCAGCTCTTCAACCCGGATTTCCTCCGGCGTGGTGGTTTCCTGCATGCGCTTTTCGAGGAAGTCCTTCACCTTGTCGCGGCTGATGATTTCGGCCGGCACCTTGTGGCGAATCTTGAATCCGGTGATCTCGTGCAACTCCTGCATGATCTCGCCGACCTGGTCGAAGACCTCGCGCGCCTGTTTACGGTCAACACCAGACTGCGCCCCGGCAGCCGCAGCCACGAGCATCGCCAGCCCGAGCACCTCGATGCGATGGCGCACTACTGGACCTCCCGGAATACCTTCATCTTGAAACGGAAAACGCAGGCGGCCGAGATCGCCAGCAGGCCGCCGGCAAATACCGTCAGCCGCGTGCCGTAAGCATGCGCGAGGGCGCCCGCCGCCAGGCTGCCAAAAGGTCCGAGCCCGACCACGGTCATCGAATAGAAGGCCATGGTGCGGCCGCGGAATTCATCGGGAATGATGGTTTGAATCAGGGTATTGGCCGAAGCCAACTGACGCATCACACTATATCCAATCAGCGGCATAATAGCCAGCGAAAAATAGAACTCGTTCGACCACGCAAACACACAGAAACTAGCGCCCAACAACAGCGCGTTCCACAGGATCACCTTGGGCAGGCCGGACAGCCGCGCCTTCCACGCCAGCACCACCGTTCCGACAACGGCGCCCACGCCCATGCCGCCCAGCAGAACCCCCAGGCCGCGCGAACCGCGATGGAAAATCTCATCGGCGAAGAATGGCATCAGCACCAGGGCAGGCATCCCGGAGATGGTCACTGCGCCCATCATGCCGAGCGTCGTCCGGACGGCGCGGTTGGCGTTAACGTACTTGAAGCCTTGCACCAGGTGCGCCCAGGGGGAATCCCGCACGGTACGCGTAATCTTGGGCAGACGCATCGCCAGCAGACAGCCGATCACCGCTAGAAAGCTGAGGCCGTTCATCAGAAAGCACACGCCTTCGCCGACCATCGCCACGACCAGGCCGGCAATGGCCGGACCCACCACGCGGGCGCAGTTGAAGACCGCCGAGTTGAGCGAGATGGCGTTGAGCAGGTCATCTTTGCTGGTCATCTCGATAATGAGCGATTGGCGGGCCGGCATATCGAACGCGTTGATCGTGCCGAGCCCGGCCGCCAGCACCAGGATTTGCCATACTTGGACGGTTCCGGTGAGCGTCAGCGCCGCCAGCGCAAAAGCCTGGCACATGGAGAGCGTCTGCGTCAGCACCACCAGGCGATGGCGCGAGTGCCGGTCCGCCGCCAATCCGCCCAGAGAGCCGAAGGCGAAGACCGGTACCTGCGTACAAAACCACGCCGTCCCGAGCAGCATTTCCGAATGCGTCAGGCGGTAAACCAGCCAGGCCTGCGCCACGTTCTGCATCCAGGTGCCGATCAACGAGACAATCTGGCCGGTGATGAACAAGCGGAAATTGCGATGGCGCAGCGCACGGAAGGCCTGGCGAATGCCGTGGGGTTCGCCCGCGGGCGGTAACCCGGCGGACGCCGCAAGGTCGGGTTGATCGGATAGCTCCTGGAGAACCAGCGATGGCGGCTCGCCCTCGCGTCCCGGGATGGGAGCGGACATGCTTAGCTTCAGAATACCGCACGCGGAACTGAACGCTTCAGCGCGCCGCGGTGATTTGCGCCAGCAGAACCTCGGCCTGCCGCATCGCCCGCCCGTTAGGCGCAATGTGAATGCCGCATTCCTTCTCTTCGTTCTGCTCCCACCACCAGCGACCGGCGCGATCATTCTCGCAGTCGAAGACCGCGCGCGTGCAAGGGCCGCAGCCGATGCTCGGAAAGCCTTTGGCGTACAGCGGGTGCACCGGCACGTCGTGGCGGCGGATGTAGTCCTCCACAGCCTGCTTGGGCCAATCGGCCAGCGGGCTGATCTTGACCGTGCCCTCTCGCAACTCGACCTTCTGGATGTCCGCGCGCGATTCGGTCTGCGCGCGGCGCAACCCGACCACCCAGGCGCGCAGCGTGGCCAGCTTCCGTTCCAGCGGACGCACTTTGCGTACATGGCAGCAGAGCTTGCGCAGCGCCACTTCCCGGTAAAACAGGTTCGGGCCGTGCGCCGCGATCATGGATTCCACCTCGGAAGCCTCCGGAAACACAATCTCCACCGGGATTCCGTAACGCTGCCGGACGGTTTCCACCATCTGGTGCGTCTCCTCGGGCAGTCGCCCGGTGTCGATAGTGAAGACGCGCACATGCGGATCGATGCGTGCCGCCATGTCGATCACTACCATGCCTTCCTTCTGAAAGCTGGTGGAAATGGCCACCGAATCGCCGTAGGTGGAGAGAGCCCAAGAGAGCACCTCCTCGGCTGGAGCGGATTCGAAGTCGGGCAATTGTACCAATCTCTATCAAGATATAGGAATTGGCCTGGCAAGTCAAGCACACGCGCCGGAATTGATTCGACGCAGTCCACCACCGCGCCACGCGCTATGTTGAACTTGAGTACGTAATCATGCGCACGTTCTTCCTGTTCCTCTCGCGCCAGCGCCGCCTGCGAAAATGGATGGAGACCTCCGGCTGGGCCTACCGCTTCTCGTCGCGTTTCGTGGCGGGCGACAATCTGCCGGACGCGCTGTCCACCTGCCAGTTGATCAATTCGCAAGGAATCTCGGTCACGCTGGATCACCTGGGCGAGAACGTCTCCTCGGTGGCCGAGGCGCAGGCCTCCCGCGATGCCTACCTGCGAGCTCTCACGGATATCGGTGAGCGCAAGATCAACGGCAACGTCTCCATCAAGCTGACTCAGTTCGGCATGGATCTGTCAGCCGGCGCCTGCCGGGCGAACGTGGAGGCGTTAGTCCGCCAAGCCAAGGATCAAGGGAACTTCGTGCGCATCGATATGGAGTCGAGCGAGTATACCGATCGCACGCTGGACTTAGTGACCAGCCTGCATGCGAAATACCAGGCCACCGGCGCCGTAATCCAGGCTTATCTCTATCGCAGCCGGAAAGATGTTGAAATGCTGTGCGATCGCGGTATCCGGGTGCGCTTGTGCAAGGGCGCTTACCTGGAGCCGGCTGCGGTGGCTTTCCAGAAGAAAGCTGATGTGGATCGGAATTATGTGGAGCTGATGAACCTTCTGCTACAAAAAGGCGTTTATCCAGCTATAGCCACGCATGATGAGCAAATCGTCGAACAGACCAAGCGCTTTGTGGAGTCGCGCAAGATACCGCGCGACTCCTTCGAGTTCCAGATGCTTTACGGTATCCGCCGCGACATCCAGCGGCGGCTGGTTAACGAAGGGTATCGGCTACGATTGTACGTACCTTACGGCCAGGCATGGTATCCATATTTCATGCGCCGTCTGGCGGAGCGGCCGGCGAATGTCTTCTTCCTGGCACGCAATCTGTTCCGCAGTTAGGGTGGAAACTTGGCAGGTCTTAACGGCATCTAATCGCTTATGCGGTATTGGGCCTATCTTACTGGAAAACTGGGGTTGTCCGCCGCTTTGATGTACGGCGTGTTGCGCCTGTTGAATTCTTCCTGGCCCGCCCCGGCCAGGTTCCTGAATTACGCCCCGCCGCGCTTCGGATACGATCTGCTCTACACCCTGCTGACCGGCCTGTGGTTTCTGGGCTGCTGCGGAGTGCTGTACCTGTGCATCTGGGACCAGCGCTATCGCTGCCGCGTTTGCCTGCGGCGCCTGCGTATGCCGGTAGAGACCGGATCGTGGGGCGCCATGCTGTTGCTCGGCAGGCCGCGCATCGAGTACATTTGCCCCTACGGCCACGGCACGCTGAAGCTCGAAGAACTGCAAATCTCCGGTCTTGAGAACCCTGAGTGGAATCCGCACGGCGAGATCTGGGACGAGCTGTACGCCTCCGCCCGTGACACGGACGAGCGCTCGTGATCGCTACGCGCCTGCGCCAGGCGGCCGGCATCGCGGTCCTGGCGATTCTGGTGTTCCTGGGAGTTCGTCTGATTCCGGTCTACTTCCATAACCAGGAATTGCAGCAATACGTGGAAGAAGTGACACACCGCACCGGAGCCGGTGGCCTATCCGATGATGTTTTGCGCGCCCGGGTGCTGGAAAAGGCGGACAGTCTGGGCCTTCCGGTGGTGGCCGATAACGTGCACATCAAACGAACGTTCGAGAGCGTGCGCATTGACGTTCGCTACATCGTCCGCGTGGACCTGCCTCTCTATACTGTCGACCTGCACTTTTATCCGGGCGCCGGCAGCAGATAGGGCTTGTTTTCCCGCCCGTCCGGCCCGCGCGCCGCTCTCCAATGGCCGGCTATGAGAGAATTGTTGTTAGTGCCAGTGAAAAAAGCCGCGCCGAGAAGCAGCAGGGTCAAGGTAAGGGTGCCGCGCAAGGCTTACCTGGTCCGCTTTTTTCTCCATCCTTTCGGCAAGACCCTGACGATCGCGGCCACCCTGGCGTTCGTTCTGTTGGCCGGCGTCTCCACGTATTACTACACCAAATACTCCCGGCTGATCGATCAGAAGCTGCGCGCCGGCCCGTTCGCCAACACGGCCAAGATTTTTGCCGCGCCGCGCCTGATCGCTGTGGGCGACGCCGTTACCGCCGATCAGATCGCCGCCCAACTGCGGAGCTGCGGGTACACCGAGTCGCGCGGCAATGCCATGGGCTGGTTTCAGATCCGCCCGGACCACGGTATCGAAATCTACCCCGGGCCCGACTCGTATTTCGATGAAGAAGCCGGCGTCATCAAGTTTACCGGGGGCCATATCTCGCAGATCGTTTCGCTGCGCGACAACACCAGCCGTGGCCAGTATCAGCTCGAGCCGCAACTGATCACCAACCTGTTCGACCGGAACCGGGAGAAACGCCGGCTGGTGAAGTTCGATGACATTCCGAAGGTCCTCATCGATGCCGTCACCTCGGCCGAAGACAAGCGATTCTTCCAGCACCAGGGCTTCGATCCGTTACGCATCGTCAAGGCGGCCTACGTCGACCTGCGGGAGGGCCGCAAAGAGCAGGGCGCTTCCACCCTGAGCCAGCAGCTCGCGCGCGGCCTGTGGCTCGAGCCCGAAAAGCGCTGGACCCGCAAGCTGGCCGAATTTCTGATCACCCTGCGCCTGGAGCAAACGCTTTCCAAGCAACAGATCTTCGAGGATTACGCCAACCAGATCTACCTGGGCCGCCGCGGCAGCTTCAGCATCAACGGCTTTGGCGAGGCCTCCGAGGCTTACTTCGGAAAAGACATCCGCCAGCTGACCCTGCCCGAAGCCGCGACGCTGGCCGGCATGATCCAGCGCCCCGGCTATTACAATCCCTTCCGCTATCCCGATCGCGTGCGCGAGCGCCGCAACGTGGTCCTCTCGTTGATGCGCCAGAACGGCGACGTCGATGACCGGGAGTACGCGCTGGCCGAGGAATCTCCGCTGAACCTGGCCAAGGGCGCCAGCCAATCCGTGGACGCCCCTTATTTCGTCGACCAGGTGAACGAGTTCCTGCAAAGCCAGTTCCAGGATATCGACTTCCAGGCCAACTCCTTCCGGGTTTATACCACGCTCGATCTGGATCTGCAGCGCGCCGCAACCGAGGCCATTCGCGAAGGGATGCTGGGTGTAGACGAGCAGATCCGCAAGCAGAAGCGGTTCAAGGGCCAGCCCATTCCCGAAGCGCAGTGCGCGCTGATTGCGCTCGACCCGCACACCGGCGAGATCAAGGCGCTTTCCGGCGGGCGAAACTACGGCGCCAGCCAGCTCAACCACATCCTGGCGAAACGCCAGCCGGGGTCGATCTTCAAGCCCTTCGTCTACACGGCCGCCCTAAATACTGCGCTCGAAGGCGGCGCACATATCCTGACTGCCGGAACCACGGTTGTGGATGAGCCGACTACTTTCTGGTACGACAACAAGCCATACGCGCCCAGTAACTTCAAGCACGAGTTCCACGGCACAGTCACGCTGCGCGAAGCGCTGGCTAAGTCGATGAATGTCGCTACGGTAAAGGTCGGCGAGATGGTCGGCTTCCAGAATGTCGTGGACTTAGCAAAGAAGGCCGGCTTGAATTACAACATCCAGCCGACGCCGGCCGTGGCACTGGGGTCTTATGACGTGACACCTATGGAGATGGCCGGAGCGTACACCATCTTTGCCAACCACGGCGTCTATGTGAAGCCTAACTTCGTCTCCATGGTCCGGTCTCAGGGTGGCCGCGAGATCTACCAGAATCAGATGGAAGAGCACCCTGTCCTCGATCCTCGGGTGGCTTACCTGATGACCAATCTGATGGAAGAAGTGATGCGCAGCGGCACTGCCGCGGGCGTGCGCGCGCGTGGCTTCACGGTTCCGGCGGCGGGCAAAACCGGCACTTCTCACGACGGCTGGTTCGCAGGCTACACTTCCGAACTGCTCTGCATTGTGTGGGTTGGCTTTGACGACGACCGCCAGTTGGATCTGGAAGGCGCGCACTCCGCACTGCCCATCTGGACGGAATTCATGAAGCGCGCCCTGGACTATCGCGCCTATCGCAACGCGCAGCCCTTCGAAGCCCCCGACGGCATCGTTTCCGTCCAAATCGACCCCGAATCCGGGATGTTGGCGACCCCGAATTGCCCGGTTACATCCACCGAAGTTTACATCTCGGGCACGCAGCCGGTAACATCGTGCCCCCTACACAGCCATGGCCAGAGCGTAACTCACGTGGCCGGATGGGAAATTCCTTCTAATCCGCCGGTTAACGATGCGCCGGCGAAGACAGATACGCAGTCGCCCCCGGTTCTGGCATCGAAACGTCCGCCCGTTCAGCCTCCGCCTCAGCCGGCCACCCAGAAGACCGATAAGCCGAAGGAGAAAAAAAGTCTGTTCCGCCGCCTGCTGGGTGTGTTTAAATAGAACCCAGAGGGAGGCCTTATGCTTTCCGCTCGTAACTTCCTAGTCCTCTTGGCTGGTTGTCTGGCCACCGGTAGCCTCGTCGCGCAGGACGCTAAACCGGGTCCCGATTCCCTTCCGTCTCAGATCGATCAAGCCGTCTCCAAGCCAGTCCCCCAGCAGTTGGGTCCCGAGGAGCTCGGCGATATTCACATGGCCCGCAAGATGTACCGCGAAGCCATCGAATCCTATGAACAGGCGCCGCAGAACTCCGCGGTCATCTGGAACAAGATGGGCATCGCCTACCACCAGATGATGCAACTGGACGCTGCCATGAAGCGCTACCAGCGCGCCATGCGGCTGGATTCCAAGTACGCCGAGGCAGTCAACAACGCGGGTACCATCTATTACGCCGAGAAACGCTATGGCCGCGCGGCGCGCTATTACAAACGGGCGCTCAAGCTGGCGCCGCAAGCCGCGTCCATTTACAGCAACCTGGGCACGGCTTACTTCGCCCAGAAGAAATACAAAGACGCGGTTCAGGCGTACGATACCGCTCTGCGGCTGGATCCGGAAGTATTCGAACACCGCAACTCTTACGGCGTGCTGTTGCAGGAGCGCGCGGTCGATGAACGCGCCAAGTTCCATTATTATCTGGCCCGCGCCTATGCCAAGGAGGGCCAGAAGGATCGCGCCTTCGAATACATTCGCAAGGCTCTGGAGGAAGGCTTCACCGACCGTAAGAAGCTGATGCAGGATCCCGAATTCGCCGCCTACCGCGACTTGCCCGAATTCAAGGAGCTACTCAGGCTGGAGCCGCGTGTCCTTTAGCCGCTACCGGTCTCCCGCCGGAACGCGACCGTGAGGCAGGGGATCGTAGCGTTTGTCGTTTGTCTCTTCGTTCTGCTCATCGGCTGCAATCGCGCGGGCGAACCGCCGGTAGAGCGGCTTGCCATCCTGCGTTTTGAAAATCTCTCGGACGATCCGTCGCTCGAATGGATGGGCCGCGGATTCAGCGAAGTTCTGACTGGCAGCCTGCAGGGGTCCCCGGCCCGATATGTGATGGGCTGGCACACGCTGCACGCCTTAGATGCGTGGCTCGGCATCCGTCGCCCGTCGCCCGGAATCTCCGCTGAGGCCACCGACGCGCTGATGGGCGGCGCGAACCGGGTCGTTTACGGTTACTTCTCGGTGGTTAACCAAACCCTGCGCGCCACAGCCGTCGAAGAAGATCTGACAACGCACAAAATGGTGCGATCCGTCTCGGCTGCCGGACCTCTGCGTGATGGCATCTTTCCCGTCGCCGCCATACTAGCCAATCGGTTCGGGGACGCGCATTCCTACGGCACGCGCAATGCGGAAGCGTTGCGCGAGTACGTCGAAGCGTCGGAAGCGCCCGATCCCGGCGCCGCTTCGCAGCATCTGTCAGCAGCCGCGGCCGCCGACCCGGGCTTCGGACGGGCCTACGTGCTCGGGCTGGATCTGGCCATGGCGCGGCGCGACCGGGCAGGCGCCGGCCGCGTTCTCGAAGTGGCCCGCACGCATCAAGCCCAATTCACGGCTCTCGATCGCGCCGCCCTCGATCTGGCCGCCGCCACCCTGCGCGGCGATTTTTCCGCGCAGGTGGCAGCCTTGCGCGCCGCCGCCCAAGCCGATCCGGCAAATCCGAGCCATCATCGCACGCTGGCCGAAGCGCTCATGCGGACACGCGCCTATGCCGGCGCCATCGTCGAATTCCGCCGCGCGCTCGCCATTCGCCCGGACGATGTCGTGGCGCTGAACTCAATGGGCTACTGCGCGGCTTTTTCAGGCGACTTACCCACCGCCATCCGTGTCTTGCGAGCCTACGAGCAATTGCGGCCTAATGAGTCGAATCCGCTCGATTCGCTGGGCGACGCACATTATGCCCTGGGACATTTCGCGGAGGCCGAGCAATTCTATCTGGCGGCCCACGCGAAAGCGCCCGCTGCTCTCAATTCCGGCGAGCTCCTGAAAGCCGCGCAAGCCCGCCTCATGACCGGCGACGTTTCCGGCGCGGACGCCCTCTTCCATCGCTACCTGAGCGGACGCGAAGCCGCGCATGATCCGCATGCGCCGCTCCACGCCGCGGCATGGTCCTGGCAAACCGGCGCGCGCCACGCGGCCCTGGCGAGTATCGCCAACCTGACTGGCGTGGATGCGGACCTGCAAGCCGCCTTATGGCTGATCGAAGCCGGCGACCGCCCGGCTGCGGCCGAGCACGCCCATAAAGCATTGGCCGAGGCTACTCCGCAGGATCGGGCCGCGGCGGCGCTGGTCGCGTTCCTGGCACAGCCGGCTGAATTTCCGGCGCCTCAGGGCGCGCCGTTAACTGATTACGCGCACGCCTATGCGTGGCTCTTGGCGAGACAATTCCAACCCGCCGTACCGGTGCTGCGCGAACTCTACGAGCGCCCCACCAACGATCCGGACGACGGACTGGCCGTGCTGCTCGCCTGGGCCTACATCGAGACCGGAGACTTCGATCGCGCCGAGGCCCTGCTGCGTCTCACACCCCTGCCGCAAGCCTCCGGACTGCCGCTGTTTTCCTCGCTTTATTTCCCGCGACTGCTGTCTCTGCGCGGCAGGGTGCTTGAGCACGAAGGCCATCGCGATCAGGCCGGTGGCTATCTTCAGTTGTTCGCGAAGCTCTCCGGGCAGAACTAATCCTGGCGCAAGGCGGCCATGGGATCCACACGCGCCGCGCGCCGCGCCGGAATGTAGCTGGCCGCCAGCGAAACGGTCGCCAGCAGCGCCGCCACGCCCAGATATGTGAGCGGATCGTCTGCTTTCACTTCGAACAGCATGCTGGTTAGCAGACGCGTCGCCGCGGCAGCCGCGATCAGCCCGGCGGCCAGCCCGATGCCCGTGAGCAGCATGCCTTGCCGCAGGACCAGCCGCAGCACGTCGCCCGTATTAGCTCCGAGCGCCATGCGCACCCCGATCTCGTTGGCGCGCTGGCCGACCGAAAACGCCATCACGCCATAGACGCCGGCCATCGCCAGACACACGGCGATCGCCGCGAAGATGCCCAGTAGCAGCGTTCGGAAGCGCGGCGCCGCCATATTCTCTGCCAGCACATCCTGCATGCTGGTGAACTTCACCGGAACTTCAGCGGAATGCTCCCGCACCTTGCGCTGAATCGGCCCCCACAATGCCGTACCGGCCGTGGTCCGCACCAGGATGTTGAGCGCCGTCGATGGCTCCGGATGCTGCTCGTACGGCATGATAATCTCGGGCGCGGGCGGCACGGCCGGACCGTATTGCCGCACATCGCCCACCACGCCCACGATCCGCATCGGCTTCAACGAGTCGAGCCCGCAATAAATCATGCGGCCCAGCGGGTCCTGGCCGGGAAATGACTTACGTGCTAAGGCCTCGTTAATGATGGCCGTAAACGGCGCATCGTACGTATCGCCGTCATTGAAGTCGCGCCCGCGCCGGATCGGAATCCCCAATGCGGCCAGCGCTCCGGGAGCCATCACCGAGAGGACCGCCTGCGGCATGGACGGAGTGAACCGGCCCATGTGATCGATAAAGTATGAGCCGTCGGAATAGACGATGCCGGGCGGATTGCGCGTGGCGCCCACCGCCGAAACGCCCGGCAGCGTGGCCAAGTCAGCCAGCAGGTCTTTGTAGAGATGCGTGGCGCGGCGCGAGGCCGCCAGATCGGCAGCCGGCACGCTCGTCTCCATTACCAGCACGTGCTCCGGCTGGAAGCCCAGCGCGACATGGTGCAGCGCGACGAAGCTGCGGATGAACAATCCCGCGCCGGCCAACAGCACAACCGATAGCGCCACCTCGGTCATCACCAGCGCCGCGCGCATGCGGCCCGACCGGCCGCCCGACAGCACGCGCGCCGCGCCCTGCTTCAGCGCTTCATTCAAGTCCACGCGCGAGATTTCGAGCGCGGGCGCCAGGCCGAACAGCAGGCAGGCGGCCAGCGAAAGACCTAGCGTGAACGCCAGCACCCACGCGTCGATCCCGCTCTCAGCCAATCGCGGCACATTGCCGGGCGCCAGCGCCACCAGCGCATCCGATCCCCATTTGGCCAGCAGCAGCCCGGCCGCTCCGGCTATCAGCGCCAACACCGCGCTTTCGGTGAACAATTGCCGCACGATGCGCGCCCGGCTGGCGCCCACCGCGGCGCGAATCGCGATCTCGCGCGTGCGCGAGGTGGCTTTCGCCAACAGCAGATTGGCCACGTTCGCGCAGCCGATCAGCAGCACCAGCGCGACTGCGCCGAGCAGCAAGTAAAGCGTCAGGCGCACATTGCGCACCATCTCGTCGCGCATGCGCACGACGGCTACCGACATGCCCTTGTTGCTATCCGGATAGAGCCGCGCCAGCCGGTCGCCGATGGCCGTCATCTGCGCCTGCGCCTGCTCCAGGCTGACCCCGGGCTTCAGCCGTCCAACCACCCGGTAGTTGTGCCCGCCACGCGACGCGGTTTCCTCATAGATCACATTTGCCGGGAACCAGATGTCGCTTTCGTTCGGAAAATGGAAGCGCGGCGGCAGCACGCCCACGATCGGGAGGCTCTTGCCCAGCAGTCGGACGCTTTGTCCGACCGCCTGGGCGTTGGCGCCAAAATGGCTCTGCCAATACGCATAGCTGATGACCACTGCGCCGCCGCTGCCCGGCTTCTCCTCATGCGCGGAAAACAACCGGCCCGCTACTGGCTCCACGCCGAATACCTGAAAGAACTCCGGCGTGACTTCCGCCACGTGCGCGTACTCGGCGGCGCCGCCCGGCATCACGGCAGTCGAACCGCTTTGGTAATACGCCATGGCGTCGAACGCGGTGCTCTCGTTGTGCCAATCGTGGAAGTCCGGCGCGGATACCTGCCCATGTCCGCCGCTGCTCTTCCAGAGAGACGCGAGCGTGACAATGCGGTCGGGATCGGGATAGGCCAGCGGCTTCAGCAGCACCGCGTTAACCACGCTGAAGACCGCGGTATTGGCGCCGACTCCCAGCGCCATCACGAAGACGGCGAGCAGGGCAAAGCCGGGATTCTTGCGCAGAGATCGCAGGGCGAACTTGAGGTCCATGCATTAAGCACTTACGCTGCCAGCCACAATCTCTTGACCAGACGCGGCCGGAACCCGCCACGGTGTCCGCCTGTGGGATTCGACTGACCCGATTTGTTACAGGCAGTCGTAGGCGACCAGATCTTCGAGCTTCTTCTTCGGCCGGGGCGGCGGCCAGCCGTCCGGAATACCGATCGGCGTAATGCACACGCGCGAGTAGCGCGCCGGAATGTTCAGCACCTCGCGGGTGACGGATTCGGGAATCGTGCCGGCGATGTACACCGTCCCGTATCCCAACGCGCGCGCCGCAAGCATCAGGTAGCCTGCCGCCAGCGGGCCGTCGTGCCTGGCGAACTCCGGCGACAAGCACTGATTGTCAATGAGCACGACCACGTACACCGGCGCACTGAAGTAGCCATCCAGTGACGCGATAGCTTTCTTCTGGGCAGCCGGGTCCCCGGACTTGACGGTGAGTTCGATCACGCGTTGCTTCATGCGCAGGATCTTTTCCCGGTCCGAGACGACCAGAAATTTCCATGGCTGCTGATTCATTGCCGTAGGCGCGCGCCGTGCGGCGTCCAGAATCATGCGCAGGTGCTCTGCGGGGACGGGGTCAGGCTTGTATTGGCGCACCGACTGGCGACTGGCGAACAGTTCCAACAACGGATTCGGACTGGCGTCGGTGGTGGCGCTGGCTTTCCGGCCGAGTGCCAACCCGGCTCCTGCCGCACATATCCAATCTCTGCGGTTTGTCTTCATGGCTTCCTCGTGGCGAACGGCGCGGCGTCCACTCACCATAACCTGGCAAGAGGCCGTCTGTGCCATCGCAACAGCGAAGCCTGATAACGCTGGAGGCCGCTGCAATCTACAACACTATGGTAGCTCGCGGCAGCCGCCGTTAATTGGTTGGCTCGCCTTCGTGGTGGTCGAGAAAATCCTGGTCGATGGCCTTGCGGCCCGCAAAGCCCTCTTGCATTCCGTGCCAGAACTCGATCTTGTCTTCGCCTAGTTTCCAGCACAGGTACACTTCCTCGCCGTGAAACAGCGTGGGAAAGTCGACCAGGCCGATGTCCAGGTCCTTTACCAGGCAGCCGCTCTCCTCGAAGCGGCTCAGGATGGCGCGCAGCCGCTGCCCGGACTCTTCGCGCTGCTGCTTATTCCGGGCGGCCTGCTCGCGATCGGCGATGATGCCGCCCATCAACATGATGCGCTCCGCCAGGGAGTGCATGAAGCGCTCCGCCTCATCGTACTGCGACTTCAGCGCCACCGCCTCATGCAGCCACTCACGCACTTGCGGGAGCATGCGCTCGGCCTCCCACAGCGTGAAGCGTCTGGCCATATCAGGCGACCGTTTCGCCGTAATGCGTGGCCACGTAGTCGTTCAGCATGCCGATGAACTCCGTGACGATGTGATCGCCCTTGAGCGTGGTGATCAGGCGGCCGTCGACGAACACAGGCGCTTTGGGCTCTTCGAAGGTACCCGGCAGCGAAATGCCGAGATTGGCGTGCTTCGATTCGCCCGGGCCGTTCACCACGCAGCCCATCACCGCCACTTTCATACTCTCAACGCCGGAATGCTTCGCTTTCCACAGCGGCATCTGCTCGCGCAGATAAGTCTGGATCTGGTCCGCCATCTCCTGGAAGAAGGTACTGGTGGTGCGCCCGCATCCGGGGCACGCCGTGACTTGCGGGGTAAAGCTGCGAATCCCCAGCGATTGCAGGATCTGCTGCGAGACGATCACTTCCTCGGTGCGGTCACCGTTGGGCAGCGGCGTGAGCGAGGCGCGGATGGTATCGCCGATGCCTTCCTGCAGCAGGATCGCGAGACCCGCGGTGGTGGCCACGATGCCCTTCGATCCCATGCCGGCCTCGGTCAGCCCGAGATGCAGCGGATAATCGCAGCGTGCCGCCAGCGCGCGATAGACGTCGATCAGATCCTGCACGCCGCTGACCTTGGCGCTGAGGATGATGCGGTCGTGTCCCAGTCCATAGCGCTCGGCCGCAGCCGCCGATTCGACCGCGCTCACCACGATCGCCTCGAGCGTCACCTCGCGCGCGTCCTTCGGTTCCGGCAGCCGCGAGTTCTCGTCCATCATGCGCGTGAGCAGCGCCTGGTCGAGCGACCCCCAGTTCACGCCGATGCGCACCGGGCGATGGTACTCGATGGCCACCTCGATCATGGTGCGGAAATTATCGTCGTGCTTCTTGCCGATATTGACGTTGCCCGGATTGATGCGATATTTGGCGAGCGCCCGCGCGCACTCGGGATACTTGCGCAGCAGGATGTGGCCGTTGTAATGGAAGTCGCCGATGATGGGCACGCGCACGCCGAACTTATCGAGGCAATCGACGATCTTGGGAACCGCCGCGGCCGCCTGTTCGGTGTTCACCGTGACGCGTACCAATTCCGAACCCGCGCGCGCCAGCGCCATCACCTGATTCACCGTGTTGGCGACGTCGGCCGTGTCAGTATTCGTCATGGACTGCACGACAATCGGATGATTGCCGCCCACTTTGACACCGGCCACGTCTACCACTACCGCCTGACGGCGGGGCTTCACTGCCATCGAACCTCCAGGGGAAACTTCGATTTTACCATCCTGGGTATGGCAGCCCACTGGGGCAGCGCCGTGCGCTGCGCGAGGCTCTCAGCCGCGCCGGGTGGCCTCTTGAGGCCGCCACGGGCAGGGTGCCCCACACGCAGTCAACTAGTCAGCGCGTTGAGTGCGGCTCGAGACAGTCTCGTTGTTCACGATCGGATTCGCCCAAAAGCCGATGCCCAGCACCCATCCGAAGGCGACATACAGCAGCAGAATGCCGATGCGCAATCCGAAGTGATCGCTCAAATAACCGATGCTCAGCGGCAACACCGCGCCGCCCGCGATCCCCGTGCACAGGATTCCGGATACGGTCCCGTGATGTTCAGCCACCGAGTTGAGCCCCAGCGAAACAATCATCGGCCACATGGCACTGGCCCCCAACCCGACCAGCGGGAACGCGACTAGCGACACCCGGTCCGAGCCGAGCAGCGCGACCGTAAGCATGAGAATCGTCAGGCACGAGCCGCCGATCAGCACGCGGCGCGAATCGAAGCGGCGTAACAGGATCACGCCGATCACACACCCGGCGGTCATCAGCCCCCAGAACCACGAGACGGCCTGCGCGCCTGTGGTCTGCGGGTCGGCATGATGATAGGTCGCCAGGAATTGCGACATCCAATCAGCCGTGCCTTGTTCCGCGCCGACGTACATGAACGTGCTGGCGAAGAACAGCAGCACCACCGGCATGCGGAAGACGCTGCGATGCGTCTCCCAACTGCCGGCCTTCTCGTCCTCCAGCAGTTCGACCTCGGGAAACCGGACCATCGCCAGGAGCGCAACCATGACGGCGGAGGTCACCGCCAGCATCCAGTAGACCGAGACCCAGGCCAGGCCCGCGGGCACCACGGCTGCCAGCGTTCCGATCAGGGGTCCGGAGCGCGCGCCTTCCAGGTTGCGCACCAGGTAGGAATAAATGAGCGGGCTGATGAACGATGCGCAGCCGAATACCAATTGCGACAAGGTGGCGTTGAACGCGAAGTGCTCCGATCCGCCAGCCACGCGCAGCAGGGGATTGATGGCGACCTGCAATAACGCCATGCCCACGCCGATCAGAAACAGCGAGGTGACCGCCACTCCATACACCGGCACGACGGCGAAGAAGAGCGCGCCGGCGAAAGCTAATCCGAATCCGATCAGGATGACCTTCTTTTCGTGCACCCACTCGACCAGAATGCCCGCCGGAATGGACGCCACACCGTAGGCAATGAAAAACGCGAACGGCAGGAACCCGGCAGCGGTCAGGCTCAGGCGGAAGCTGCGGATGATGTCGGGGATGATCGGCCCGAGGACGTTCGTCAACAGTGCGATGACGAAAAAGATGGCCAGCACTACGGCAACCAGGTATGGGCGGCGCTCGGCTGATTGGGCGGGACTCATTCGATGGTAGTGACCTTGGTGAGAAGCTTGAAATTGCCCGGTGAATGGCCCGCAAGGGCCGCCACGGCCAGCGACACGAGCTGCAAGGGAAGCATTTCGAGAACCGGGCGGACAGCAGGCGAGGTCTCCGGAATGCGAAATGCGTCTACATCCGACTGCGGCCCGATGAGGGCGGCTTTCCCGCCCGCATTCCGCACGTCCTGCACCAGGTTCGCATTCAGCGCGGTAGTCCTCGCGTCGCCCGCGCATGCCAGTAGGAACGCCTCGGGCCCGGACATTTCAAATGGGCCATGGCGGAACGCGGAACAGGTCATGCCTTCGGCATGGAAGTGCGCGGATTCTTTCAGGATTAACCCGCCCGTGCCCGCAGCCGCGAGCGAGGTTCCCCTGCCGGTGACGAACAGAGCGCGTACGCCATCGAGCAGTTCGACCAGGCTGGCCACCTTGGTTTCCCATCCGGCCAGATATTCCGCGGCCGCCGGCGGGGCTTCACGTAACGTGCGCTCGATCGCCCGGCGATCCCCGCCGCAGAGCGCCGCACCCAGCCACGCGAGCGCCGCGAGGATCGTCACGAACGTTTTCGTAGAGACCGAATACTCTGCGCCGGCGCGCGTCATCACGCAGTGATCCGCGCGCGTGGCCAGCGGCGAATCCGGCGTATTGGTTACGCCGATGATACGCATACCCGGCACGGCGGCATCCAGCAGGCGCACGATCTCCACGCTGC
Source organism: Bryobacteraceae bacterium (assembly GCA_035541265.1). Classification (GTDB taxonomy): domain Bacteria; phylum Acidobacteriota; class Terriglobia; order Bryobacterales; family Bryobacteraceae; genus Bog-159. Next base: position 20,426 of record DATKNQ010000252.1, read on the forward strand.
GGCCCGACTGCGATACGGCGATCACGAGCGTCCGCGGCGAGAGGACCGCGGCGTAGTAATGAATCAGCTCCGAGGTCTCGTAAGCCGCCGCGCAGAATCCGTGCGCGACCAGTTGAATCAGCAGCGGGTGCAGCGCGTGAAACGACGCGCCCATGCCCGTCAGCATGATGCGGTCGAAGCCGCCAAGCGGCAGCCATGCGGGCGCGGCGCACAGGCCCGCAACTGTATCCGCCAAAGCCACGGGCTGCGCCAGGATGTCGCGCAGATAAGGCCCTTCCACCGCCGCGGGATCAAAGCGCATGCGTGTTCCCCTCAGTTCCGAAGCGGTGATACCAGACCTGCGCCGCGCCTGCCAGTGCGGTGCCGGCGCCCAGCGAGGCGAGCGCCAGCTCCGCCTTCCCGAAAGGCACCAGCGTAGAGCATTGCCGGATCACCTGCCGGGCGCGATCGAGGAACAGGTGACTGCTCTGCATCACGCCGCCGCCCAGAGCGATCATGTCCGGGCAAAATGTAGTTACCAGATTCGCGAGCCCCAATCCCAAATAGTAACCCTGCCGATCCATTACCGCGAGAGCCGCCGGGTCGCCGGCCTCGGCCAGTTCGCACAACCGCTGAATGGTCAGGTCGCTGCCGAACTGGCGCTTCGCCCAGGCTTGAATCGCGGGACCCGCCGCCAGCACCTCCCAACATCCGCGCGCGCCGCAGTAACATGCCGGACCGGAAGCGTCGATGATCTGGTGTCCGATCTCCGGATGCGAACCGTCCACACCGCGATAGAGCGCGCCATCGAGGATGACGGCGACGCCGATGCCCGTACCGATCGTGACGTACAGGAAACGCTGTTTGCCGCGTCCCGCGCCCCAGACCGCTTCCGCAAGACCGGCGGCGTCGGCATCATTCTCCATCGCCACCGGAACACCGAAGGCCTCCGCTACCCCGGCCACCAGTTCGCCGCCCTGCCACCCGGGCAGCAGATCCACGGTGCCGAGCACGCCGGTGACTGGATCGACCGGACCGGTGCAACCGATGCCGATGCCTTCTAGCGTGGCCCCCGCGCGGGCGACGGTCTCGCGCAGCAACGCAGTCATGCGGCGCAGACCGTCCGGAAATCCGCGCTCCGACTCTGTGGAACATTCCGCGCGCCCGGTGATGCGGCCGGCGCGGTCGACAATCCCCACAGCGATCTTAGTGCCGCCGATATCGATCGCGCCGATCATTCGGATGACGGGCCGGCTTGCGCTGCTCGCTGCTCCCAACTCTCTGGCCGCAAGCCGTTCTCCACGCGCTCCATGGTGATCGATCCCTCCACCGGACACACCAGCCAGCAGAGGTTGCAGCCGACGCATTCCTGCTCGTCGACCTTGGGGATGCGCGCCGGCGGCGTGTACCCCGTATCGACCGCGACCACGGCGGGCGTTTGGGCGGGGCGGATGCGGCTGGCCGCCAGCAGGTCCTCAGGCGTGCGAGCGCCGTTCACGTGGATGCACTGGTGCGCCCCATCCCAACACGCGATGTAACACAGGCCGCAACCGATGCATAACTCGGGATGAATGCGCGCCACGATCTTATAGTTCAGATCGAGATGCTTCCACTCGGTGACGCGCGCGAGGCTCAGGCCGCGAAAATCGTCGAGCATACGGAATCCTTTTTCATCCATCCAGTTGCTCAAGCCTTCGACCATGTCCTCTACGATGCGATAGCCGTAATGCATCACGGCCGTGCACACTTGCAGGCTGTGGCAGCCGAGCAGCAGGAATTCGGCAGCGTCCTGCCAGCCCGAGATACCGCCGATGCCGGAGACCGGCAATCCGCATTCGGGATCGGCGGCGAGTTGTTGCACCATGTGCAGCGCGATGGGCTTCATGGCCGGACCGCAATAGCCGCCGTGGCTCGAACGGCCGCCCACGTCCGGGCGCGGCGTGAACGTGTCGAGATCGATGCCCGTGATCGAGTTCAGCGTGTTGATGGCCGTCAGTCCATCGGCGCCGCCCGCCTTGGCCGCGCGTCCAATCGTGCGGATGTCGGCCACGTTCGGCGTGAGTTTGACCAGCACCGGCGTGCGCGCGACCTCTTTCACCCATTCGGTGATCATCTTCGCGTATTCCGGCACCTGGCCGACCGCGCTGCCCATGCCGCGCTCGCTCATACCGTGCGGGCAGCCGAAATTCAACTCCAGTCCGTCGGTGCCGGCGTCCTCGGTGCGGCGAACGATCTCGTGCCATGCTTCGCGGCGCGACTCCACCATCAGCGAGGCAATCACCGCGTGCTTTGGATAATGCTTCTTCACGTCCGCGATCTCGCGCAGATTGGTCTGGATGGGCCGGTCGGTGATGAGTTCGATATTATTGAGACCCATCATGCGCAGGCCGTTCCAATCGACTGCCGAGTAGCGCGACGACACGTTGACGATCGGCTCGCCGATGGTCTTCCAGACCGCGCCGCCCCAGCCCGCGTCGAACGCGCGCTTCACCTGATCGCCGCAATTGCTGGGCGGTCCGGAAGCCAGCCAGAACGGATTCGGAGAGCGAATGCCGGCAAAGCGCGTACTCAGGTCAGCCAAGTTTGGCCTCCAGGTAATGTGCGATCCCCGCCGCCGCGCGCTTGCCGTCCGCCACCGCGTCGACCACTTCGCGCCCGCCGTTCACGCAATCGCCGCCCGCGAAGTAGCGCGAGTTTTTCGTCTGCCCTGTCTCGGGATTGACCATCACGCAGCCCCCGGCCACTTGTACGTCGCGGAACTGCGACAGGAAATCGAGCAAGCGCGACTGGCCAATCGAGGGAATGACCATGTCGCACGGCAGTTGGAAATTCGATCCGGCCACCGGCAGCGGCTGGCGCCGGCCGCGCCGATCCGGCTGTCCCAGTTCCATCCGCGCACACTCGACCGATTCGACCGCGCCATCGCCGTGAATCGCGACCGGCTGCGTGAGCCAATGGAAACGCACGCCGTCGCGCTTGGCCAGATCGTATTCGAACTCGAAGGCGGGCATTTCGGTTTCCGTGCGGCGATAAACTACGTGCACTTCTTCCGCGCCCAGCCGCAGCGCCGCGGTAGCCGCGTCGATCGCCGTGTTGCCGCCGCCGATCACCACCACCCGCTTGCCCACGCGTGTTCCGCGATGCGTCTTGTAATCGGCGATAAAGCGCAGCGCGTCGACCACGCCCGGCAAGCCTTCGCCGGGGATATCGAGCGGCTGCGTGCCGCCCAGCCCCACACCCAGGAAGATCACATCGAACTGCATTTCGAGTTCGCGGATGCGCAGTTCACCGCCGATCTCCGAACTCAACTGAAAATTGACGCCCAACGCACGCACCAGGTCCACCTCGCGCTGGCTATCGAGCGGACGTAGCTTGTATTCGGCAACGCCGTAAGTATTCAGTCCGCCGGCCAACGGACGGCTATCGAAGACAGTGACCGCGAAACCCAAACGGCGCAGACCCGCCGCGCAGGCCAGCGAGGCCGGACCGGCCCCGATGCAGGCGACGCTGCCCGGCCGGGGATCCGCCGCCACGGGCAAAGTCCGGCCGGTGCTGTAGAAGTGATCCATCGCGTGGCGCTGCAATCGCCCGATCTCGATAGGGCGCTCATGATAGCGGTGCAGCACGCAGGCGCCCTCGCACAGGACATCGACGGGGCAGACACGCGCGCAACTCAACCCCAGAATATTCGCGTTCAGAATCGTGAGCGCCGAGCCGTTCAGGTTGCCGCTCGAGATCTTCTTGATAAACCCGGGCACATCGATGTGGGCCGGGCAGGCGTTGGTGCACGGCGCATCGAAACAATAGAGGCAGCGGTGGGCCTCCACGAGCGCTTCCCGCCGGTCTAGCGGCGGATGGATCTCTGCGAAGCTGGCGGAGAACTCGGGTGCGGTACTCATAGCCGTCAGGCCGTGGTCAGCGCGCCGTACATGTCCGGACGCCTGTCACGGAAGAATTGCCACGTCTTGCGGACTTCGCCGATCATATCGAGATCGAGATCGACCGTGAGCACCTCGTCTCGATCGCGGGAAGCCTGCGCGATGATCTGGCCGCGTGGATTACAGAAGTAACTCGACCCGTAGAATTCGCCGATGTTCCAGGGCGCTTCCACGCCCACGCGGTTGAGCGCCCCGATGTAATAACCGTTGGCCACGGCGTGCGCGGGCTGTTCCAGCTTCCAAAGATGCTCGCTCAATCCCGCGACCGTCGCCGACGGATTCAAGACAATCTCCGCGCCGTTCAGCCCCAACGCCCGCGCGCCTTCCGGGAAGTGGCGGTCGTAGCAAATGTAGACGCCGACGCGCACGCCGCCCACATCGAAGACCGGATAACCGAGATTTCCGGGCCGGAAATAGAATTTCTCCCAGAACCCCGGCGCCACGTGCGGGATGTGCGTTTTGCGATACTTGCCCAGATAGTTGCCATCGGCCGCGATCACGGCGGCGGTGTTGTAGTAGATACCCTCCTGCTCGAGTTCATAGACCGGCACGATCAGCGCGACATGATTCTCGCGGGCGACGTCCTGCATGCGGCGGATGGTCGGTCCATCGGGCACCGGCTCGGTAAAATCGTACCAGCGCACTTGCTGCTCGGCACAGAAGTAGGGGCCGTTGAACAGCTCCTGCAGGCATACGATACGCGCGCCCGCCCCGGCTGCCTGGTGGATGTAGCCGATGTGCTTCTCAATCAGGGCCTGCTTGATTTCTTCGAGCGGTAGATCGGGCGCAGCGTCGGCACGCGCCTGGATGAGGGAACAGCGGACAAAACGTGGCATGTGGTTGCGCTCCGGCCGATCGCAATATTATAACGTTGGAAACCACCATGCAAAGCGAGCACTCCGTTTCATCTCATTTACGCCTGGATACCGCGGAGTACGACCGCATCATCCGCACCTACATCCCGTACTACGATGAAAGCCGCGCCGTACAGCTCGACCTGTTGGCCGCCACTGAGCTCCAGCCGGACGCGCGCATTGTCGACCTGGGCGGCGGCACCGGCTCGCTCGCCGAGGCCATCCTGGAGCGCTTCCCGCAAGCTCGCGTGATCGTGCGCGACATCGATCCCGAGATGCTGGCCGTCGCGCAAACTCGGCTGAGCCGTTTCGCCGATCGTGTGGAACTCGGCCGCGCCTCATTCTCCGATCCGCTGCCACGTGTCGATGCGGTGCTCTCGGCTTTCGCTCTGCACCATATCCCGACGCTGGCGGACAAGACCGCGGTCTATGGCCGCATCCACGATGCAATTCGTCCGGGAGGCGTGTTCCTGAACAATGACGCCGCGGCCGGTCCTTTCTGGCCGCTCCTGCGCGACCAGTGGGCCGCGTTCATGGCCACGCAGGGTTTTACCCTGGAGCAAGGCTATCGCAACCTGGACGATTGGGCCGCGGAAGACACTTATTTCTCGGTCCGCGAGGAACTAGAAGCCATGGCCGCGGCTGGATTCGACCAGGCCGAATGCGCGTGGCGCCGCGGCACGGTCGCCATTTTCGTGGCGCGGCGATAGCTTCAGACTTTTTCCGGAACCACGTACGGCGCGCGATAATTGCGCGTCAGCATTTTGTCGGCTTCCTCGTCGCCTACGAAGCGTTCCGCCGCCGGATCGAAGTGCAATTGGCGGCCGAGCCGGTACGAGATGTTACCGAGGTGCGCGAGCGCGCTCGCCATGTGCGCGGTCTCCACCGGGCCGTCCAGATCGCTCGGGTTGCGGCTGTGTACCGCTTTGATGAAGTTGGCGTAGTGATCGCCGCCGGCCTTGCGTTTCGGGCCCGGCTCGCGCTTCACGCCCAGGAACACTTCATAGGAATCGTAGCCGTTGATCTGCAGGTAGCCTTCCGAACCGTAGAAGATATTGCCCACGCCCACGCCGCCTTCCAGATTCGTGAACCAGGGACGCACCTCGAACTGGATGATCTTCTTCTGTTCGGGATAATGGTAGATAGACGTCTGCGTCTCGGGCGTCTCCTTATCGTCGTCCCAGAGAAATTTGCCGCCCATCGACGTGATGTGCGTAGGCAGGCCAACGCCAAGCCCCCACATGCACATGTCCGTCTCGTGGATGCCCTGGTTGCCGACGTCGCCGTTGCCGTAGTTCCAATGCCAGTGCCAGTTGTAGTGCACCAGTGCGCGGGTGAATTCGCGCGCCTGCGCCGGACCTTGCCAGATGTCCCAGTTGAGATAAGGCGGCGCGGGC
>DATKNQ010000253.1:0-19247 GCA_035541265.1 Bryobacteraceae bacterium
TGGCGGTGGGATTCATTGGCGCATTTGCCGCACCGCTACTTGAGTCGACCGCATACCCGCGCGCCCGCGCGCTGGCGGATCTACCGGACACCGGCCGCGATCTGCACCTGGCGCCCGCCGCCGCGCAGTTCCGGGTCGAGATGCGGCTGCTGGCCGAGACGCTGCGCATGTGGACCAGGCTGCCCGAGCGCCTCAGTTGCATGGCGGTCAGCATCCCGTCTCGCGGGCTGCTGTACGGCTTTGAACTCGCCGTGGTTTCGGCCATCGTACAGATCGGCCTGGCGCTGCCCATGGTGGTGTACTTCCATCGCATCGGATTCTCGGGTGTTTCGGCGAACGCGGTCGTCGTCCCGCTGATGTGTGCGGTGCTCCCGGTGGGCTTCATCGCCATATTTACCGGCTGGACGTGGCTCGCAGGAGTGGCCGGATGGCTGCTCGCGGCATCGCACGCCGCCGTCGACTGGCACGCGCACCTGGAGCCCAACTGGCGCGTTCCCACGCCGCCTTTGTGGCTGGGGATCGCCATCTGCGCGGCCCTGATCCTGGTGGCTCTGGCCCGCCGCGCGCATCGCATTTGGTTTGGCGCTTCGTCGGCCACCCTGGCAGTATTGCTGGTGCTGTTGCTCTGGCATCCGTTCGCGCCTGAGGTCGTTCCGCATGCCTTCGAGATGACTGTGGTTGACGTGGGACAGGGCGACAGCATCCTGCTGGCGTTTCCCGACGGCAAGCTGATGCTGGTGGATGGCGGCGGCATCCCCACGTTCGGGCATCATGCGCCGCCACAGATGGACATCGGCGAAGACGTGGTGTCACCCTACTTGTGGCAACGCTCCATTCGCCACATCGATGTGATGGCGTGCACCCACGCGCATGCCGATCATATCGGCGGGTTGCCGGCGCTTCTCGCCAACTTCCACGCGAAGGTGTTGTGGACCGGCGCGAACTCCGAGAACCCCGCATGGGGTACGCTCCGCGACCGCGCGCGCCACGGCGGCGTGCGCATCGTGCCGCTGCATCGCGGCCAATGCTTCAACTTCGGCGGTGCGTCGATCGAGGTACTGGCGCCGGCGCTCGACTACGAACCAAAAGATACGCCGCACAATAACGACTCGCTGGTCTTCCGCGTCACCTATGGGCGCCACTCCTTCATCCTGAGCGGCGATATCGAGCGGCCGATCGAATCCGAACTGGTGGCAGAGGGGCTGGTGCGCAAGACGGACGTATTGAAGGTGGCGCACCACGGTAGCAAGACGTCCAGCACCGCGGATTTTCTCGATCTGGCGCGGCCGCAATTCGCGGTCATCTCGGCGGGCTTCGAGAACTCCTACGGGCATCCGAGCCAGGAAGTGCTCGATCGCCTCCAGGAACACCAGTCCTGCGTACTGCGGACGGACGTCGACGGCCAAGTCACCATCCGCACCGACGGGCGCCGGTTCTCAATGAATATGGCGCGTTGGTCGGGCGACCTGGGCAGTTCTCCAGTGGCGCTGCTGCCGCGCGGCTTCTAAGATTCCGGCTCGGTCTCCTCGACTAGCCTCTCGACGTGAATGCGGTAGATGGCAGGCTTGCCGTCGCGGTCGCTTTCAAAGAAGATGTGCTGGCTGTCCGGGGAGAAGATCGGCGCCACCATCGTCGGATTGCTGGCGCGGTGTTCGCACAGGGCCAACTCGCGGCGCGTCAGCCGCAGCATGATCAGGATGTAAGGCGCGGCGCGGCTCTGGCTGGCGCCGACAAACACCGAGGTATTGGCGTTGCAGCCGAAGTGGGCATACTGGCTGGTGCGCGCCACCAGCTTGTCGGTATTCTGGTCCGGCGTGCATTCGCGGATCGAGTGCAGTTCCTTCGGATCGTCAGGCAAATGCAGGTAGAGGACCGTGTGGCCATCGGGCGACCAGCGCGCCGGGCCGATGCGTCCCGCCGCCAGTGGCAGCTTGCGGTTCTGGGTGCCATCGGAATTGACCAGCCAAAGCGCCTCATCCGCCTGGCGGTAGAGGATCTGCGCCCGCTTGGGCCGCGGCTGCGGATGCGACAAAACAAACGGCGCTTCCATGACCGTGCGCGCGCCGCCTTTCTGCAGCCCGATGACCGCCAGGCGCGAAGTACCGTTCCGGTTCTCACCGATGAGCGCGCTCCCATCGTCGGCGACGCTGGCGCCTGGGCAACGTTCCCATCCCTCGGCCAACTGATAGACTTGGTGCGCGCGCGACCGGTTCAAGTAGGCATGATGGAGCTCGGGTCCATCCCAATAGCAGAAGCTGCGCTCGTCCGCGAGCATGGCGATCGAGGCCGGATCCAGGCTCTGCGCTTCGGTCAACTGGTGCGATTCGCCCGTGTGCAAATCCATGCGGAAGGTCTGCGCGGTGCCGGTCAGGTCACACGAGTAGATCAGGAAGCCGTTGTGGCGCGCGACCGCGCGATTGTAATAAGGGGGAAGCCAACTGGGGTGCGTGGGATCGGTGAGCCGGAGCACCTCGAACTCGGTGGCCGGATCGGCGTAGCGATGCCAGGCCGGCGGAAGGGCCACTCCTTTTTGCTCGGCGAACGCCAAAGGTGCCAGGCCGGAAATCAGGAAAGCACGGCGCGTCCAGCGGCCTAATGCGGCCGGCACAGCCCACATAGATACGATGGTAACCTACATCGAGTGATGGCTTGACTGATAGTGCAGCTTCAGCAGGTCGAGGCCGAAATCGCCGTCGAAGTCGCGCCACACGGAGTGGATGTGGTTGGCGTTATTCTGCGTGTCGTCGTATTCGATCAGGAACGAGGCGGTCTGCACGCGGTAGTAGTGCGGATCGCCTTTCTGTATCCCGCCGGCCCAGGCGAAGTAGATGTCCTTGCCGGCTTTCCGGATCTGCTCCTCGCGCGCCTGGGCGATCTGCTCGGGCATGTTGTGCGCGTACTCCTCCATCAGGGCCATCAGCAGATCGAACTGTTTGGAGGTCAGTTGGGAAGCCTGCAAACCGGAGGGCTGGCCCTTGAGCGCGGCCTGGCGGCTCTGCGCGGTCAGGATCTCGCCGTATGCTTTGGCATCCACGATGGCGATCCCGCGCTGGCTGGGATCGAGCGATTGAATGACGGCGCGCCCCAAGTCCTCCTCAGCGGCCAGCGTGCGCAGTCCCCTGCGCGGGCCATCGAGCACCTCGGCCGGATTGGCCCCGAAGAAGCTCGGCGCGGCGGCGATATGCCCGCCGACTACGGTATAGTTCTGGCTCAGGTGATGGCCCTCGACGCGATAGCCCCACGTGCCATCGGCCGACGGCTTGCCGAAGATGGAGAAGTAATATTTCTCGGGATCGCGTTCCGGTCCGGTGCCGTGCTCGAGGACGCGCAGCACCTCCTCCAGGCTCATCACTGTCTCGGCTTTGATGAAGCCTTGCTGGCTGAGCCCCGCGCTGAGCAGCGCCGACGCCAGATGCTTTTGCGAAGGAGTCATGTCGCGAAGCGCCAGGCCTTTCCGTTCGATTGGCACGTAGTGCCAGTTCTGGCGCTCCTCCTCTTCGAAACTGAAGGTCGCCTTGGCGCGTTGCTCGGGTGTCAGGGAAGCCAGGAAACGGTTGGCGGCTTCCGCCATGACGGCCGGGGAGTCGAGGCGATGGTAAGCGGAGATCACCAATAGAGCACCGGCGGCGATTGCAGCGATACGCAGTAGAGCGGCTTTCATGCGCACCCGCGGTGCTAGAACGGAAAGTCCTTCTTGACCAGTTGCACCACACCGGCCCGCGCCAGGTACGGATGCGGATTCACGGGATTGCCGCCGATGCGGACTTCGTAATGCAAGTGCGGCGCGGTGACGCGTCCCGTGCTGCCCACGTTGCCGATCTGATCACCGCGGCGGACCTCCTGGCCCTCGACCACGCCGAAACGCGAAAGATGCGCGTAATAAGTTTCGTACCCGCCGCCATGACTAATGACGATGAGCTGCCCGTATCCGCTGCTCCATCCTACGAACTTCACGATTCCATCAGCCGCGGCGCGCACGGGAGTGCCCGTGGGCGCGGAGATATCCACGCCGGTATGCATGGCGCCTTCACCGGAGAACGGATCGGTGCGTTCGCCGTATCCGCCCATCAGGCGGCCTTCCACGGGCCAGATGCTGGGCTGCACGTTGGTGTGCCAGCGGCGGGCGAAACTGTTTTCGAAGCCATGATAGCTGCGCAGATTCCGGTATTCGGCCACGGATTCCGGGAAACTGGGCACCAACCTGCCTTCCTGCGCGATGCCCGCGGGACCTTCCAGCTTCTGCTTGATGCCGTAGGCTATGGAAACTTCACTGGCGAACATTTCCAGGCTGGCCATCTGCTGATTGGTTTGGTTCGAGACTCTCTCGAGGTGTTGATAGCGGGTGCGCAGAGCGTCCACTTCCCGCCGCAGCGCGTTGTAGTTCGCAACCTTCCACGCCATGCGCGCGTAACTGGATATGAAGCCGAAAATCGAAAAGCAACCTAACAGGGCCAGGGCCATGACGGCGTATACCACTGTTAGCGGGACACGGATGCGACGCAGCTTGCCTCGGAGGGAATGGGCCAACACCAAGATAAAGTAGTTTTGCTGCATAGTCTTCTCCAGCTAGACCAAGAGACAGAGCAGTAATCTCCCGATCCAGGGGGGCTATTCCGATTGGCAAAACGTGACTGTAACAAGACCGGAAGGCCGCTGTCAAGATAATCTTTCGCTTGCAAGTCATTGAAAAAATTGATAGTGTTGCGTTTTGAGCAAAACTTTTCGGATCCCGGGAACGTTTTTCCTTCACAATTTGGTGGAACGGCGCAGCCTATTGTTTCAGTTGGTTCGCCGCGATTTTGAACAGCGCTTTGTGGGATCGGCGGTGGGCTGGGTCTGGGGAATCATTCAGCCGCTGGTTCTGCTGGTCAGTTGGACATTCGTCTTCAGCGTCTGTTTACACCAGAAGATGCCGGCCGGGGAGGTGACCGACAGCTACCCGTTGTTCCTGTTCGCCGGCATGCTTCCCTGGCTGCTGTTTAGCGAGACGGTGCAGCGGTCGACCACCAGCCTGCTCGATCAGGCCAATCTGATCACCAAAACGGTATTTCCGGCTGAGATCGTGCCCGTGTCGATCTTCCTGTCGTCCCTGATGAGCCATCTGATCGCGCTGGCGCTGGCGGTGGCGGCGGTGGGCATCTGGCTGAACCAGATCAGCGTGGGTCTGATTCTGCTGCCGGTTTATATGCTGTTGCTTGGATTGTTTGCGGTCGGGTTCGGCTGGATTCTGGCCAGCCTGCAGGTTTATTTGCGGGACACCATGCAGGTGCTGACGGTGATCATGACGTTCTGGTTCTGGCTAACCCCGATATTCATCACCGAGCAGCAGTTTCCGCGGCGGCTGCGCTTTCTGCTGGCCGGGAATCCGCTGGCGTACCTGGTGCGCGCTTATCGGGAGCTGCTGCTCTCCGAGCGTTGGCCGGGACTCGACGACCTGGCCATCATGACGGCGTACGCGGTCGCGACGTTTGTGGCCGGCGGGCTGTTTTTCCGGCAGATGAAGCGCGGATTCGCCGACGTGCTGTAGTGCCTGTCACTCGCCGCGGTAGGCGCGTTCCAGCGCAGCGATGTCCGGCCTCTTCATCTGGAAGAGCGCCTGCAGCACCCGCTGGCTCTTTTCCGAATCTTTATCCTGGATGAGTTCGAAAAACCGCGTGGGGACGATTTGCCAGCACAAACCGTACTTGTCCTTCAGCCAGCCGCACTCGATCTCCTGACCGCCATCGGTTAACTTCTCCCAAAGCCGGTCGACTTCCGCCTGATCCTCACAATTCACCACGAACGATATGGCTTCAGTGAACTTGAACTGCGGCCCGCCATTCAACGCCACAAATTCCTGCCCGGCGAGTTCGAAGGCCACGGTCATCACCGAGCCTTGAGGGCCCGGACCAGCGTCGCCGTAATAAGTAATCGACTTCACGCACGAGTCCGGAAACAGTGATGTGTAGAATCGAGCCGCTTCCTCGGCCTGCTGGTCGAACCACAGGAACGGGGTGATTTTCTGGATGCGTTGCGCCATAAGATACCTGCCTCTCAGCTTACCAATTCAATAGCTGGCGAATGCCATGCGCCTGCCGCTTGCTGACGATGAACTCCTGGTCGTTGCTGAGAGTCACAAGCCAGCGCTGGCTGCTGAGGGCGCTCATCTTGCGCACGTGGTCGACGTTGACCAACGCGTTGCGGTGGATGCGCTGAAAACTCGAATTGCGCAGGCGCAGTTCGAGCGCCTTCAGGGTCTGCGTGGCGAGGTATTTCTTGTGTGCGGTGGTGATCCAGACGATATCGCCTTCGGCGTGAAAGGCGTAGATCTCGTCGGCATCCAGCAGGAAATACTCCGGGCCGGCCTTGCCTACGATCTTGCGCAGGCGCTGGCCGGAGAGCAGCGGATCGGCGATCTCCTGCAAGTGCGCGAGTTGTTCCACCGCTTCCCGGCCGCCGATCCGCCGGGCTTTGTCGACGGCCTGGGCCAGGCGCTCATGGCCTACCGGTTTGAGTAGGTAATCGACGGCGCCGGCTTCGAAAGCTTCGAGCGCGTATTTATCGTAGGCGGTCACGATCACGATGACCGGCATGCGCGCGCCGCGATGGATTTTGCGGATCACTTCGAAACCGCCCATTTCGGGCATCTGCAGATCGAGCAGCACGAGATCCGGATGCTGGCCATCGATCTGGGCGAGGGCAGTGGCGCCGTTGTCCGCCTCGCCCACGACCTCGACGTCGCTAAGGGACTCCAATTCCTCGCGCAAGACCTTGCGCGCCACCGGCTCATCGTCGACGATCAGCGTGCGGAGTCCCATGACGAGGTGTTCAAGACACGGCGGCGGCCAGCTCCGGCGCGAGCTTGTTGGGCAGCAGGAATGCGACTGTAGTGACGCCGCCCGAGGCGCGGATTTCAAAGCGGGCTTCGGCGCCGTAGCACAGCGCCAGCCGGCGCCGGACGTTGGCGAGGCCGATTCCGGACGAAGATCGGGATAGCTTTTCCGGATCGCACTCGCCGGAGTTCGACACTTCGACAGAGACACCCTCGCCGCTCGGCCTGATCCTGATCTGGACGAAACCTCCGCCCACACGCGCGGCGACGCCGTGTTTGACCGCGTTTTCGACCAGCGGCTGAATCGAGAGCAGCGGGATGGTGACCGGGAGCGTGGAGGGGTCCGCATCGACCGCGGTGCGCAGTTTGTCGCCCAGCCGCAGTTCCTCGATTTCCAGGTACGCGCGCACGATGCGCAGCTCTTCTTCGACGGAGACCAGCGATCGCTCGGAGCGCAGCAGGTACCGGTAGACATCGGCGAGATTCAAGACCAGGCGGCGGGCGCCCGTGTTGGCGCGGTCGATGGTGCCGTAGAGCGTGTTGAGCGAGTTGAACAGGAAGTGCGGATTGATCTGCGCCTGCAAGGCCTTCAATTCGGCTTGCGTGACCAGGCTCTGCATCTGCGCGTTGCGGAGTTGCTCGATGTGTTCGGCGACGGCCGCGCCGAGGCGGGCCAGGACGCCGATATCCTCGCTCAGGTAGCGCCGGCCGCCTTGGCGCGGTCCAAGCAACAGATAGGCCGCATCGCCCCGCGAGAAGCGCATGGGCAGCACGGCCTGCACCCAGGCGGGAACGGCCCAATGCCCGGAATCGAGCACGGCCACGGGCGAGGTGAGGGAACGGTCGCGCGCGGGGTCTTCGCCGGCGAACTCGAAATGCGAGGCGTGCAGGAAGCGCGCGATGGCTTCGGCGGCGCAGCGCAAATATTCGGGCTCGGCGCGCGCGGCGAGTGCCAGATCCTGCAGTTCTCGCATAGCCTCATCCACGTTGGCGCGCAGGAAGATGGCGGTGGTGACGAAGTGCTGGATGCGGTTATGCAGCCAGACGAAAAGCGTCAACAGCAGGCCGGCGGAGACGAAGATGATGCCGGCGTCGAACGGGCGCGCCAGGTGATCGGCCAGCAGTCGCGACTCCAGAACGCGAATCGCAGCCAGCAGTGCCGCGGCCGCCAGTGTGGCATTCACGATGAAGCGCAGGAAAGCGTCCATCAGCAGGAAGCGGTAATCCTGGAGCAGGACCAGCAGGGCCAGGGGCAGGCCCGCGTGGTGCAGAGCCGCCTCTTTGGACCAGGCCATCTGGGTATGCGCCGGCCCGAAATGCGCAAAGGAAATCGCCAGCAGGAACAGGGCCATGGAGCCCGCCAGACGCGATCCGGCCGCGCGGTTGGCCTGGCGCCATTCCAGGATGACGGAGAGGATGGTGAGCGCGGCGAATCCCAGCGTAACGACCAGCAGAGCGTCGTAATGCAACCCAGGGGCGTGGCTGAGCCAGTCGCCCAGATGCAGCGCCACGGCGATGCCGCTGAGGAAGTAGCCGCCGATCCAGACGGCGCGGCGCCGCGATTCGAGCGAAATGTGCAGCAGCACGGCGGGCAGCAGGCTAAGTATGGAAAAGCTGACCGCCACGATCGCGCCGGTGATCCGGCCACCGCTCGGGCCGGCAGCCAGGGCGATGAGCGAGCCAATGTTCCACAGCATGGCGAGCACCGCGGCCATAACCGGGAGCCGGCCCCGTCCTTCACCCGCGCGGCGCCGGTTCACCAGGAAGAAGTACAGCAACATCCCGAAGATCACCGCGCCGGCGCTATGGCCGATGGTATTGACCAGGACAGGCTCGTGGATACTTAGCCAATCCGGCATGCTAGCCGCCTACGTACTTACTCACCCACGCTAAGTGGCGCTGCATAATGTCGAGCAGGAACTTGGGCTCGCGCGGTCCGTGCGGCGTGCGCGGGTAGACGACCATCCCGGTTGTGACTCCCTGCCGCTTCAGCGCATTGTACAGCTCGTATCCCTGCGAGGTGGGGACGCGCTCGTCGGCTTCGCCGTGCACGATCAGCGTCGGCGTTGTCACTCCCTTGACAAAGGCCATGGGTGAGTGATTGAAGTAGCCATCGAAGTTATTCCAAGGCTCGCCGCCGAAGTAATCGGGCAGAAAGCTGGGTATGTCAGACGTACCGGTGAAACTCCACAAGTCAGTGACTCCGGCGCCTACAACCGCGGCCTTGAAGCGGTGCGTATGCGTGATGACCCAACTGGTCATATAACCGCCGTAACTCCAGCCCATCACGGCCAGACGGTCCGGATCGGCCACGCCCATGGAGATGACGTGATCGACCCCTGACATGAGATCCTGGTAATCCTTGCCGCCCCAATCGTTCAGATTGGCGAAGCGGAAGAGGCGGCCGTAGCCGCTCGAACCGCGCGGATTCACGCGCAGGATGGCGTAGCCGCGCGCAGCGAAGGTGGCCAGCGGATAAAGGCCCCAGCGGCCGAGGAAGGAATCCTGGAATGCGCCGGCAGGTCCGCCGTGAATGTTAAGGATGAGCGGGTATTTCTTGAAAGGCCGGTAGACGGCCGGATAAGTCAGCAGGCCGTCAATATCCTGTCCGTCGGCGGCTTTCCAGGTGATGCGCTTCGTCTCACCCATGGGTAACTTGGGGAGTCCCGCGTTAGCCGCGCTGACCTGCTGTGGGCCGCTGGCGCCTAGCTTCAAAATATACGCCTCGGGCGCCTGCTCCCAACTTTCGCGTTCGAAGCCGATCGCCGTGCCGCTGGCATTCACATGACCTGGCAACAGCATGCCGTGTTCCGGCTGATAGATGGGCTGCGGCGGGCCGTCGAGCGGCATACTGTAAACGACGCGCGTGAAGCCGCGATATTCGGCGAAAATCAGGTGCGTCGAGTCGCCGAGCCAGCCGGCTAAGACCGGCTGCTCATCGAAGGTCGGAGCCAGTTCGCGCGATTCGCCAGTGGCGCGCGTCAGCAGCACAATGCGGTCCATACCCGCCCAGCGCGCCGGATCTGTGGAGCGCACGTAAGCCAGGTAACGGCCATCGGGCGAGTAGGAAGCTTCGCGCTCGGCCGCACCGGTAGCCGCGAGCGGCCGCACCGCCCCCGTCTCCACGTTGACCTCGGAGATGTCGGCTTGAGTCCAGTCGTCGGCCTTCGGAGTGGGCGTGTGCGTCGCGGCGATAAAGCGGGAATCGGGCGACCAGGCAAAATCCCGCACGTGGCCTGGAATGTCGCCGATCTTGCGTGCTGTGCGCTTGCCCTGAGCGTCAGCTTCGGCGAAAACGATCCAGAGGCTGTGATTGTGCGGATTCTCGCCAATGACGCGAAAGTCGCGTTTTTCTTTCTTAGCCTGCTCCTCATCCGCGCGCGGCTCGATACCTGCGAACGCGACCCACCTGCCATCCGGCGAGACGTGAAAGCGCCCGATTTCGGCCTTCCAATCCGTCAGCATCTCAGCCTCGCCGCCATCGACGGGGATGCGCCAGAGATTGGGCTTGCCGCTGCGCTCGGAGGAGAAGTAGACGTAATGACCGTCGGGCGAGAATTCGGGCGATGTGGCGCTTTTTTCACCGCGCGTGAGTTGCACGCGACGCGAGCCATCGGCCGCGGCCAGGAAGATCTGCGTATCGACCTCGCTCTTTTCCGGGGCAATGACCGCGCGGCTCTCGGTATAGGCTACCAGCTTGGCATTCGGCGACGGCACGACATCGCCGACGGTGCGCACCTGCATGGAAATTTCGGGAGTCCAGGCGGGCGGCGCCGGAGACTGCTGGCACCACGCCGCGGCGGCCAGCAGAACAGGAAGCAGCTCGGTCTTCATGACATGGTTCTCTTCAGGGCATCCAGAATCGTCGCGACATTTTCGGGCGTCGACGAGTAGCCCATCAGTCCGATGCGGAACACCTTGCCGGCTAGTTGACCGAAGCCGCCGGCGATTTCAATGCCGAGCTCGTTGAGCAGGCGCTGGCGCACCTTGGCGTCGTCCACGCCATCGGGAACCCGCGGCGTGTTAAGGGTCCAGAGCCGGTGACCAGCAGCGACATGCATGCGCAAGCCCAACGCTTCAGCGCCGGCAACGAAGGCTTCGTGATTGCGGCGATGGCGCTCCCAGCGGTTTTCGATGCCCTCCTCGCGCACAATGGCCAGCGATTCGCGCAGGGCGTAAAACATAGTCGCCGAGGCGGTGTGATGATACTTGCGCTCGCGGTAGAAGGCGGCGAGCAGGCGCAGATCCAGGTAGAAGGTATCGAGCGGCGCGGTGCGCTGGCAGATGCGTTCCCACGCGCGCGGCGACACGGTGATCGGCGAGAGGCCGGGCGGGCAGCCCAGGCCCTTCTGCGAGCAACTGTAGGCGATGTCGATGCCGGTTTCGTCCACCAGCACCGGCATGCCGCCGAGCGAGGTAACGCAGTCGGCGATCACCAGCGCGCCGGCCTCGTGGGCGGCTTCGCAGATGGCCTTACCGGGCTGATACACGCCGGTGGATGTCTCTGCCTGGACGTAAGACACGACGCGCGGGCGTTCGCGGCGGATGAAGTCACGCGCCTCCTGATCGTCGAACACTTCGCCCCAGGGTTTCTCCAGCCGGACGACCTGCGCGCCGTGGCGGCGGGCAATATCAGCCTGGCGCTCGCAGAAGTACCCGTTCGAGAACACGGCGAACTTGATACCGGGTTCGACCAGGTTCGCGACCGCGGTTTCCATACCGCTGGTGCCGGTGCCCGAGATGGCGATGTTGAATTCGTTACTCGTGGAGAAGGCGTAACCCAGCAGCTTGCGGACGTCTTCTACGACTTCGAAAAAGTAAGGATCGAGGTGCCCGACAATGGGCTGCCGCATCGCCTCGTAGACGCGCGGCGCGACCATGCTGGGACCCGGTCCCAACAGCAGGCGCGCGGGCGGTCGCAGCGGAGAAAGTGTTTCGGGGATCACAGAAACAGTTTAACAACCGCTACTCGGGCTATGTTTTCGGCGTGACAAATTTGACGCGCAACGGCGCGGCGGGCGGCTGGACTTTAGTGACGCGGCAGGTGAGCTGGAGCAACTCGACGGGTGTGACAATGCGCGAGAGACCGCCGCGCTCCTGACCGGTGAGCACCGCCACCCGCCACGAGGGAAAGAAGAACTCGACCACGCGCACGGTGTCCGCGCCGGTGCGGAACAGGACCAGCAGTTCTTCGTCTTCTTTAACGGCCTTCTGCATCGCCTGGATCTGCGCGAGGATGGTCGCGCCGGCGGTTTCAGGCTGCGGCGGAGCGGTGGGTTTGGGCGCGGTGGCGCTGCGGATGGCTTCCGCGGCCAGTTGTTTGGTGAGGTCGCCGAGCGGCATCAGGCTCATGTTAGCATCCGGCGGGACGATCTCTTAACCTGCAATGGCGGCCAGCGCCTGGGCGAAGACGTCGTATGCTTGCCTGTCGAACAGCACGAAGGCCGCCTCCCGTACCGTGCTTTCGGAGCGCTCCAGGTAACGCGCCACTTCGCCTAACGCGATGGCCGCCGCCTCCCGCATTGGATATCCGTAGACGCCGGTGCTGATCGCCGGAAACGTGATCGACACCGCCTGATGCTGGTCGGCCAGTTCGCAGCACTTGCGATAGCAGGCGGCGAGTAATTCCGGCTCGCCCCGGCGGCCGTCGCGGTAAACAGGCCCAACGGCGTGAAACACGTGGCGGGCGGGCAAAGCACCGGCACTGGTGACTACTGCGCTACCCGCCGGGCAGCTGCCTATGCGCGCGCGGATCTGGTCCAGCTCAGCCATAATCAAACGTCCGCCGGCGCGGTGGATGGCACCGTCGACGCCACCGCCGCCGGCCAGCGCGGAATTTGCCGCGTTCACGATGGCATCCGCCGGGACGCGCGTGATGTCGCCAGTGATCAGGCGCAGAGTCTTTCCCGTGCTCGCTGTCCACTGCATGGTTGCTATTATGCTCCTATATGGCCGGGTATGAGCCGGGTGACCGCCCCACGATTTTCAGCAGACAGTTTCTGATGACCTTCGGCATCGGGATGGTAGTTATCCTGATTGCGGTCGCTGGCATTCTGTACATGCAGCGCGGCGCGCATGTCGAACTGAAGGGCAAGATTCTGAAAGTCCGCACCATGGGAATGCAGGACAATAGCTCGCTGGCGGTGGTTGATTTCCGTTTCGCGAACCCGTCGGATTATCCATTCGTGGTGCGCAGCGTGGATGTCACGGCAACCGGCGCCGACGGCCAGGAGTACACAAGCACGCCCGTGCCCGAGGTGGATGCCAAGCGGATCTTCGAATACTATCCGGTGTTGGGGCAGAAGTATAATCCGTCATTAATCACGCGCGATAGGATTCCGGGTCGGCAGACCGAAGACCGCATGATCGCGGTGCGATTCGAAATCCCTGTCGATAAATTAGACGCGCGCCGGAATCTAAGAGTGCGCATCGAGGATGTCGATGGTCCGGTGTCGGAGTTGCTTGAGAAGTAGTTTGCTGAGCCTGATGCTGCCGATTGCGGCGCTGGCCGTACAAGTGCCGTCAGGCACGGCGATCCA
Organism: Bryobacteraceae bacterium; assembly: GCA_035541265.1. Lineage (GTDB taxonomy): Bacteria > Acidobacteriota > Terriglobia > Bryobacterales > Bryobacteraceae > Bog-159. Next base: position 13,351 of record DATKNQ010000253.1, read on the forward strand.
GATTCGTCTGAAGACCAAGATCGCATCGAATACCGCGAAGGCCAACGATCCGGTGGAGGCGCTGGTGATCGCTCCGGTGCTAGCCGGCGGCAAGGAGGCGATTCCGGCCGGAGTGACTATACGGGGCGTGGTCACGGGAGCTGAAGCCGCCACCGACCCCTCCGTGCGCGCGACGCTGGGCGTGGACTTCCGGGAACTCGAGATCGGCGGCCAACGGGTGCCCGTCCAGACGCTGCTGACCGAGGTGGAGAACGCGCGCGAGAGCGTGAACGAGAAAGGCGAGATCCAGGGCATCCTGGCGAACGAGTCGCTCTCGGCGCGCATGGATTCCGGCATCAGCAAGATCGCGGAGAAATACTCCGGGTTGGGCGGCTTTCTGGAAGCGGCGAAGGGCGCGGTTTTCCAGGCCACCGAAGGCGACATCAGCTACGACGCAGGCGTCGAGATGGACCTGAAGCTGACTGCGCCGCTCGCGCTGACTGGCGCGCCGCCCGCCGGTCCGGAGGCCGCGCTCGCGCCGGTTGGCGACCCGCGGGGGCTGATCGCACTGGTAAACCAGCAGCCTTTCCAGAGCCGCGCTCAGAAGCCGCCCGATCCTTCGGACATCACCACGCTAATGTTCATTGGCGGCCAGCAGCAACTGGCGGACGCCTTCGCCGATGGCGGCTGGAGCCAGGCGGCCAAGCTGGGCGAGAAATCGAAATTCGAGACGATGCGCGCGATCGCCGAAGATCGCGGGTATAAGGAAGCGCCGGTTTCCATTTTGTACCTGGATGGCCGGGCGCCGGATCTGGTATTCGAGAAGGCCAATAATACCTTCTCGAAGCGCCATCACTTGCGCATCTGGATGCGTCCCGATACTTACCAGGGTCAGCCGGTTTGGGTATGCGCCGCGACACACGATACCGGCATCGATTTCTCGGCGGCGGATCGCACTTTCATCCACAAGATCGATCCGCAGATCGATATGGAGCGGACTAAAGTTGTGAACGATCTGGTGCTCACTGGGAAAGTACGATCGTTGCTGATGGTGGATCGGCCGAATGTGCCGCGCCACGGCAAGAATGCCACCGGCGATAACTTAGACACCGACGGTAAGATGGCCGTGCTGATTTTGAGGTAACTAAGCTCTGAGTAACTTGTGCAACACTGCGTGGCGGGGTGAGTTAGTCTCGACAAAGTCTGCGCCTTCCGCGGTCAGCACGCAATCGGAATTGTCTCCCACGCGCAAGTAGCCTTTGTCTTTCAGGTACCAGACCGCGAATGAGATATACTCGCGGGGGAATGACATCAGCTTTTCGAGCTCCAGCACCGAAAGACCGGGATGGTCCATGTCACAGCGGCGCCGGTTATAGAGCAGGCACAGGATACCCAGGCGGCGATTCTGCTCGCCTTCGATGCCGTCGACGAATTCCTTCAGCTCGAAGGCAGGCAGCGGCTGACCCTCGGCCACGCGGCGGGCGGCATCATAGCTGGCGCGCCGGTCCGGGTCGGAGAGCATCTCGTAGGCTTCGTTGAGGAGCAGGAAGCGTTCGGGGTCGCCGCTTTGCGGATTGTCCGGATGGAAGCGCCCGGCCATGATGCGGTAGACGCGGTGGATAGTCTCCGGCTCGGCGTTCTGGCTCACCTGCAGGACTTCGTAATAATCGATGGTATCGACCAGCGGCAGGCGCACAGTGCGCTTGGTCTCTTCGGAGAACTCCAGCCCGATGACGAATCCCGTGCCGCGCGGCGTGCAGTTGCGGACGGTGGCGCGCCCGCTGAGTTCGTGACGCTCGGCCTGAATGCTGACCGGCTCTCCCGGACGGAACTCTTCCGCGGATTCGATGCGCATGCCGGACTTGGACACATTCAGGCCCTTGACGCGCAACGAGTGGCTTTGGCCGCGCGCGTCGTGCCACAGCACGGAGAACATCGCGTTGGTATAGCGGCGCGGTTCTCTCCTCTTTTCCGGCACTGCTCAGGCTCCTTAGAATGTGATAACCCGGTTACAGTCAAGGTAGCAAGTCGGCAAAGGTACTCGGGGGATGGATAACGTTTCAGGTTATGGGTAATTCACCAAAGATAACAGTCAGCGCTGCGCCCAGTAACGGTCGCGCGCCTGAACCACCAGCCCTTTATGCGTGGTGGTCAGTTGTATCTTGCGGAATTCCGAGATACTGACGGGATGGTCGGAGACGTAGCCGATGTTATACTGGCTGCGCAGCTCCTCCTGAAGCTGAGCGAAGATCGAGTCGAGCGAGACTCTCTTGGAGACTTCGAAGAAGGCGCCGCCGGTGTCGCGGGCCATGCGCATGAGGACACCCCGGCCGTCGCCGCCGCCAAACGGGCCGTAGCCGGTGCCCTCGAACAGAATCGAGTAAATCAGGGTATCGGCGCGCTGGGTAGCCTCGATGGCGTCGGCGATCGTGGCGGAGCTGCCGGTATCCACGCCGTCGGTCAGCAGGATCAGCGCCTTGCGACCGGTCTGATTCTTCATGATCTCGTTAGAGGCTTTCAGCACCGCATCGTAGAGCATGGTGCCGCCGCCGGTCTGGCTCATCAGATCGCCGCGGCTGGGGGTGTCGACGCGCTGCAAGGCGTCGTTGAGTACGCGCAGTGACGAGGTCAAGGGCTGGCGCAGGATCGGCGACAGATCGAACTGCATCACAAAGACCTTGTCTTTGGCCTCGCGCAGCACGTCGTCGAGGAAGCGGTAACAGGCGCCGCGTTCTTCCTCGACTACCAGGTGCTGGCTGGTGCTGGTATCGATCATCAGGCCGATGGTCAGTGGTAAGCCGGTCTCGCTCGAAAAGTAGCGGATGGTCTGGGGGCGTCCGTTCTCCGAGATGGCAAAATCATCTTTCGTCAGGTCGCGGACCACGGCGCCCTTCTTGTTGCGTACCGTCGCGAGTACGTTCACGACCTTCACTTCGGTGGTGAAAGTGGGTTGATCCTGCGCGGCGGTTGGCGAGGGGGTTTCGAAGAGTAGCGCCGGCAGTAGCGCTGCGATCAGATGGGCTCGCGCGCGCACGCTTAATCCTCGACCGGGGTGAAGCTGGCGAGTTCGGCCGATCGCACGCCATAAACCTTGGCAATCTGGCGGCAAATCTCGCTGCCCAGGCGTTCGGGTTGGTCCTCCGCGTCGTGCTCGATCACCACCTTGAAGAAGAGATTCGTTCGATTCATAAGCGCTCTCCTTTTATACTAGAGGAATGTCCTGCGCAATTTGCGATGTCCGGAAGCCACGCCGCTACTGTCCCGGCGTGCACGGCGATATCTGTACGCTGTGCTGTGGAGATCAGCGCGAGGTCACGGTGGATTGCCCGCTCGACTGCGAATATCTACAGGAAGCGCACAAGCACGAACATTTGACGCCGATGAATCCAGATCAGTTTCCTAATCAGGATATTCGCGTCAAGGAAGAGTTTCTCGAAGAACACGAGGTGCTTTTGGCGGCCGCAGCACGCAGCCTGTTGCGCGCGGCACTGGATACGCCAGGCGCGGTGGATAGCGACGTGCGCGACGCCTTCGATGCGCTCATCCGCACCTATCGCACTCTCCAAAGCGGCGTGTATTACGAAACGCGGCCGGTGAACGCGCTGGCAGCCCGGATTTGTGACAAGTTCCAGGCGGGCATGGAGGAGTTTCGCAAGGAGGAGCGCGAGGACGCCGGCATGGTGCGCACGCGCGACGTCGAAGTACTGGTGATCCTGGCGTTTCTGCAGAGGTTAGAACTCGATCGCAACAACGGGCGCCCGCGCGGGCGGGCATTTGTGGATTTCCTGGGCGGTTTTTTCGGCGGATTGGATGATATGCCGGAGAGCCCGCGCGCGTCGTCTTTGATCCTGCCGTAAGCTTGGAGCCGTCATGGGAAGATTTACTGGAATTGCAATTCTGACGCTCTGCGGCGCCGCGATGCTCGGCGCACAGCAACACAAGATCGAATGGAGTGACCGCGAGAAGCCGCTAGTCGAGCAGATGCGCAAGCTGCGCAGCATGCCGGACGATGAACGCGCTCGAGTGACCAGGCAACTGGCGCTGGAGATTCGCGCGCTGCCCGCCGGTCCCCATAAAGAAATGTTGGCCGACGGGTTGTCCAACCTGGTGACGGAGGGCGACCCCGGTGCGGAGACATTGCAGGAAGTGGCTACTACGTTGTCTGAAGTTTTGCGCGCGCAGCCAGTCCCGGCCGATAAGGGCCAGCCGGCGATGCCTTACGTCACGCTGGCGCAACTGGTGCGGTACGAGCATGTACATGTGATCTGCGACGATCCGCAGTTCGCCGCTGCCATGGCCAAGCTGGAGGCGGCGGACAAGATCCGCCAGGAGGCGAACTTCACGCTATCGGATCTGGCCGGCAAGCAGTGGACCCTGCGCGATCTGCGGGGCAAGGTCGTGCTTGTGAATTTCTGGGCCACCTGGTGTCCGCCCTGCCGCAAGGAGATGCCGGACCTGGACGCGCTGTACCACGAGTTCGGGCCGCAGGGTCTGGTGATCCTGGCGATCTCGGATGAAGAGGCCGGGAAGGTGCAGCCGTTCATCGCCGAGCACCACATCAGTTATCCGATCCTGCTCGATCCCGGACGCAAGGTGAACGAGCTTTTCCAGGTGGAGGGCATTCCGAAGAGCTTCGTTTACGGCCGCGATGGCAGGCTCGTCGCGGAGGCCATCGACATGCGTACGCGCCGGCAGTTCCTTGCGATGCTGGCGCAGGCCGGACTGCAGCCGCCGGCCGCGGCGGCGCCTTCTGCGTGGGTGCCCGCGCGATGGGACGGATCGAATTCGCAATCGCTCGATCGGATCGCGGATACGCCGATCAACTGTCTGCTCGTCGAAACCTACACGCCCGATTTTCTGAAACGGGCCAGCGAGCGCCGCATCGCCACCCTGCTGGTGCTGAAGCCCGGACCCGACCCCGCTGATCCGGCGCGAAAGGCGGTACAGGCGGGCATGCAAGGTGTCGTGCTGGAGGGCGATTTTCCGAAAGGCACGGCCGTGCGCGTGCGTGATGCATTGGCCGATACGCACGCGATTGTCGTAGAAATCACGTCGCGCTCGCGGATGCCGTTGGGCGGATCCGACCCCATTGTGGGCACCTATCATGGAGTCTGGCCGGGGATTGAGGTGATGGAAAACGGCGCCGCCAAAGCCGCGCCCTCGGGTTCGCCGTGGATCGACACCAACACTGGCTTCGTACGTTCAGTTCGTGCCTGGGGACCGGCGTCGGTCTGGCTCGGCTATCTACCTCCGGCGCACAGCGTGATCACCGGCGAGCGCTACATCCAGGCGGTCAGCGATGCGGAATTGGCCGGGGCGCGCTGGATCGTGGCGCTCGACGGCGATTTCTCGGCGCGCCTCGCACGCGGAGATGCCGGTGCGCTGAAAGACTGGCACGCCATGATGCAGGTGCTCGAATTCTTCGAGGGCCATCCCGAATGGCGCGATCTGCCCTCGTATGGCAGGCTGGCGGTGGTGCAGGATCGTGACGACGCGCTGCTGTCGGGCGGAATCCTGGACATGATCGCGGCGAAGCACACTCCCATGCGCGCGATTCCCGGCCAGCGGCTCACCGCCGATGCGCTGCACGGCGCGACCATGGCAGTGGATGTGGACGCCGCCGCGCTCACGCCCGAGCAGCGTGACATCTTGAAGAACTTCGCGCGCGCGGGCAATACCGTGCTGACCGCGCCACCGGGCTGGCAAGGGCAATCGGCGCTGGGCGCGGGGCAGATCACGCTCGACAAAGCCGAACTCGACCGGTTGAACGACATCTGGCACGACGTACAAACTATGACGGGCCGCAAGAATCTCGGGGCCCGGCTGTTCAACGTTTCGTCGATGCTCTCGAATGTAGCGGCCACGCCGGACGGCAAAGAGGTCATCGTGGAGCTGGTCAATTACTCCGCGTATCCGAT
>DATKNQ010000254.1:0-32764 GCA_035541265.1 Bryobacteraceae bacterium
ATCTGGAGAAGGTGCTTGCCAAGGGTTATCCGTACCCCGGCTAAGTGGCCCGGAGTCCAGGCAGCTTCTCACCAGCGGCGCACGCGGCCCACGTCCACGTGAACGAAATCCGACTTCGGGTAATATCCGACTCCGCCCCGATGCAGGGCGAGGGCGGCGTCGCGCAGGCGCGCCGTAGCGATTCCCGGCACGCGGATGTCGATGGCCTCCGCCTGCATGTGCAAGCTGTGGAGCGCCACGCCATCGCTATGCCGGCGCAGGAATGCGTTACTCCAAGGCGTGCGATATCCGCAGATCACATCGATCTCGGCATTGGGCCTGCCCACGGCGGCTGTCAGGTCGTGAAGCAGGTCGAAGACACGCGGATCGTACGGGCGCACGTCACCGGTGCGGTGGTCCCGTAGGAATGCGTTGAGTTTCGCGAGCGCCTCGGGGAAGTATTGATTGCCGCTGCGATAAACAATATCCAGATGTTCGCCGGTGTGGGTGTGAAAGAAACGCAGGTGGTAGTCGCGCGCCACCGGCGTGCGCGCCACCGTCGCGTCCAACCGAAACACGGAAAGGCAAGCTAACGCCAGCAGGGCTCGTCGAAAAGCAACACTCATGGTCTAACTTCAGGATAGCAAGTTTCTACGGGATTTTACGTGGGTGCTTTTTATATTCCTGTGGCCCAGGTAGAGAACCTATAGTAGGACCTTTCGAAGGTGTGAATTTGTGAAAATGATCCGCGCGCCGTAGGCGGAGAAAGGCAGGCCTCGTACCCGGAGCGGAGTACTTGGGGCGAACGGGCCGCCCGACCGAGTGCACTCCCGTTCGGCCCGAAGCTATCGACTGCGGGCAGCCCGTCGGAGCTAACCGGACGAACACAACCAGCAGGACTTCACCTCGCAGGTCCGCCAGACAATCCCCCTTTGACGATCCGAATGTCGAGAAGATTTTGAATACGGTATCGATACGCGTCAGCGGTAACTGCGCGAGATATCGAAAGCAAAACATCGCCAACGGCACCGAGCGCGATTCCGTACGTAGCGTGTAAATCCAATCGATACGCGAGGGTGGCGTGCGGTCGAAGCGCAATCCTGCCTGTGCATGCGATGATGACGAGAAGTGGTTCTCTTCGTCCTCTCGGATCTCCTCCAGGAACGACATCGAGCCCAAGGTATTGAGCGCATCGCCCGAGCTGGATAGAGTCAGGCCCTGTGCCGGCGTATTTTGACCGATGATAATGGCCGGCGATCCCACAAGTAGCACCACGGAATCGCCTCGTGTCGTCCAGAGAACGTAAGTAGCAGTTACATTTACCATCGTCGCGAAATTCGCGAAATAGAACACGCCATGATACCATTCGGTCTCACTACGATAGAAGCGGCCGCTAGCGACAGTCATCAAGCTCTCCATTTCACTTACCGCATCATGCTTTTTGAGATACTGGAGCACGTTTCAGCGTGTCCGTCACGAGACTTACCGGCCTCCCCCTTCACCTCTCCACCTATCGAAAAGTCGGGAAGTTGTATCTTCGGCGTGATGCTGAAGTTCGAGAATACGCGCCGGTGTCTGGGCAAGTAACATATCTACCTTTGCCTTCGATATGTAATGGAAGTATTTCACTGTCATAGACGCCTGCTCAAATCTCCGCTGATCTTACGATGCTCATCGCGCAAGCGGATGCACATACAAGCGGCCGGGCCGATCTTCGGATCCGGCGGTCGTCCAAAACAGACGCCGGCCATCAGTTGCAATCGCCTGTACTGCCCCGTCCGCATCCACAAAGGCGGCGGCAGAATCGCCGCTCTGTGATCGACGTTCCATGTGGGCGCCGCCGCGTTTCGCGATGTAGACATGCGCTCCGGCGATGGCGATATCGGTTCCCCGCAGCGAGGCCGGATCGGTTTCCTGCTCGGGCGCCGATGGTTGTTGCGGCGGGAACGAGCGCAACGATCCGTCCAACCCCACCCAAAATACCGTCGCGCCGCTCGATGCCAGTCCGAAGGTGGCGGGAACTCCGGGCCCTAACGATCTGAGGCCTCGGGGCGGGGGCTTGCGGCCATACAGGACTTCCTCCACGAGGCTCTCCTCCGGCGATGCCACAATGCTCACCGCGCCGGTCCGCTCATCGATTCGCAACAGCCGCGCGGCGCGGTCGAGCACGAGCAGATCGCCATCGGCCGCGATGCCCGTAGGTCCGGTAAGTCCGTTCGCCACCCGGCGCACTTCGCTTGGCGAGATGCGCTGCACGAAACCTCCGTCGCGATCCTCGCCCAGGCACGTCACATAGAGCGCGCCGCCGCCTCGCGCGATCTCGACTGGGAAGGACAATTCCGACGCAATCTCCTGCGGCGGTCCCGCGCCGACGCGCCAGACGCTGCTCTCTTCTTCGCAGTTCGTGACGAGCGCCGCGTCGCCATCGGGCACGATCCGCAGCGGCATGCCGAGCTCCGCCACGACTTGTGGACTGCCCGAAGGCGGCACCCGCCAAACGATTCCCGCACCGGCATCGGCAATGTACAACCCGGCGGGAGTCGCGCAGATTCCGCAAGCCAGGGTCAAGCCATCAAAAAGAATCTCGCTCACAGCGGGTCGCTACCTATTTCTTTCGCAAACTGAGTCGCGCCTGCGCGCCCGTGTTGCCGGCATCGCTGAATTGAATCGGCATGTCGCCCTGTGTGCTGTTTATGGCTCCGCCGGGCGCCACCACGTTGTAAACCGCGACCCACCGCTGACCCGAGGGCGTGGGATCGACGCGCTGCGCGAGCTTGAGAATAATCGGGATGTCGTACTCCAGCGTGCCGTCGCCCTGTTTGATGACCCACGGCACCGAAATGGCTAAAGATGGAGGCGGACTGGCCGGCGCTGAACCGTTCGGGTCGTTATCGAGCGGGACCTGGGTCGGGAACGTGACTTGTGGCCGGATGCTCGCGAAGGTGAGGGTAAATGGATTCGTGAGGACATCCGCCGATGGTTGGCCGGTTGCCGACGGAGTCCCAGGCGTTCCTGTGGCCGAAGTGCCGGTTCCCTGCCCTTGGCCTTGTCCCTGGCCGGTCGTGTTCTTGGGCTGCGGGTTGGGTGCGCCGGTGGTAGTTTGCTGAGTGCCGGTCGCCGGGGTGCCGGGAGATCCCTGCGCGGTTTGACCGGCAGCGGCTTTGGCGCGCGCATCCGCGAGTTTCTGATTCTCACTCAACAGTTGTTTTTCAATGGGCTCGATGATGTCTTTGACGGGGTCGTTGACGGTGCCGGGCTGCGCCTGGGCGATGATCTTTTCGGCGGCCTTCGGGTTGCGCTGGATGAGCGCTTTCAACTGGATGAACCGCTCGAGGAACTCCCTGGTCGGGATCGCGCCTTCTTTCCCCAGCAAGGCCTGGAAGAGCGGTTTCAGATCCTTATCGCCTTCGATCTGCGTGATCATTTGCTGGCGCTGAATGGCATCGGCTTGCGCGGTGCTCGCCGGCGTGGCCTGTCCGCCTTGTCCGCCCGGTGCACCCTGTCCGCCCTGAGTTGTGGTGGGCGGATTGGCGGTCGATGGGGCCGACACTCCCGTGCCCGCTCCGGTTCCGCCTCCGGTGCCTTGTCCGACCGATGTCACTCTTACCTTTACGTTTTCAATGGTCTTGGTTTCGCCCGGCTTGCGGCCAGCTGTGGCGCCCGGCGGCAGGTCGATTTCGATTTCCGAATCTTTGATGGTTACGTCGCCAGAAACCACGTTGCCGTTCTTCATCACGCCGTCGTGTTTGATGGTGATGGTAGTGTTTTGAAATTGGGCTTTGAAATTGAGAGTGACCGGAGCGCCGTCGTCAGTCGCTCCACCCTTGACAGTGAGTTTGTCGGCTGTGATGTCGGCTGAGCCCTTGACATTCGGAATACCCTTGGTTTCGATGTCGATTTGGGTGTCGTTCAGCGAGACATCGCCGGAAACGTCCGGACCTTGCGGTCCTTTGTTGGTGATCTTGGTGTCGCCCTTGAGTTCCTTGGTATCGAGGCTGGGCCCGAGTTCGATCGTACCGCCTTTGGAAACGTGATCGATTGCGGCGTAGGCGTCTTTGGCAAGCAGCACGATGGTGAGTACAATCGTGACTTTCCCCAATCCTTCGGCCGCCTTCGGGCCGAATTTGGCGATGAAGGATGGAGATTTTTTCGCGACGGCTTCCAGCCCGGCCTCCGTGGCTTTCAACCCTTCTTTTTCATAGACCTCTTCGCCGAGGTGCGTGAGACGTGTACTGTCGAGTTTCTTTAGGAATTCGCCCGCGCCTTTTTCTTCAGCTTCAAGAAGCTTCTTCTCGAGCGTCTTCTCAGCAAGTTCAAGCCCGGCTTTGTCGCCCTTTTGGCGCATCACCTGCGCGCTCTTATGAAGCAGCGCAGCCGATGTGAGCACACTGGCAGCCAGCAGGATCTCCTGCCAATCCTGCATTCCCTCGGGGCCGGGATTGATTTCGACGTTTTGGCTCGTGTCGTCGGGCCCGACTTCGAGACGATCGAAACCGGGGTCGACGCCCGGCTGATTCGGCTGATCCTTCGGTTTCTGCAACTGCTTGGTCTGCTGGTCGTTCGGCTGGTCCGAGACGTCGGGCTGTGTGTACTTTCGTTTCTCCTTTTCGGCTTCGTCTCCGCAAAGGCGGAGGCAGCCGTAGCTCACACCGCCCTTGGTGTTTACCATGAAAACCAGCCATTGCAAGCCGGGCAGCCGCTTCTTCCCTGGGCATGTAATGATAAAGGGCGGTTCGACCCTATACGTCTTGGCGACATCACCGTCTGCGTTCAGTTTGAAATTGACGTTGGTGAAGGGCGCGGTAAACATGGTGTTAAGAGCGTCCTGAATGCTGTTCAGGGTGCACCATGCGTCGGCGACATCGGGATTGTCCAGGTCCACCCCCGCGCTCTTGAGTTTTGCCCGGTCCTCGGCTTTCTTGGGGCGCTTGCATTCGGACGTGGGCACTCGCAGTCCGCCGACCGAAGCCAAGCCCGCAGAAATTGTCTGGATTTGACCACTAATCTTCTTCAGGACATTTACGTAACCCTGAGCTTCGCGGGTTGCGCGGCTGCATCCGCCGCCTTCGGCACTGCGCGATTTCACCTCGACGACTTCGCCGGTCAAGTTCGGAGGCGTGGCCGAGATCTTCATGCCGTCTACTCGTCCGCTGTGCGTTCCCTCCTTCACCGGATTGGCGGGCGAGCGAATCTGGCGACTCCAATTCCCGGGAAATTCGGTTCTTAGCCCCTGCTCCACAATAATGTCATCCACGGCGAGTTTGTCGACTGTCTGCGAAGCGATGTCCGTGAGTTCCATCAGCCCGCCGCCGAAACCACAACGCGGGGCTTGTCCGTCATGGCCGCAGGCCTGGCGCGAAAGAAGCGGCGACACCGTGTTCTGCAGCTGGACTACGTGCGAAAGTTCGTGCGCGATCAACTGCAAGCCGCTGGTTGAGTGGTAGTCCGGTCCGGATCCGCCGAACACGATGTGATTGCCCACGGTAAACGCTTCGGCATCCACGGCGCGCGCGGCAGCGGCAGCATCCGGCCCGCGATGAATGCGGACGCGGCTGAAATCGTATGGTTTGACTGCGGGAGTGCCGCTGGAGTTCGCGACGCGCGAAGCCATGGCGTCGGCTTCCCGCTCGTGCGGGTCCGAGGGCTGGCTGACCGTCATGCGTGCGACTTGGGGGACTGCCGACCGCGGCGGTCCAAAGGTCGCGAGCATCGCACCGAAATTGCTCTCCATGTGGCGGCGCACAGCGTTGCCCAGCGGCGAGCCTGGCGATTGCAGCAGGGAGTGAATGCTGGCCGGTATCGATTGCGGCGGCGCGCCGTTCGAATGGGCGGACCGGTTGAGTCGCGCCGAGCGGCACGACTCGCACTCTTCGTCCGATGAGGAACCGCAGGCGCACTTCCGGCTTATCGTGAAGGGCAGAACGAAGGGCCACGGCTTGTCGTCGTTTGCGCGATCCGCGAGCGTGCGCGGCCGCTCGTTCTTCGCGGGCGTGCTCCGAGAAAGCGCGGGCGGAGATGGCTGTGCGGAGGCCCGGTTTGCCACCGTGCGCATCGCGAGAACTATATCACATCCACAGCGTATTCTCGAATTGCGGGAATAAGCGAGGTGATAAAGCGCACAGAAATAGCTCAGTTAAAGACCTCATCCGCGAACTTTCCTATTGACTCGATGCCACCGCCAGTTGTATGCTCAACCCTAAAATGTTTGAGTTATTGGCTGTTACTCACGGTGTAAACACCTGTTACAAAGTCAGCGCCGCCGTACCTCACACAAACTAACTAGCCGAAAAGATAGGAGACACTATGCCCGAATTGCTCCATCCGGGGGTCTATGTCCAGGAAGTACCCTCCGCGGTCAAGCCGATCGCTGGCGTGAGTACGTCTACCGCGGCCTTCGTAGGGGTTGCCGACAAGGGACCCATTCCCGGGACGACGCTGGCAAATGGCCGCATGGCCGAACCGATAATGGTGACCAGTTTTACGGACTATCAGCGCCAGTTCGGCGGCTTCCGCACCGATAGCTTCCTGACTTATGCGGTTCAGTCGTTCTTCCAAAACGGCGGAAGCCGCGCTTACATCGTACGGGTAGCGGCTACCGGCCCGGGCAGTCCGCCCGTCGCGCCCTGCAGCCCGCCGATGCCGCCTTCATCCACGATTGCGACCCACGCAGTCACGTCCAGCAGTTTTTCCATCGCCATCTCGGCTCTTTATGAGGGAGCGTGGGGCAACGACATCTCGGTGGTGATTAGTCCCAGCTCCGATTCCGACTCGAACAACTTCAAGCTGACCGTACTGTACGATGCCGGTAGCGGTGCTACGCCTGTAGAAACTTACGATCGGGTTACTTTCCTGAGCCAGAGCCTTCTTCCGAATCCGCCGAACCCGGCTGAGTATGTGCGGACGGCCGTAAATACCCGGTCCGAATACATCGCGATTACCGCCGACGTAACTAGCCGGCCAGCCAATTCGCAGATTGTGGTGTCCAGTCCTCCGACCATTCCTCCCAGGTATATCCCGACGCCACTGACGTGCGGCGCCGACGGTGCTGTTCCTGCACCGGACGGATTCATCGGAGCCCCGGCTCCCGATAATACGGTGACCGGCACCGGTCTTTACGCGCTCGACAAGATTACCGACGTCAATATCATCGCGATTCCCGGACAAGGCGACCCCGGGACGGTTAATGCGGGTGTCGATTACTGCAAGGACTACCGGCAGCTTCAGGATTGCTTCTTCATCGGCGACATGGGTTCTTTTGCCAACGTCGATTTTGCGCGCGTTGACGGGGCCGCGCCGAGCGTTCGGACGCGGGAGGACGCGATCGCGTTCGCTTCGACGGGATTCGGGGGCACGCCCCTCGACAAGGCGGCTGGAGACTACGGCGCGATTTACTATCCGTGGGTTTGGAGCGCCGACCCGATCGGCAGCGGACGAAATCCGAAGATTCTGCTGCCGCCCTCCGGTTTCATGGCGGGAATCTATGCACGCACCGACAATTCGCGCGGTGTGTTCAAAGCGCCGGCGGGAACCGAGGCGGGAGTGGCAGGCGCCATCGCCCTAGCCACCACGGTCAGCGATGCCGAGCAGGATACCCTGAACCCGATTTCCGTGAACGTCATCCGCACGGTGCCGGGCAGCGGGTTCGTGGTGTGGGGTACGCGGACTTTCGGCAGCGATGCCTCCTGGCGCTATGTGCCGGTGCGCCGCATGGCGATCTTCTTGCGCACCAGCATCTATTACGGCATTCAGTGGGCCGTGTTCGAACCGAACGACGAACCTTTGTGGGCCGAACTCCGGCTGAATATACGGGCATTTATGCTCACGCAGTTCCGTGCGGGGGCCTTCCAGGGATCCAAGCCCGACGACGCGTTTTTTGTGGCTTGCGATTCCTCAACCACAACCCAGCAGGACATCGATAACGGCGTGGTCAATATCTTAGTGGGATTCGCGCCGCTCAAGCCGGCTGAGTTTGTCGTCTTGAAGCTCAGCCAGAAAGTGAACCAGGGCGGCTCCTAATTAGCAGGTCCGTTTGGTTCCGATAGAGATATACCCGACAGTCACACTTGAGGACAACTTATGGCACGTTTGAATCCCTCGACGAACCGTTTCGATCCTTACCGCACGTTCCGCTTCCGCGTAAAGTGGGATGGCCAGTATGTCGCCGGCCTGACCAAGATGGGGGCGCTCAAGCGCACCACCGAAATGGTGGAGTACCACGAAGCCGGCGTGAACATTACGAGCCGTAAACTGCCCGGCAAAACATCCTTCACGGCTGTTACTTTGGAAGCCGGCATTACTTACGATACTTCGTTCGAAGACTGGGCGAACCTGGTCAACGATTTCGCCAGCCATAGCATTACCAGCCTCGGTGAGTTTCGCAAGAATATCACGCTCGACATTTTTAACGAGGCGGGGGTAAAGGCGCTTTCCTATAACCTGTATCGATGCTGGGCTTCGGAATACCAGGCGATGCCGGACCTGGATGCGGGCGCGAACGCGGTGGCTATTACGACCATCAAGCTCGAATACGAATGGTTCGAACGCGATCTTTCGGTCAATGAAGATCCCTCTCAAGGACCCGCCAAAATAGGATAAACGTATGATCCAGGGAGACTCCCTCGCGATCACGGTGAACGTGCCCGGCGGTCTGCTGGCGAGCGAAAACATAGAGCGATACGAGCGGTTCGAAACAGCGGGTTTGCGCCGGCTGACGGGCCGCGAAGAGGACTGGCTGGCAAACCATCGCGGCCGGCCTGGCGCGATTGTCGCGAGCGCCCTGCTGGACGCCTGCCTCGTCGAAGTCGACGGACGCGCCGCGCCCAACGATGCGGCACGCCGTCTCCTCGCGGGCGACCGGGATTATCTGGTCCTGCAACTTCGCCGGTTAACCATGGGAGACGCCATCCATGCCGTCGCAGCGTGTCCGGAGTGCGGCGCCAAGATGGACGTCAACTTCGATATCGCATCCATTCCGGTCGACTGGCGCCAGGGCGGTCCGGCTCTGCACTCGATGGCATTGGAAGGCGGTCGAACAGTCCGTTTCCGTCTGCCTACCGGCGCGGATCAGGAAAGCGTTGCCGCGCTGTCACTCGAGGAAGCCGCCGCGGAACTTTTCGACCGGTGCGTCGAAGAGGCGGGCGCGCTTTCCGGCGCGGAGCAAGACGCCGTTATCGACGCGATGGAAAAGGTTGCGCCGGGGGTCAACCTCGAGTTGGACCTCGCCTGCCCGGAGTGCTCGAAAAGCTTTCTGCTGCCCTTCGACACCACTTCGTTTTTCTTCGACGAAATGCGTATTCCAGGCGACCGACTGCTGCGCGAGGTACATGCGCTAGCGCTGTACTACCATTGGAGCGAAAGCGACATTCTGGGGATGGAGCGCAGCCGGCGCAGAAGGTATCTCGCGCTCTTGCGCGATGCGACGCGGGAGGACTGAGGGGAATGCGTTTGAACTACCTCCAACGCGTGGTTCAGGCAAGCGTTCGAAATCCGCCGGCAGCGCGTGCTCCGGCCGCTCCGCCGCCCTTGATGCCCGAGTTGTTCCGGAGCGCCGCTACTGAGCCGCAGTTCCATTCGAGTTTCGAAGCGCCGGCAGACATCGCGGCGACAGCGCCGCCATCGGCAACTGAGGGAGACCGGGATCCGGAACGCAAAACACAGGTGATGCCGGCCGCACCTCTGCCGCAGACGCCGCACGCTGTAGAAAAGGTGCCCGAGTTGCGAATGCCGGGCTCGATCATGCCGGAGCGCACTGTCGTGCGCGGCCCCAAAGGGTGTCGTGAGGCTGCGCCTATTTCCCAACCGACACAAACTGCCTCCGGCCGCCCTCACAGCCAGCAATCGCCTGGTGCAGCGCCGCACTCCGATGCAGGAGCCGCACCCCAACCCTCTCCGCGACCATCCGAGCCGGCACTGCCCGGGCCACCGCGAGCGCAATTCGGACTGCACGCCGAACGCGTAGTCGTGCGATGGCCGCGATTGCGCGAACAGCGCCGCCCGGCAACAGAGGGACCGAAAGTCCGCGCTGCGGAAACCGCGGCGGGATCGCCCGAAACTGCGCAGTCCGCAATCCGGGAACCCTACGGTGTGGATTCGCATGAGCCCGCCATCCTGAAACCGGCGGCCCCGCCAGACATCCGCGCTACGAAACCGGCTGCTCCGGCCGCGTCCGCCATGTCTCCCGTGCTCGCATCGCCGGCGCCCGCCGCGGAGGCGCCTACCCCCATGCCCGTGCGCGCGCCGGCGAAGCGTGAATCCCGAATCAACATCGGACGCGTGGATGTGCGTCTGAATCCTCCTCTGCCCGCGGCACCGGCGCCTCGACCGGCGCGGTCTGCGCCGCCGGCGGCCTCCAACTGGCTGGAAGCCCGCGGCCTCAGCCGCTTCGGGCTGCGTCCGTGAGCGTATGAGCTATGCCGCGATTAATAGCGTGACTCAGGGGCTGCGGATGCTGCTCTACAGCCAACTTGTGCGCTTCAGTTCCAACGCGGTGGTGACGCTGCTTCCGCCCGGCGATGAACTCCCGGACGTCTCGGGCGTCAATTTCTATCTTTACCGCGTACTGGAAAGTCCGTTTACCAAGAACCGGCCGTGGCCGGGAGATCGGGCGACTCCGCCATCCAAGAAACCACCGCTGGGACTTCAGCTTTTTTACCTGCTGACGCCTCTGGGAGCGACGCCCAGCGAATCGACCGAGAGCGCCGGCGACTATGCCCACACGATGCTCGGCATCGCCATGAGCACCTTTCACGAGAACGCGATTTTGAATGACGTGTACCTGCCGGCGCTGCCCGCCTCCGGTACACTCAATGCGACTCCCGGATTTGATGCCGACGCAGTCCTGCCGGACGATTTGCGGAACAGCTACGAGCAAATCAAAATCACCCTGCTGCCCACGACGCTGGATGAGCTTTCGAAGATCTGGGCGACTATCAATCAGCCGTACCGCCTGTCGGTAGCTTACGAAGTTTCGCTGGTCGAGATCGTGCCGACCGCGGCGCCGCCCGTTTCCGGCTCCACGGTTGCGCCTGGAGGAATCGGGCTGACAGTCTTCCCGATCACCGTTCCGACGATCGACGCTTTGTCTCCCGCCTCGGGTTCGCTGGCCGCTCTCAGCGGCGGTGTTGTCACCCCGCTGCTGCTTACGATTGAGGGCCGCGGATTTCAGTTTCCGGGGCGAATGCCGGTGGTGGAGGTCGGCGGCCAAACCGCGCTGCTGCGCCCGGGGTCCCCGCCTTCGGCCCTCACGGTCGCGCTGCCGGTCGACTTGGATGCCGGACCGGAGGCGGATGTCGTGGTTACGTTGAATGGGAAGTCCAGTGCCGCAGCGCAGTTCGACGTGATTCCGTGGCTGTCGCGGGTCGTGCCGATGCGGAGCGGCGATCCGGGATCGCAAAAGATTACGCTCACCGGCGGCGGCTTCACCACCAATCCGCAGGGAGTCCTGTTTCAGGGCACAGGCGCGCCCCCCGGCGTCATGGCTATGGATCCGGGTTCCACGGATACGAGCGGGAGCTTAACAATTCCAGCGGGGCTCGCGAACGGGATCTACAGCCTGCGGATGGTCCTGAACGACGCGCAACACAGCGTCACAAACTCGCGGACGCTGGAGATTATTCCGCGCATCGATACCGCGGTGCTGACGCCTGGCAGTCCGCCTGCTGCAAACCTGGCGATTGGCGGCGCGCGATTGAACGGCAGCGATATCCGGATCGTGGTGGACGACGTCGAACACGTAGCCGCTCCGAATAGCAACGCCGCAAGTCTGAACTATACGTTTGCGCGTCCGCTTGCGCCGGGCAGCCACACGCTGAGCGTGAGCATCGATGGGCAGGCATCCCACACGCTGGATCTGGAGGCATGAAGATGACGGTCGCGCAACCAATCCACCCGATCGAGCAGAATCAGCAGGAACTCGCCGCGGCGGTCAGGGGCGTGCGGGCTGTGTTGGAATCCTGCTCGCGGCAGGAGAGCGCTCCGCCCGCGTCGCTGGAGGCGGCGACGGATCCACCCGCGCTGCGCCAGTTGTGCGCGGCCTTCGGGCTTTCGGGCTTCGAGCGCGCCGTGTTGCTGATGTGCGCGGGTATGGAACTGGACGGCGAATTCGCGGCGGTTTGCGCGCGCGCGCAGGGGAGCCCGGAACGCACCTTTCCCACCTTCAGCCTCGCGCTTTCCGCGCTTCCGCAAGCGCACTGGAGCGCGCTGACGCCGGCGGCGCCGCTACGCCGGTGGCGTCTCGTGGAACCGCGGAGCACCCCGGGCGCGACCCTGCTCACCACGCCGCTCGAGATTTCCGAACGGGTGCTGCATTTCCTGGCGGGCGTGCAATACCTGGACGAGCGTCTCTCTCCGCTGCTGGAGCCGGTCGCCGGCGGCGCGTTGAGCGATGCGGAGCGCCGCATCGCGAATGACATATCCGGGGCATTCGCCGCCGCCAACGGCAGGCTGCCGGTGGTGCACTTGTGTGGTGGAAACAAGGCAACGCGGCGCAATATCGCGGCCGCCGCGTGCGCGTCGCTGTCCTTCGGCGTTTACGCGCTGGATGCGGAAATCGTGCCGAATTCCGCGAGCGAGTTGGAAGCCTTCCTGCGTCTCTGGGAACGCGAGTGCGCGCTCGCCGGGTGCGGCTTGTATGTCGAATTGGAGGGGATCGAGGGCGCAGAAAGCAAGCCGGGCGCACCCTTGCGACGGCTGGTGGAGGCGGCGCCGGGCGTCATCGTACTCGGGTCGCACGAACCTACCCGCCCGACCGGCCGCACCGGTGTCTGGTTGCATGTGCCTCGGCCGACTGCCATGGAACAGCGCGCCGCGTGGGAGAAGGTGCTTCCGGCGGAGTCGCTGAACGGATCGCTGGACCGCTTGATCTCGCAATTTCGTCTGCCCCCAACGGCAATCGAGGCGTGCGTGCGGCAGGCCCAGGCATCGACGGCGGCGGAATCTATCGAAGCCCGCGTCTGGAGCGCGGCTCGCGCGCAAGCGCGGCCCCGCCTGGACGATTTGGCCCAACGCGTGGAGGCGATGGCCGAGTGGGACGACCTTGTCCTGCCGGAATTGCTGAAAGCCACGCTGCGGGAAATCGGCTCGCAGGTGGGGAATCGTTTCACGGTTCACGAGCGATGGGGCTTCGCTGCGCGGTCCAACCGCGGCCTGGGAATCTGCGCGCTATTCGCCGGGCCAAGCGGCACCGGAAAGACGATGGCCGCCGAGGTGCTCGCGGGCGAATTGAAGCTCGATCTTTACCGCATCGACCTGGCGACGGTGGTCAGCAAATACATCGGCGAAACGGAAAAGAATCTGCGCCGGGTTTTCGATGCCGCCGAGGATGGCGGCGCCATCCTGTTCTTCGACGAAGCCGACGCTCTCTTTGGCAAGCGCAGCGAAGTGAAAGACAGCCACGACCGTTACGCGAACATCGAGATCAGCTACCTGCTGCAACGCATGGAGGCGTATCGCGGACTTTCGATACTGGCGACCAATATGCGGACCGCGATGGACTCGGCGTTTCTGCGCCGCATCCGCTTCGTCGCGAATTTTCCGCATCCCGATCCGGCACTGCGGACGGAAATCTGGCGGCGCGTGTTCCCGGCGGGGACCCCGGTGCAGGGGCTCAACTTCGGCAAACTGGCGCGCCTCAACGTCACCGGCGGCAACATCCGGAATATCGCGGTAAACGCCGCTTTTCTCGCGGCGGACGCCGCGGAACCGGTGGGCATGCATCATATTCTTCACGCCGCGCGCGCCGAATACGCCAAGCTCGACAAGCCGCTCACCGATTCGGAAATGGGAGATTTCCGATGAGGGAATGCTGCACGACATCCGCGGCAGAGCAGGCTCCCTGGCGTCCGCTGACGCACGGAATCCTGCAGCGGAAGTGCTCGTGCGGAGGAGGTGGAGCGGGGATCGACGGGCGGTGCGACGAATGCCGCGCCAACGCCCTGCAGCGCCGCGGAACCAGTCCGGCTCCGGCATCGGCGCCGGCCAGCGTGCATCAAACGCTCTGGACGGCGGGGTGGCCGCTGGATGCGTTCGCACGCGCCTCGATGGAGCGGCACTTCAATCATGCCTTCGGCCGTGTGCGTGTGCACACCGATTCGCAGGCCGCCGAATCGGCGCGGGCGGTCCACGCGGACGCGTATACCGTGGGCTCGCACATCGTGTTCGCTCCGGGCCAATACGCGCCTGCCACATCGGCGGGACGATCTCTTCTCGCCCACGAACTGACTCACGTCATTCAACAGGAGCACGGCAGCGGACCATTGGTAGCGGCTCCGGCGTTGGCCGAACGGGAGGCCGAACGAGTTTCGGCGAAGATGACCTCGGGAGCGGCGCATGGGGTGGAGATCAGTCCCATGGGGCTCAATCTTTCGCGGCAGCCTACCGGCGGCGGTGGCGGCAGCACAAAGCCGAAAGTCGATCCGGCAATTGAAGACGCCCGTGCGGCAGCCTTCATGCGCGTTTTTCAGGCCCGGGAACGGGTAAGGGGGCTCAGTCCCGGCACGCCCGCCGATCCTTCCCACCCCGACAGACAGCTTCCCGACATCCGGACCTATGAGGAGCAGCAAAAGGCCCGGCGGTACGCGCAACTCTTCTTTAACTGGCCGAACCCCAATATGGAACAGATCGCCGATATCCTCTCGAGCATGATGACCGCGCTCTCGCCGGGCGCCGCGATCAATACGGCCACGCCCGGCGATTCCAACTGCGGCGCCTATGCCGGGTATGTGATCGATCACCGTCCGCCGATCGTTTTGTGTCCGGGATACTTCTCCTCCACTCCCGAGGAGCGGATTCGCACTCTGGTCCATGAATCGGCTCATCGGGCGGGTATCGGCCAGCCCAAGGGGGAAGGTTATTGTGCAGTGTTCGATTATTCGGGACCGTGTCCGGGCGACTTCAGCGCAGCGGATTCCTGGGCTCAGTACGTCAATGCGGTCACGGACCAACCGCCCGACAAGCCGCCAAGCATTACCGGGAAGGCGGGAGGCGGTGCGGGGTCGGGTTCCGGTTCAGGCGGAAAGAAACCTTAGCGAAGCAGCATGCTGGATCTGAATATTGAAACACTGAGCCTGACGATCGAGAATGCCGCGGGGCATGAGCACCGGATTCATGCCATTGTTCTGCGCGCCAGCGCAATTCTCGCCCGGCGCATCGAAGAGAAGTACGGCGAAAACGGAGCCGCGCCCGGAGCTGCCGATGCGGACTCGCTGACAGCTACGCCGGCGCAAGTGGACCTGAAGAGCACCAGCAACGAACAGGCGGCCTATGCGATCGCAACAGCCTGGTTCGATGCGATCGCGCTGCACCTGGAGTCATAACTATGGCGTACCTGAAAGGCGCATTTATCAATCTCGGAGCCGGACTGCTGGGCGCGCTACCGAATATCGTGATCTTTCAATTCAACCCGGATCGCGTGTCGCGCACCCCAACCCTGGCAACTCCGCCCCCGACTCCCGTCGGTTCCGGCAATACTGACGCTACCCAGCAGGCTTCAGGTCCGACCGAAACATACAGCTTCACGTTGAACCTGGACGCGTCCGACCAGTTGGCCTCGTCCAACCCCATCGCGGTAGCCAGCGGCATACTGCCGGCGCTCTCGGCCTTGGAACTGCTGATGGTGCCGGCCAGCGCCATGACGATCGACCTGGCGTCGCTGGTTGGGCTCGGCGGGGGGAGCAGCAGCAGTTCCTACCAGATGCCGCCGCTGAAGCTGCCGACCGTGCTCTTTTTCTGGGGCCCGTACCGTATCTGGCCGGTGACGGTGAACAGCCTCTCGGTGACCGAAACCATTTATGACGAGCTCTTGAATCCGGTTCGCGCCGAGGTGCAGGTGAGTTTGCAGGTCCTCACGCCGAATCAGATGGATCCCGGCGCGACGCTGGCGCAGGGCGCGTATCAATATTCGCTCGGAGTCAAGCAGGTGATGGCGGCGCTCAACCTGGCGAATACGGCGGCCATGGGAATCAGCGGCGCGCTCTCTTTGCCGATATAGGACGAAACGCATGATCTTTAAAGGAAGCCGATATCAATTCACGTCCGTGATTCAAGTGAAGACGGCCGATGGGAAGACCGTCTCGGCGCTGACGGCGCGCTTTGTTCCTCCCACACCGGCGGGCTTCTACCACACGTTCAGCAGCGCGGAGCGGCTCGATCTGATGGCGTACCGCTATTACGGCAACCCCGAAAAACTTTGGCGAATTGCCGATGCGAATACCGAAATGGACCCTGAGGATCTGGAGGACCCCGGCCGCCAACTGTTGATTCCGCCGGACCGGACGTGAACGAATGGCGCAGAAGTCGATCCGCATCTCATTCAGCGACGCGCCGGTGGAACAGACGTTTTATGGAGATATTGTGACGCTTCGGGTGGAGGAAAATTCGGGCGCGGCAAATACGTTCCAAATCCGCATCGCCACCAAGTTGGAGAGCGACGGATCCTGGGACTATCTGGACGATCCCCGCTTCGAACTCTTCACCTCGGTCGAGATCGACGTAGGCTTCACCGGAGCCGCCGGACTAGCCGGGGCTCTGGGCTCGCTCGCCGGCGGGCTGGGCGGAGGCGGCAGTGATGACGGCCTCACTCCGCTGCTGAAAGGCTACGTGACCGCGGTGCGTTTCGAAGCTTCCAGCCAGCCCGGCGCCGCAACTATCGAAGTCTCCGGCATGGACCCCACGGTGTTGATGACGCTTGAAGAGAAGATCGTCGCCTGGAACGACATGTCGGACAGCGACATCGCGCAGCAGATTCTCGCGCCCTGCGTCGACCAGGTGCAGGCCGATCCGACGGCTACGGTCCACCAGGACACCGACACCACAATCCTGCAGCGCTCCAGCGATGCGCGGTTCGTGCGCGACCTGGCGGAGCGCAACGGCTTCGAATTTTACGTGGAGCCGGACGCTTCGAGCGGCGACGTGATCGCCTACTTTCGCGCGCCGCAACTGGATGGGCAGCCGCAGCCGGATCTGGCTTTGCAGTTCGGCGGCCAGAGCAACCTGGCGACTTTTTC
Organism: Bryobacteraceae bacterium; assembly: GCA_035541265.1. Lineage (GTDB taxonomy): Bacteria > Acidobacteriota > Terriglobia > Bryobacterales > Bryobacteraceae > Bog-159. The sequence continues at coordinate 16,980 of DATKNQ010000254.1, forward strand.
CGCGAGAGTCACGGGCCATCGCCCGCTCGCTGTCAAGGTCGCGCAAATGGACGTCGCCGCGAATTCTCCGAACCAGGCGCAGATCACGGATACGCAACTCACGAAGATCGGCGCCAGCGACGCGAATACGTTGGTTGGCGGTCCGCTGGGAAGCCTGGTGACGCCCGCCGATACGCAGGCGCAGATGCTGTTTCTCGGTCCGCCTACGAGCGATGCCACCGAATTAACCACCATCGCTCAAGCCGTGCGCGACGAAGCGGGCTGGTTTATCTCGGCTCAGGGCGAAGTCAATACCGATGCTTACATGAACATACTGCGGCCGCATCGTCTCGTGCTGGTGAAGGGGGCGGGCAAGACGCACAGCGGTGCATACTACGTCACCAAAGTCGTCCACGAACTGCAGGGCGACGGCACTTACAAGCAGACCTTCGAAGCGCGGCGGAATGCGCGCGACGTGAAAGGCACGGAACCGTTCGGCGGCGGAAGTTTGGGATTGCCGATACCCGGAGTGTAAGGGAGATGCAACTCGGAACGGACGAAATCCTGGCGCGGCTCATCGAACGGGTGGAGAACCGTTATTTCGGCAAGTATCGCGGCCATGTAACCGACAATTCGGACCCGAACAACCTCGGCCGGGTGAAAGCGAAAGTTCCGCGCGTGCTCGGCGACGAAGAGACGGGATGGGCGCTGCCGGCCTTCTCCTACGGCGGCGCCAGCGAGCAGGGCTTCTTTGCCGTTCCCGATATCGGGGCGGGTGTCTGGATCGAGTTCGAAGGCGGCGACCTCAGCTATCCCGTGTGGACCGGAACGTGGTACACCTCCGGCGCGATTCCGGAATCTGCGCAGCCGGCGCAAAAAGTTCTCAAGACGAAGAGCGGCCACAAAATCGTGCTCGATGACGACGCCGGCAGCCTGACCATTACGGATTCGAACGACAACACTATTGCGATGGATTCCAGTTCCATCCAGATCACCGCCGGCAACGCCACCCAGATCGTGATCGATGCGCCGCAGATTCAGATCGTGAATGGATCGACGCACCCGCTGGTATTCGGCGACAGCCTGCTGCAATACCTGACGCAAATCGTGCAGATTTACCAGACTCATATGCACCCCGGGCAGACCGCAGGTCCGGTGCCGGTGACGCCCATGCCGCCCACCCCGCCGATGCAGCCGCCGGATCCGAGTCTCTTATCGACAATCGTGACCACCGGATAGGGAGATTGATATGGCCCAAATACAGACCGATCCGAACAGTCCGCGATTCATGAAGTACCCGTATACCGTCGGTGGGAGCGGCATTCCGGCCACGACGACCGCCGACGACCACATTCGCGACCTGATTCTGCAAACTCTTTTTACAAATCCGGGCGAACGCGTCAACCTGCCGGGATTCGGCGTGGGAGTCGAGCGGCTGGTATTTGAACCTTCCGGCGATACCCTGCTCGCCACGGCGCAGTTTCTGATCACCACGAACCTGCGCCAGTGGCTCGGGGACCGCATCGACGTGCAGCAGGTGACCGTTACGACGATTCCCGGCGAGGAGTATAACGTCACGATTGAAATCACCTACGTCAAGAAAGCGACGCAACAGCAACAGCAACTTGTGGTTCAGGTATAGCCGATGGCCGTGAACACCATAGTCCCGACGCTCGCGTGCCCCCAACCGATGCTCCATCCGGGGATGCAGGGGATGGAGCGCGTCGGCGTCGACGATGTCAATGGGCAGTTAACGGTCACGTTCTTCCGCACGATCACGCTTCCCGCGGAATCGTATCTGCTGCAGCCCGGCAGCTACGTGTTGACGGGGAGCCAGCGCCTTTTCCCGAAGGTGATCAGCGCGGCGATTGTGCCGCTTGGGAGTCCTCCCGTTATGGGCGGCCCCACACAGGTACTTTTGCAGCTCGACGCGATCGGCGATTTCTCGGTCTACACTCTCACGGTTAGCGGACCCGATATCGATCCACTCTTCGCCAGCCGCCAGCTTCGCTTCCGTCTGGGCTGTGACGAGCGCTTCGACTGCCGTCCGCCCGCCGCCGCCGCTCCCTCGCCCGCCCAACTGCCGGTCGCGATCGATTACCTCGCGAAAGACTATTCCAGCTTCCGCCAGGCGCTTCTCGATTTCGCCTCGTCGCGCTTCCCGAACTGGTCCGAACGCAGCGAAGCCGATATCGGCATGATGCTGGTCGAACTCTTCGCCTACACGGCGGACCGCCTCAGCTATATGCAGGACCGGGTTGCCGGCGAAGCATACCTTTCCACCGCCACGCAGCGCCGATCCGTCGCCGAGCACCTGGAACTCATCGGCTACCGCATGGACGATGGCGCGTCCGCATACACGTGGCTGCAATTTCAGGTCAACGAAGTGCACGAGGTGACCACCGCGTTTCAGGTCAGCAATCATCCGAAGTCGCAGTCCGATGCGGTGCTGGTATTCGAGCCGCTGGCGGGCGCGCGCCTCGATCCAGCGCACAACAACATCTCCCTTTACACTTGGGGCAATACGGGATGTTGTCTGCCGCAGACCGCGGTCGCCGCGGTGCTGGCCGGCGAATACCCGATGATGGCCGCCGGTGACTACATCCTCTTTGACGACGGGACGAATCGCGACATCGTGCGGCTCACCAGTACGCCGCAAATCGGGACAATCGATGGTGATACTGTCACATCTATCGCATGGTTGGCCGCGACCCCTCTGCACTCCGAATACTGCGCCGATAAGGCAGTCGTCCGCGGCAACCTCGTGGTGGCGACCCACGGTGAGAGCGTCGATTCCCCCGACGACTTCGCCGCGCCCGACCCGAGTCCGCAGCGACTGCGATTGACCCTCACCCAATACCCGCTGGCGCATCTGGATCAGTCCACGCTCGCGCTCGTCGCACCCCTCGGGCCGGCGCCTCCGGCTTCCCTGCCCGCGGCGGGCGTCCAAAGCGTCAGCACCCTAACGGTGACGGTAGGCGACGATCCGGAACCGTGGCAGGAAGTGTGGAGCCTCCTCGGCAGCGCTCCCGACGCGACCGCATATCGCGTCGAAATCGCTGACGACGGTGAAGCAAACCTCGTCTTCGGACAGGGCGGCAGCGGGACGCCGGGCGAGCAATTCGGGCTTCGCCCTAGCGCCGGTTCGACCATACAGGCCGTCTACCGTGTCGGCGGCGGCGCCGTCGGGAATCTGCCGGCCGATTCGCTCGTGGAGCCGCATCCATCGGCCCTCGACGCACTCACCTGGCTCGATTCCGTCACCAATCCGCTGCCCGCCACCGGCGGACGCGACCTCGAAACTCGCGACCACGCCCGCCGCTACGCGCCGCACTTGTTTCAGACTCCGCTCGTCGCCGTAACCGCGCAGGACTACGAACTGGCGGCGCAGCAGTATACGGATGCCGACGGACAAAATCCGGTGCAGCGCGCGAAGGCCAGCTTCCGCTGGACCGGCAGTTGGCTGACCGTAACTCTCGGGGTGGAACTGCGCGGCAACCAACCTCTCACGGCGGATCTCGATGCCGCTCTCGTCTCCTACCTCGATACCCGCCACCTCGCCGGCTACGATCTCGAAATCACCGGCGCCAATTATATTCCCGTGGATTTGATTGTCTCGTTCTGTCCCGCAAGCACCGTCGACCCAAGCAGCGTTCAACAGCAGATTGAAATTGCGTTGAGCAACGGTCCGCTACCGGGCGGCGGTCTCGGCTTCTTCGCCCCCGATAATTTCAGCTTCGGCGACAGCTTATATGTCAGCCGCCTCTTCGCCGCTATTATGAAGGTTCCAGGGGTAGAGTCGGCGCGCATCACACGGCTGGCTCGTCTGCATTCGGCCAATCCCGATGGCGAGACCGTCGTGAATCTCGGCCAAGGATATATGGCGGTGGCGCCGGACCAGATCATCCGGCTCGATAACGATCGCAATTTTCCGGAAAACGGCGCGCTGTCCGTTCAGAATCTGGAGGCCGCGGTATGAGCCAGACGCCGCTTTGCCAATTGCCCCCCACGCCCGCCGCCGTCTGCGGATGCAATGCCGCGCCTGCGCCGCCGGCGGTCCCGGCGATTCCGAACAACGCCCCGGGTCTGGCAACCATTGCCTATCGGATCGGGACCTTCACCAGTTTTCGGCAAGCGATGTTGGACGAGGTCCCCGACCCGGCACTGCTCGGCACCGCGCCCAACCCTTTCCTCAACTGGCGACCAGGCGCGGATGGCGATTACCACACGCTCTTCATCGAATTCTGGGCCTACCTCGCGGACATCCTCACGTTTTACCAGGAACGCATCGCGAATGAAGCCTATCTGGGTACGGCCTCGCAGCGCGATTCGGCGTTGCGCCTCGTGGAACTCATCGCATATCGCCCAGGTCCGGGTGCGGCGGCAAGCGGGGTCGCTTCCTTCGCCGTCGCGCCTGGGAAGGTGATCACCATTCCCGCCGGATTCCGCATCGGCAGCAAGCCGGCTCCCGGCCAAACCCCCGCCGTCTTTGAAACCTCCGCCGCCATCACGGCGCGCGCCGAGCACAACGCCATCGCGATGTCGGCAGTCGCTCCCGTCAATCAATTCGCGCAACTCACCAACATCCAGTACATTTATGCCGGCATCGGCAGCATCGGACTGCTCGAAGCCGCCAACGACATCTTCGGCGCCTCCCTCGCGTCCACGTACGAGAGTACGCTGTCCGTGCTCGGCCTCGGATCGATCCAAACCGAAAGTGCGGTGTTCGAGAGTTCCGCATCCGCCCCTCTCGCCGAGGAAGCTGTGGCAACGCCGCGCATGCTGATGCGGTCCGCTGCCCCTTTGGCCGGCGCGCGTGCCCCAGCTTCGTCTACCGCCAGTTTCTCGACCGGGTTTTCCTTCGGGTCGGTGGGTTTTCTTGGCGATCTCACGTTTCAGCGCTGGCCTTTCTACGGCGTCACCACTCGCACGGTCGTGCTTGCCGGAACCAACCATCGCCTCAACGTCGGCGATTACGTACTCACGCTCGAGAACGGCAAGACCGGCACGCTGTTTCAACTTTCCTCCGTCGCGACTGACAAAACCGCCAGCACGACCACCGTCACCTGGAGCGAACCTGCCGGCAAGACGTACGACACCAGTTCGTCACCAGTTGCCCTGTTCGCGCTACGCGTAAAGGCGTCGCCGTTCGGGAGTGATGCGCCGCCGTGGAACAGCCTCGCGCCGTCACTCACCGGGACCGCGCCGGCTACCTCGCCGCCTTCGTGGCCGTCACCGCCTCCGTTTCAGACGAACTGGGACGATGCCACGAAGTCCCTCTACTACATGCCTGCCGGTAGTACGATCGATCTCGACGGCGTCTACGATGCCGCGCGGGGGACGACGCAGAACCCCGGATGGGTCGTGCTGCTGGCGGGCGGCGCAGACCCGAGCACGGCCCAAACGTTCCAGTTCATCGAGGCGCGCACCGGCAGCGTCACGGGTTTCACTCTTACGAAAAAAGTCACGCGCCTGACGCTGACGGGCAGCAGCGTTCCCGGCTCGGAGTTCCCCATCCGCGACACCATGGTACTCACCGGCTCCGAGCAACTTCCGCTGCAAAACGATCTTCCTTTGCCCGATCTTCTGCGTGGCGACACCCTCATCCTTGCCGGTTTGTATCCGAACCTGCAGCAAGGGCTGCCCGTGATGGTTCAGGGCAATCTCTACAATGCCAACGGCGAGCCCGCCGACCTCACTGCCGAGTACCACACCATCAAATCCCAGCCGGTGCAGGACACAACGAACAGCTTGACCACAGTCGTACTCGATAAGCCGTTAACCGATCAGTATTCGCGCTCCTCCACTTCGCTGCTCGCCAATCTTGCGGCATTCACGCAGGGCGAAACCGTTAAGGACGAAGTGCTCGGCAATGGAAACGGCGCCGCCAACCAGTCGTTTGCACTCAAGAAGAATCCGCTGACCTATTTGCCCTCGACCGACCCCGCGAGCGAATCGCCGGTCCAGAGCACGCTCACCATCCAGGTGAATGGCGTCGCCTGGAACGAAGCCGACAACCTGTTGGAGGCTGATAGCCAAGCCCAGGAGTATACGCTGACGGAAGACAGTTCGGGCGTCACCACGGTCGTTTTCGGCGATGGCGTACACGGCGCACCTCCGCCCACCGGGGTCTCCAACGTACACGCGCGATACCGCGTCGGGCTCGGCACGTCAGGCAATGTCGCATCCGGCGGAATCAAGCAACTGCTCGACAGCATTCCCGGCATCCAGCAGGTCACCAATCCGCAATCCAGCGCCGGCGGCGCGGATGCCGAAAGCACTGATCGCATCGCCGTGAATGCGCCTGCGAGCGTCCGGGTCTTCAACCGCGCCGTCAGCACGGAGGATTACGCCGCGCTCGCCCTGCTGTTTCCCGGCATCGCCAAAGCAAGCGCCAGTTGGATCGCATCGGGCGGCGTCCAGCCGTACCTGCAACTCACCGTCGCAACCGCCGGCCAGACGCCTATCACTGCCACTCCGCTCTGTGGGCAGTTGCGCGATTTTCTCGATCAGCGGCGCGACATCAACATCCCGCTGCGCATCGCGTCCTTTACTCCCGTCTACGTAACCGTCGCCCTGACCGTCGATATCCTGGATCAGTATCCGCGCCAGGCGACTCTGAACGCCGTGCAGGCCGCGCTCAATCCGGGTGACAATCCCGATGGCTCCGCCGGCTTCTTCGCATTCGACCGTCTCGGTTTCGGCGAGAGCCTGCATCTCAGCGAACTCTACGCCGTCGTGCAGGCGGTTCCCGGGGTGAGCGATACCAATGTCACTCAGTTCAGCGTGACCGGCGCAGCGGCCCCCATTGCGCCCGATATCCTGATCGGCCCGACGCAGATCGCCATCATCACGAACGATCCCACGCAGCCGCAGAACGGGCTGCTCACGATCACACCCGGCACGGGAGGTTTTGCAGACTCATGAGGAACGACGCGCAAGACTTCGCCCAACGCCTTTACTCGCACGTCCCCGCCAACTATCGCGCGTATGACGATGAGCAGGGGCTGCCGCTGCTCGCGTTACTGCAAGTCATCGCGCAACAGACCGCCAACCTGCGCCAGGATCTCGACGATCTCTGGGACAACTTCTTCATCGAAACCTGCGAGGATTGGGCCGTTCCCTATATCGGCCAACTCATCGGCGCGAACCTGCTCGCCAATCCCGTAACCAGCAGTAATCGGCTGCAGGTTCGCGACACCATCCACTGGCGCCGCAGCAAGGGAACTCCGGCGATGCTGCAGTCTCTCGCGGCCGAAGTCAGCGGCTGGGCGATGGATTTCGCCGAGTTCTTCAGTTCCATCGCCTGGGCGCAGAACCTGAACCACATTCGCCTGAATCGTGTTGTAACACCGAATCTGCGCGATCCGTATACGCTCTCTCTCCTCGGCCGCGCGAGCGATCCCTTCGCTCACGCGGTCGATATCCGCCCCTCGCTCGATCTCGATCAGCCGCGCATCGCCCGGGGCGGATCGTATCTCGGAAACACCGCCTGGGGCACTCCGGGGCAATATCAAATCAAGAATCTCGGATTCTTCGCGCGCCGGCTGCAAGTTTTCAGTGTCAGGGGCGCGACCCCTACCGCCATTAATTCACAGGTGCACACGTTCGATCCGTTGGGCCGCGAACTTCCCCTGTTTTCGGAATCGACTCGCGATGGGATTACGCGCGCCGCTTTCGCGAATGCGCCCGGTCAATACTTCGGCGCCGATTCGGATCTCGCCGTGAACCTCGATGGCATTCCGCTGGCGTCAGCGCCGGCGGCGCAGCCTTCCTTCTCCTCCAGCCTACAGCCGTTCGAGTTCGATGCTTCCGGCGCTATTTCGCTGGATCCATCCGCCGGAATGCGGCTTCTCAATGCGCCCGCATTTCAAGGGCTAGGCGCAGGCTTCCAGATTCGTGCTCATTGGAACTCCGGCGGCCCGCTGCTGGGAACTCTGCACACCGCGCTCGCCGCCCGCGGCGCCGCCGGCGCGTTTCAGACCCAAGCCGCAGGTGCGGGTTCGGGCAAGCTCGTCATCGAAATCGCCGCCGAATCCATGCCAGGGCGATTCCCCGGCGCGGTCGTGGCCGTACGCGCCAAGCGCATCGGCGCGCTTCGCCTCGTCGACGCGCTCTACATCTATCTGCCGCCCTTGTTCGTCCAGCCCGGCAGTCCCGCGACATTCCTTGTCGCCGACGATGGCAGCACGTATCTGCCCTCCGGCTTCCACGCATCCTCCCTCGCGCGCGCCGCCGAAGGCCAGGTTTATCCCGCCGCCGCGCTCACGGCGAGTCCGGCGCCGCTCGCTACCCCGCTGATCAGCCGCACTCAGGACGCAATGATTGTCGCCGATCCCGCCCGCTTCGACGGCGCTCCGCTGTTGATTGAAGCCGACCTCTTCACCGGGATCTTCCAACCGCAAGGCGCCATCGCGACCGTTGACCAGGCCACCAGCCAGTATCCAGAATTGCGCCTCTCCGGCGCCGTCTGGCCGGCGGAAACTTTTGCGCCTGCTAAGGACGCCTGGTCCGGCAATCTCCCCGAAATCGGTACCCTCGTGCTGCTGCTGCTGCCGCTCTCCCCCGGATTCTTCCCCGCCTGCGAGGTCATCCTGCGCATGCGCGGCGGCGAAAGCCTGCTGGTCTACCTTCCCGAAATCCAGAACGTACCCGCGGGCGGACGCCGCGTCTTCGTCGCCCAGGACGGCAGCACGTGGTTCGCTCCCAATAATATCCAGCAGCAGCCCGGATTGCTCGATGGCTTTCCGCTCGCGCGCGCGTCCGCCGGTCAGGTGTTCCCGATTCCCGGCACGTGGCCCGTCCAATTCCGCAACCCCATCGCCATTGACCTCTGCGCTCCCGAGCGCGCGGTGCTTCTGCATCCGGGCGAACTCGGCATCGATCCCGAGCGCGGCCGCTTCGCCTTCGCGGCCGGAGATCCCGCTATCGCCAAGACCGGCCTCTCGGTCGACTACCGCGAAGCCTTCACCGATCGCATAGGCGCCCTCACCTACGACCGCATGCTCGACCCTGACTCGCAGCCGCAACGTTTCGTCTCACAGGCAGGCGACTCGGACCTCGCTGCCGCTGACGACCTCGATGCCGCGCCCGTCTATCGCACCATCCCCGAAGCGATCGCCGCCGCGAAGGATGGCGAGATCATCGAAATCTCCGATAGCCGCACTTACTCCCACGCCACACCAATCCCGCTCACCAACTCCGCAATCAAAAATCTCACAATCCGCGCCGCCGCGGGTCAACGTCCCTGCCTCACCGTGAAGGCCGCCGCTGGCGCGGCTATTCGCGTCGCCGCACCCATGGCCGCGCTCGAACTCAACGGCCTCCTGATCTCCGGCGGCCCGTTGCGGATCGAGAGCAAAATTTCGAGTCTCCTGCTCGCCGCCTGCACCTTCGATCCGCGCGACGGCAATTGTCTTGTCGCGCTCGACATGAATTTGAACGACCAGGCGAACTATTTGCTCTGCCGGTGTGTCGTGGGCGCGCTCCGCGCCGGTCCCGGTGTCGCGCAACTCACGGCCGCCGATTCGATCATCGCCGCGAACGGCGGCATCTCCATTACGGGGGTTCCCACCGGTTCGAGCCCGCCCATTCTCAGCCCTCCTCTTCTCGACGGCGCGCCCAGCGTTCAACTCGAGCGCGTCACCGTCTTCGGCGGCATCCGCGCCGGCGTGTTTTCCGCCAGCGAGTCCATCCTCAATGCCGTCGCAATCGCGGACGACCGGCAGTCGGGCTGTATCCGGTTCACCCGCTACGAAACCGGATCCGTGCTGCCGCGCCGCTATCGCTGCATCCCGAGCGAAAGCCAGGCCGAAACCTGTACCGGCCCAGGCCGCTGTTTCGTGCCCGTCTTCAACTCGCGCCGTTTTGGCTCTCCGCTATATGCGCAATTGGCTTCGAATTGCCCGCCGGAGATCCTCTCTGCAAGCGAGCAGGCCTCCGAAATCGGCGCCTTTACGGGCGCATTTAATCCCATTCGGCTTCAAAATCTCCGAACCAAGTTGCAGGAATTCATGCCCGTCGGGCTCGTGCCCGTGATTATCGCCGAATCATAGGAGCAACCGGATGAAAGGTGATTTCTCTCGTCGATTCTTCAAGCCCGGTCCCGAATACGCGGCCGCGCTGCTGCAGCAGGGGCGTGTCCTGCTGGACTCCGATTGGAACGCCGAAGTCGCCGAGCGCCTCGAACGCCTGCGCCGCGAAACGGCGGACATCGTCGGCTCATCCGGCTTCTGCGGAACCGCCTTCCAGATCTCGCCGGTTCCCGGCGACCCGTCCGATTTCCGCATCGCCCACGGGGATGCATACATCGATGGCATTCTCTGCGAAATCGACTTCGACACCACTTACCTGAGCCAGCCGTTTCTGCTCGATCCGCCCGCCATCCCGATTCCGACCGACGGATCTCCACTCACCGCAGTTGTCTATCTCGAAGCCTGGGATCGCCTCATCACTTACCTCCAGGATCCCGACATCCGCGAAGTCGCCCTCAACGGCCCGGACACCACCACACGCATCCAGAGCGTCGCCCAGGTGAAGCTCGCAACGGTTTCCTCCAGCGTCAAGGACCTCACCTGCCCCAATGCCGGCTCGCTCCTGCCCACTCCACCCGACGGCACCCTCACGGTCATTCAGAACCCGCCGCCTCCGCCCACGGACATCTGCCGCATCCCCGACCTCGGCACCTATACCGGCCGTGAGAACCGGTTGTACCGCGTCGAGATTCATCGCGGCGGCGCCGTGTCGGGGGCCGTCACCAGCCCTCCGCTCCATCTGATCGACCCCGGCTTTTTCCTGCCCGCCACCTTCAAATGGTCGCGCGACAACGCGGCGTTCGCCGTCGGGGTCACTGCCATCAGCGCCGACCGCCTTACCCTGACCCTGACCAGCCTCGGCCGCGACGCCGCAACGTCTTTGCAACAGGGAGATCTGGTCGAGATCACGGACGATGCCAGCGACCTCGGCCCCGGCGCCGGCTTCCTCACCAACCTCGCGTCCGACCCCGATCCCGACCAGATCACCGTCACGCTTGCGTCCGCTCTTCCTTCAAGCTTCCACGTCGATCCGACCTCACCGCCCAGCGGCAGTCCGCCCAGCATTTCCGCCTCCCGCCACTTGATTCTCAGGCGATGGGACGGAACCGGCGTCGCCGACGCGGTCTTCAACGCCGATACAACGCCGGACATGGATCTTGGAGACGGTATCCAAATCCAATTCGGCGGATACAGCCTGCAGCCGGGTGATTATTGGCAGTTCGCCGCCCGCACGGATGGTTCCGTCGAAAGCGTTAGTGGCTCGCTTCCACACGGCATCCGCCGGCACCGCACGCCCATCGCTCTCCTGCAATGGACGCGGCCTGTCTCCTGCCCTCCGTCGAGTCCGCCCGCCGCCTACGGCATCACCGTTCTGCACGATTGCCGCACCGCCATTCCGCGGCTTGCCGTACCCGGCCTGCACGTCGAAGCCACGAGCGTGAATTCCGCTGCCGGCACCTTCAGCCTCGTCAACGATACCAATGTGGGCATCGACGATATCGCGGGCGGCATCGACGTCCTCCTCGACGCCGCGCCCGCTCCAGCGTCGCTTACGCGTGCCGTCTGTTCGCTCACCGTGCAGTCGCCGATGCCGCTCTCTCCCGCCCCCACCGCCTACAGCCAGGCGGTCGCGGACCCGAATAAGGCGAATGTCGGCTTCCAGCCCGTGGTGCTTCCCGGCACTGCCACCGTCAACGGAAATACGATCTCGTGGCGACCGCGCAACCCGGGCGCCTTCGCCGCCTTGCCGTATGAACTGCTGCCGCCCGGCGACCGCGGTGTGCTCGCTCTCTTTCGCATCGACGGCAATTTCGTCTGGGCGCAGGACAACCCCCAAGTCTTCCTTGACGGCGACGTCTTCGGTTTCCAGCAGTTGCGGATTCTCTCCGGACTTCTCAACACGGTCGAGGTGTTGGGCCCCGGTATCGGTATTTTGCCCACCGGGGGAACCAATCGCACCCTGCCCAGCGGCGATGGGCGCAAAGGCGGCACCTTCCTCACCTGGTTTTGGATCACGCCGCCGCCCACCCTTACGTTCACTCTCGGTGCGCAGACGGTTAACGTTGTCCGCTCCGTGGGAGAGGCAGAATTGATCGGCCAGTTGGTGGTCACGATGACCGGTGGGGAACCGGCGGCTGCCGGTGCACCCGTTCCCACCTACAACATTCAGGTCACGCTAAACCGCCCGCTAGCATCCGCTTTGTCCAGCCAGCTTGTCGATGCGGTGCTGCTGATTGACGACTCCACAACTCTCAACGCCACCGCCCTCACCGCGCCCGTACCGATCAACGGGGCAGGCGCCGGCGGTCTCAATTACAAGAACGGTTCCGTGCCCAACGTTTTTCAGGGTCGCGCTACCGATTCCGACTCCGCGATCCTCTTCGCCAATGTGCCGATCGACGCTCCCGGCGCCGGACAGAGCCGCACCGTCCGAATCGTCAATATCCGCGCCAACCTCTCGCCGCAGCCTGCCTTGCAAGCAGCCAGTTCGTCTCCTCCTTCACTAACCGTCCTGCCATCGACGACGCTCTCGCTCGTGAGCAGTCCACCCGCTGCGACTACCGCGTCGCCGTCGTCGCCGTCGATTCTGAACAATACGCGGCTTGTCGAGTTCCTGCGCAAACCCGGATTGACTCCCACTCAGATCGCCGCGGCGCTCCCCGCCAATGTTTCCGCCACGGATCTCCAGCAGATACTGCCGGTTGATGTGGTCGCAATCATCCTTCTCCAGGTCACCGCCACGGTAACCGGATTCCCCACGTCGCTCGATCCGGTCAGCGTTGGCACGATCGCCAACGGCCTCGCGACCTTCGAAGTCCACGATCCGTCGGACGCCCTGACCAATCCCTTCCGCCTCACGTTTCCGCAAATGTCGCAAACGGGAGCCAATCCGAAAGCCGTCGCCCCTCATGGCTTCCTGCACTTTAGAGAGGGGTACGCCAGCGCATTCAAAAGCCGCGCCCAGGAAAACGGATTCACCAACCCAGCACTTCCGGGAATCGGCCAGGCCACGCAAGGAACGCGCCTCCGCGCCGTCTTCACAGGCCTGCCCGCGGGCGCGTCGCTCTTCGTCTCCATGACCAATGTCTCGCCCATTCCCAGCATCGCCAACGTTGTCCGCGCGAACCTGGTCACCACCGATTCGAGCGGCGCCGGCTCTGGGACTCCGATCGCAGCCGGCACCATCAACAGCGGCGTGCAGGTCGCGGCTATTCCGATCGCCAACGGGACCGCCGTGGCCGTTTGGGAATGGGTCGCGCCCACTGCTTCCACCACCGTCGACGAAGTGGTGTTCGCGGTCGTCTTGGGCGTCGCGAACGCCAACGTGGCGGGCACCGTCAGCGTATCCGGCACCTTGGCGCCTGATACCACCGCGCTCCAGGTGGTACCCCGCTTCGGCGATGACCCCATTAACGTCAGTCCGGCCTTCGTTCTCCTCGCGGGTTAGCCGATGGCCAAGCTGCGCAACATCTTCGCGTGCCTTGTCCACGAGCAGCCCGAGTGCGTGATCGACCTCGTGCGCAACCTGCACGCCCTGGATCCCGAATCGCTCATCCTTTTATATAACGGCGGCCGCGGCTCCGATCTGCTGAGCCCGCATTTCCCATTCGACCGTTACGGCGCCGTCGTCCACCCCGCGCCCCGTCCGCTCGAATGGGGGAGCCTCCACCCGTTCGCCCTGGATTGCATCGAATGGTCTCTGCACCATCACTCGTTCGACGCCTTGACGATCGTCGACTCCGACCAGCTGGCGGTACGCGCCGGCTACTCCGAAAAATTGGCGGCGCGTCTGCCCGGTGGCCACAATTTCGGACTGCTCGGCAACTCCGCGGCCGTTCAGAAACCCGGCACTCGCATCAGCCCGGCCGCCACGGCCCTGCGCGAAATCGAGCTGTGGCGTCCGTTCCTGCGCCAGTTCCGCAGCGGCGAAGACAAATTCGTTCACTGGTGTTTCTGGCCGTCCACGGTGTTTCTCGCCGACGCCGCCCGCGAACTCGCCTGCCTCTTCCGCACCAGCGATTCCCTTCGCTCCATCATGTCCCAGACGCGCATCTGGGCTACCGAGGAGATTATTCTCCCGACGCTCGTGTCCCTGCTTGGCTTCGACGTGGGCGTGAGCCCGTTCAGCTACGAATACGTCCAATACCGCGCCGTTTTTCATCCCCAGCACATCGGCTGGGCGCTCCAGCGCGACGATGTGTACTGGGTGCACCCCGTTCCACGCTGCTACGACCACCCGGTTCGCGCCAAGATCCGCGAGCGTTGGAAAGACTACGCCGCGGCTGCGTCGCTCGATTCGGCGCCGGCCGCCCAACCGGCGCCTCCACCCCTGCTGCTCACCCTTCCGATTCTCGAGCGCATGCGCCGGATCGAGGGCTGGCTCGAGGATGCGGAGGCCGATCTGCTGATCGGCGCGGCCACCAAGGCGCTGTCCGCGTTTCCAGAAGCAGCGTCCGTTGTCGAGGTCGGCAGCTACTGCGGACGGTCGACCGTGGTGCTAGGCTCCGCCGTGCAGGCCTCCGGAGCCGCCGCCCGCATCTTCGCAGTCGATCCCCACGATGGCGTCGTGGGCGCGCTCGACCGCGGCATCACGCACTCGACCCCCACGCTCGAAAAGTTCCGCCGCAATATCGCCGCCGCCGGCCTCGAGGAAATTGTCGAGCCCGTCGTCAAGCCGTCCTTTGAAGTCGAATGGGATCGCCCCATCTGCCTGCTCTTCATCGACGGCTTGCACGATTACGCCAACGTATCGCGCGACTTCTACCAGTTCGAGCGTTGGATTCCCACCGGCGGCTTCGTTGCGTTCCACGACTACGCCCACTACTACCCGGGCGTACAGACCTTCGTCGACGAACTGCTCGCCACCGGCAAGTATTGCAGAGTCCATCTGGCAGCCAGCCTCATGCTGCTCCGCAAAGAGGCGCGGGTCGAGATTCCAGTTGCCGCCGCTCCTGTTGAGCGCCGTTCGGCTCCTGTCACAGCTCCCGCCCCGGCAATCCTTACCAGCGATCCGCTTGTCTCTTGCATCATGCCCACCGCCGACCGCCGCGCCTTCGCCGTCCAGGCGATCCGCTACTTCGAACGCCAGGACTACGCCAATCGCGAGCTGATCGTCATTGACGATGGCGCTTCCTCCATCGAAGACGTAGTTCAGAGCGACCGCGTTCGCTACATCCGCCTCAACCGACGCCGCAGCATGGGCGATAAGCACAACCTCGCGTGCGAGGCCGCCCGGGGCGAAATCATCCTCCACTGGGACGATGACGATTGGATGGCCCCATGGCGCATTTCCTACCAGGCCGAGCAATTGCGCCCGCAGCCCGCCGAAACACTCAGCGGCCTCTCCCAATTGATGTTCTGGGATCCGCGCGCCGCCAGCGCTTGGGAGTACATATACCCACCCGCGGACCGGCCGTGGGTGGCTGGCGGTACCTTCTGTTACCGCCGGAAATTCTGGGAGCAGCGCCGATTCCCCGATATGAACGAAGGCGCCGATACCGTCTTTGTCTGGGGCCTGCGGAACGCTCGCGTGCAGGCGCTATCCAATCACGCGTTCTACGTGGCGGTGATTCACGTCCGCAATACCAGCCCCAAACGCACCAACACCTTCGGATGGCGTCCCCTCGCCGTGAACACCATCGAGAACCTGCTCGGCGGCGACCTCGAATTCTACGGCGCGCTGGCGTGCTGAAAGGGAGAGGGGGGCGGGCCGCCGACACGTTGGCTGCTGATGGCCCGGCGAACGATACCGGCTTCACCAGCGGTATTGGC
>DATKNQ010000255.1:0-18032 GCA_035541265.1 Bryobacteraceae bacterium
GGCATGCCCGGTTTGAAATCGATGGCCTTGTGCTGAGCAAATGCGCTCGCGCCAGCCAGCAGCGCGACTACGCAAACCTTCGGTAGCAGATTCGATCGCATGGAACGATTGGATCACACTTCAGCGCGAAATCGTGAGTCCAGTCTGCAGGAGATGGGCACGGAAGCCTTCGTATAAATAGAAGAGCTCGCCGTAGCCGTAATATCGGTATTCCGACTTCCACGCAATGTTCTTGTACAAGGGCACCGTAAGGCGCACCATGGGCTGATAAAAGGTCGTCGGACGGCTCCCGGACGAGATGAACAGCGAGCCCCCGAAGGCCAGCCGCGGCGTCAGTTTGGCGTAACCCGGCAGCGCGACATCCACCAGCGAGGTGGCGCTGTGCGCGTTATCGCGGTAAAGCGATGTCTCCGGCGAGAGGAATTCGGGTTCCAGGTAGCCGATATCGGAGCGCAAGGTCGAGCGCGTGTATTCGCCCAGGACGGTGATCTTTTTGGACGGGGTCCAGGAGGCCGATAGGGAATTCTGGCGGCTGAGGAAACTGTAGTTGATGCCGGTAAGCGGATTCTCATTTCTCAGCAGCGTGAAGACCGCCTGCAACGAGAGCGCGTTGTTCACCTGGTAGCGCGCCCGCGCCCGCATGCGCTGGTAGTTGTACAGGCTGGTGCGGAAATAGGCGTGATCGCTGGCCGTGCCTTCGAAATCCACGTTGGCTGACAGCTTCTGCGTGGCGCGGAAATTCGCACCTCCGATGCCAGTCTGCTGGCGCATCTCGCTCGATTCCTGGCCGGGGCCCGCCACCAGCGCATCGCCGGTTTGGGCATCGCCCCAGGTGTAGCGATAACCGCCGTGCAGCGTCAGTTTGCGGGTTACGTCCACCAGAATGTCGACCTGCTCCTGGTTGTAATTCAGGGCGAGCAGGCTCGAGAGCGGCGTCAGAATGGTATCCGCGGAGGAAACCGGCTGCAGGATCATATCGGTGAACAGTCCCGCCGCGGAAGTGTGCATCCGGTCGGTCATCCACGATTCCAGAATGCGCACGCGCTTGAACGGGCGCAATTGGAAACCAATGTTGCCGGTGGTGTGCGGCTGCTTGCCCGCGGCAAAACCCAGCGCCTGTTCACCGGTATAAAACAGGATGGCGCTTTGCAGCACCAGGTTTCCGGTATCGAATTGTGTGTAGTTGACGTTGGTCTTGGGCTCGCTGTAGAGGAACTGGCCCGAGACATCCAGCCAAGGGACCGGATTGGCGGTGAACAGGGCCTTGGTATAAATGCTGCTGCCGCTGATGCCGTAAGCTTGGTCCAGGCTGCTCAGATAAAGGTTCTGGCCGAAGTAGGGCTGCAGGTTGTTGCCGTAGTTCGTCGTCGAGTTGTACGCGTCCTGATCTTCGCGCAGGGTGGTGCCGCCTTGCTCGAGCGTGACATGGAAGCGATTGAATTCCAGCCGCACGCCGCCGCGATAGTTATCGGTCTTGTCGAAGGTGTGGTCAGCGATCGGGTATTGATTGATATCCGAATAAAACGTGCTGATGCCGGTGCCTTCGCCGGAATCGCGGCCATAGGCCAGGAAAGGAATGACGTGATGGCCCGGCAGCAGGTCCAGGTTGAAATCGCTCATGCGCCGGCGCGCGAAATACGAATCCTCATCGAGCACCACGCCCGTGCCGAGCAGCGGATCGGCGAACGACGGCAACAGGTTGAAGTATGCCAGGTCGCGATACTCGAAATTGAAATCGTAGATGCCCTGCTTGCTGGCGTCCACATGCACGGTATTGTAGGGATCGCCGCCCCAGTTGTAGGCGCGCACGTTCAGGCGGTCGAAGAGGCGCTTCTTGGGATCAGCGATCGTGAAGTCGAGGCCCAGAAGACGCGGGCCCTGGCCCAGGTTCACCACGCTGCGGTAGACATCGTTATCGCCGCCGATGCTCGTGAAACGGTAGCCCAGGTCGATGCTGCCAGTGAACCACTCGGCGCCGGTGGGCGTGGGCGAGGATGCGGAGGCATCCGGAGTGGGTTGCGCCGCCTGTTGAGCCAACAGGGGAAAACCGGCCAACAAAGCCAAAAGGAATTTCATCGCAGCAACTCCTGGTTCACATAGGAGCCGTGGATCTTCATGTGGCAGACGGTGCAGTTCTGGAACTGCGGGCTATAGAGATCGTGAAACGCGGGCGGAACGCCGCCCAGCGCGGGAGGATTCTTCACCGCCGCCGCGGTGTTCGGCAGGTTGGCGTGGCATTCGAGACAGAGGTAGCGCACCTCGGCCCGGATCAGCATGCGCGGGTTGGCCGAGCCATGCGGCTCGTGACAGGCGCCGCAACCTTCCAGGCGGACCGGCGCATGCTCAAACGTAAACGGTCCGCGCAGGTTGCCGTGGCAGCGGAAGCAGCCGGTCTCGTTGGCCGCATAGGCCTGCGCATTCACGGCGAAAATGCTGCCGTGCGGGTTGTGGCAATCCACGCACGACATGGCGCCTTCCGGCAGGCGATGCTTGTACGGGCGCTGGAATTGCGCCCAGACTTCGGTGTGGCAGCCTGCGCACAGTTCGTTGATGGCCGCCATCTTGCGCGGGACCAGCCCGTTCGGCCCATGGGCGTGGACCGAATGGCAGGCCACACACGCGACTTCGTTTTTCGCGTGGCTGCTCTCAATCCGGCCAATGTGCGTGGGCTGATTCAGGTGACACTTCAAACAGATCTGGCTGGATTCATCGGCGGACAGCTTGGCCGGATTCCGGATAGCTGAGGCGTCCGCTGAATCGGCGTGCTTGCTGCCAGGGCCGTGGCAGGCTTCGCAGGCCCGGGTGGCAAAATTCCGCCACTTTTCCTTGTTGATCAGATTGTGAGGACTCTTCAGAAGGGCGTTATAGATATCTTCGTGGCAGGGCTGGCACGTTTCCGAACCCACATAGGTTGCGGCAGTGGAGGAGGCCGGTGCCGGAGCCGCCGGCGCGGCGGGGGTTTGCGCCCCCGCCGGCCAACAGAGGAGAAGTATAGCGAGTACCCGGTTACTGGGCATGCACGGCGTCGACGTCGAACTGCGCACCGGAAGCGTGGCAAACGGAGCAGCTCTCGCCGAGAGTTGGATCAGTGTTCGAGACGAAGTGAGCGGCTTCCGCCTTCGAAACGTGGCATCCGCTGCAGGCCGAGGCGGTGGTTTGTGCCGGGGTATACCAGCCTTGCGGATCGACCACCGGGTTCAGCCCGATCGGCAGATTCGCCTCGCTGCCATTGGCGTGGCAGAGCGAGCAGTCCTGCATATAGGTCGCGGAGCCCGTCGGACTCATTGCGGGGAACAGCACACCCGAGAAGTCGTTGATGCTTCCACCGTGGCCCACGATGATATAAGGATTGGCGGGCTTATCCGCGGCGGCATTGACACCGTCATGGATGCGGTGGACCATCATCGCGAAGCTGATACCCTCCGGGGGCTCTTTCTGATAGGAAGCGACCGTCGCGCTGGAGCGTGTGCTGGCATCCGTATTCGACGGATTGTGACATATCACGCAATATTGAGTGTTGTTCCGCAAACCACCATGGAGCGAAAGCGCCACGTGGCACTGGTTGCAATTGGTCAGGGCGACGACCGTGCGGCGCGGCGCGACGGTCGAGCCGTCCACCGAGAAATTCATTACGGGATTGCTGGCGCCCTCGGTAACCGTCTGAGCCGCGGTGGTGCCGGCCAGAACCGTTTGCGTCATACGGGCTTCACCGCCGATCGAATAGGTTCCCGTAGCGGCCGCCGGAATGGCGTGCGTGAAAGTGTAGGTACAGGTCCCGTCGGAGCCGCAGGTGGCTTTGGCGGCACTCTCCGTCACGTATCCCGGAGTGCTGGCCGTATCGCTGCCGAAGCTGGTGTAGCCGTAGTCGGTGGTGGGACCAGCCATCGTGAACTGGATCGTGGAGGCGTTCGCCAATGGAATGTTGTTACCTTTGTCGTCCTGCAGGGTGAAGGTGACCGTGGGAGTCTTCCCGGCGGTCGTGTTCGTGACGCCGGTAATGGCGAGGTTGATGCCGGAGATCAAAGTATCCGGGTTCGGGGAGTACATTGCCGCAGTGTCAGTGGGTACCACATGCGCGCCCAGGATGGACGCATCGAACGGAGTCTCGCCCTGCGGGATATGGCAGTTGGCGCACTGGGTGTCGTCCGCCTGAGGTCCACCCGGATGGTTGGGCTCCGAGCCGGTGGAAAAACCTGTGGCGAAATTGAGGTCGTCATGGCAGGCGCCGCAAGCGGCCCGCGTAGGCTCCGTCATGAAGGCCTTCGCTTGGGCGGCTCCGGTCGTCTGGTCGTGGCAGACTTCGCAGCGGCGCGGATCGGCAGGATCGACGACCGTTGAGAAGTCATTCACCGAATTCATGTACCCGATGATCTGATAAGGAACGCCCGGATTCGAAGCGGTGCCGACCACGCTGGGCAACTGGGACCCCATGTGAATCTTATGCGCCATCACCTTCAAGTCCAGCGAATTGCCGGTTACCGGATCGGCATTCTGCGGCTGGTGGCACATCACGCACATCGGCATCCCGAAGGCGTGGCCGCCATGAAAGGCCAACTGATCGTGGCACCGATTACAGCTTTGGGTGCGGATCACGTCGCGCGTTACAGTCACCGGCGAACCGTTCGGTACGAAGTTGTACGTCGTCCCGGCGTAGTTCGTCCCCAGATCGAAGGTGGTCAGGTTGCGGCTGGCTACCACAGCCACGGTATAGGTTGTGGTCGTGTCAAAGCCCGCCGGAGCCGTTGCCTTGAACGTGTACGTATATTGCCCGGCAGTTCCCGTCGCCTTGGCTGCGGTGGACGAAGCTTCCTCGAAGGTCGGCCGGGTGATAGTGCCCAATGCCGCGCCGGTCGCCGTCGCCGTCGTCAGCGCGACATACTGCTCCTGGCCCTTTGGAATGTAAGCCGCAATATAGGTGGGCGAGATCGCGCCGGGCGTGGTGGCGCCCGTCTGATCGAGCGGCAACCCCGAAGGGTCAGTGAGTGTGTAGGTTACGCTGATGGCGCCACTCTGGCTGATCTGCGCGGAATTGATGGTGATCGTCAAACCAGGATTGACAAAATCAACCAGCTTTGGATCCGCATAATAGGCTTTGTCACGCTTCGTGAAGTTCGCCTTTGACGAACCCACCAAAGCCACCGACCCGGCCAGCAGCAACATTATTAAGATGACTCGCGAAACCCTTGAAGCCGAAGAAGATACCTGCATACTCCCTCCCAGAGCGACGGCCTTTTTCTGCCGTGCTCATGCTTAAGCGGGGCAGCAGCCCGCTCGTTCCCGTCGTCAAGGCTGAACGAACGCAAACCATATTTTATCCAAGGAACAGGATTTTACAACCCATTAGTGTGGAAAATTTTGTGGGGAATCCCGGCATTTTGTTTTGTTCCGCTGTGGTACGATTCAGCACCGCCTACTTCCGCGCGGTAGTTGACTCCTTTTCCGATGACAGAATCTCCTTCACCTTAGCGGCCAGATCCGCCGGATCGAACGGCTTCGGAAATACAAGGAACCCTTCGCCGGTAGTCCGGTCCTCCACACGTTGGTCGGCAGGCACGCCCGCCACCATGAGCACGCGCATGCCTGGGTTTTTCTGGCAAAGATAACGGGCTGCGTCGCGCCCATCCAGATGCGCGAGATAAACGTCTACCACCAGCAGGTCGGGCGGGGACTCGCGTATCATATCCACCGCAATACCCAGGTCGCCGGTCGCGCGCACCAGATATCCCTCATTTTCGAGGATCTCCTGAATCACCTTGCGCACCACCGGAGCTGCGTAGAAAAGAAGAATCGTCTGACAATGCGGGTTCATGCCACAGCGCCCCCTTACCTACCTGAAATTGCACAAAGATCGAATTAATGCCGCCTTACGATTTCCTTATTGGGCGGCCCCGGCCAGTCCCAGATCCGCCAGGACCTTAGGCTTGGCCTCCTGGACGGCCAGCAGGTCGTGGCAGGCACCGCAATCCTGCGTCACGACTTTGCCGCCGGCAGCCGTGTGATTGCCATCATGGCAGCGAAAGCACCCCGGCGAATTGTCATGGCCGACATTGTTGACATAAGTGCCCCAAGCCACCTTCATGGCAGGGAAAATGTTGCGGCGGTAGATAGCCACCAGCGCGTCGCCGGCTTGCTGGATGGCGCTTTCCTGGTGCTGGCGAATATCCGGATAGTTTTGCCGGTAATAGGCATCCAGTTCTGCCGGAATCCGGGCCGCGGCTTCCGCCCGGCTGGCGTAGGGCTTCCGCAGAATCTCGACGCCCTCCTTCTTTATATATGGCAGCGAAGCGGCGATCGAGCCGGCATTGATGGCAGTGTCCACTGCCTCGCCGGGCAATTGAAACGCATGGGTCGGACGATTGTGGCAGTCGACACAATCCATTTCGCGAAGGGGAAGATTACCGGGAAGTGGCGCCTTCGGATCCCCGGAACTGTACACCGTGGTATGTCCGGCGCTGTCTGTGTATTCCACCCAGGGGATGGCCTGCCGCTTCTCATCGGAATAGGCATACCGGATATGAATGCCCGGACCCACGTGCATACCGTGGATCCCCGCCGTGTGCGAACCGCCGCCGATCTTGAGCATCAGCACCGTATAGGTCAGCGAATTCTGGGCGTCATCGGCATACTGCGGGATCACGCGCAGGCGGTCGGCCTCGAATTTCTGCGGCCAGTGGCAGACCTCGCAGGTCTCGCGCGCCGGGCGCAGATTCTGCACGGGCGACGGGATGGGGCGCGGATAATCGCTGAGCAGTGTGTGGAAAACCTGGCTGGTTCCCGAGAGCTTGCTGCGCACGAACCAGGATGCGCCCGGACCAATGTGGCAATCCACGCAAGCCACGCGGGCATGCGGAGAGTTTTCGTGCGCCGTGTATTCGGGCTGCATCACCGTGTGACAGGTGAGACCGCAGAAGGTCATCGTGTCCATGTAATTCACAGCGCTGTAACTGAGCTGGCTGCCGATGATCACGTTCAGGAAAGTGGTGGCGCCCACAAACATCACCAGGCGGCGAAAATCCGCGTTTTGCCAGTTCAGTGGAGGGAAGTCCGTCCGGCGCTGGCGCCGCAGCAGAAAAATGCCGGCCGGAATCAGGGCGAGCCCCGCGAAGAAAAGCGCAGGCAGAATCAGGAACACCAGAATCCCGATATAGGGGTGCGTGATCTCGCCGCGCAGGGTCACCGGCAGCAGGAACAGCCAGAAGACCGTTGCGGTGGTTACCAAAATCACGCCGATCAGGCTGATCCAGTTATTCGATAGGTAGACGAGTGAAGACAGGTTCTCACGAGACAGCATGCGCGGCATGATACGCCGATTGTAAGCCCATATGCGCCTTTCCGGGCAGCTATAATCGAACTACGTGGAGCTGGAGAAAACACTACTGCGCAAAGTCGGCGAGGCGATCCATCGCTTTAAGATGATCCGCGATGGCGACCGCGTGGCTGTAGCTCTTTCGGGCGGCAAGGATTCCGTGACGCTGCTCGAAGCGCTGTTGCTGCTCGCCGCGCGCGCGCCCATCGATTTCTCCGTCTGCGCATTCACTGTAGAACAGGGCAAGTTCCTGCGCCCCATCGAGCCGCTGGCCGAGTATCTGAAACAGCGCGGCGTGGCGTGGACCTACTATCGCGACCAGCCCTCGCTGCGCCTGCTCGAAGAGCAGCCCGGCCACGGTTGCGACTTGTGCAGCCGTTATCGCCGCCGCGCGGTGTACGAGATCTGTTCCGGGTTGGGCGCTAACGTCATCGCCTTCGGCCACACGGCGGACGATTTCTGCGAGGCGCTGCTGCGCAATGCACTGTTCACCGGGCGCCTGAGCGCCTTGCCGCCGGTCACTCACTCGCGCGATCGGCAGTTCCGCCTGATCCGCCCGCTCGTGTTCGTCACCGAAGACATCACCCGCGCCTATGCCGAAGCGCGCGCCGTGCCGCTCACGCCCTGCGATTGCTCGCTGCGCACCGGCACGGTGCGGCGATCGCTGCGCGGCGTGTTCAGCGAACTCGAGAAAGAGTTTCCGCATCTGAAAGAGAACATGCTTTCCGCCATGGGCAACGTGGATACAAAAAGGTTGCTCGACCCGCGGCTGCTCGACCTCGAGACTGAAGAACTGTTCCCCATACTGCAACCGCAAGACTGAACCGCGCTGGTGTTGATATGCTGAACACCATGTGCCGCATTGTGCCCGCACTTACTTTATTCTTATATGCTCCGCTGCTGGTGGCGAGCGGAGTGGTCGTAAGCTGGAATCCACAGGACCCCAGTGTAGGTCCCTATCCCTCGGACGTGCTCACGACGCCGGACTCGACGCAGAAAACAGGTATCCGCGTGAACCTGCCAATGCCGGACTGTAATTCTGCCCCCAGCGACTGCCAGGACGTGGAACTGATTAATCAGCTCGATGGCTTCCAGACCGCGCCGCGCATCCGCGTGACCTTCTCCGCCCCTATCGATCTGAACACCATGCACCACGCCATCTACTATGTGGCGCTGGATAACCTGACCAACGAAGAACACGGGATCAATTTCACCGGCCAAATGCTGTACCTGACCCAGATGATCTACGATCCCACGACGAACTCGATCTACGGCAAGCCGGACGGCAACCTTGACCAACACCGGCGATACCTGATCGTGGTGCTGGATAAGCTCAACGACCTGGCCGGCGATCCGGTCGAGCCGGATCCGGGGTACACCAACTGCGTGCATCCGGCCCCGGGAGTAGGCACTCTGACCGCCTATTGCAGCGAGCTTTCGCAGGCGGTGAATCAAGTGGCCGGCGAGTTTGCGCCCTATCACATCATCGGGGCATCGGTGTTCACCACGATGAACGTGACCACCTGGCTCGAGAAGGCTCATGCCCTGCTGCCGGATGTGACGCCGCCGCCCACACCGTCGCAGCCGCCACTGTTGATTCCGTTCTCAAACATCGCGTCGCTGGTGCTGCACGAACAGGTCGCCACCAGCCCGCCGCAATTTGCGGACGTGCCGTTGCCGATTACCAATTCCTTGTTCGAAGGTATCGGCGGCATTTATTTCGGGTCGTTCGCTTCGCCGAATTTTCTGAACGATCAACAAGTGATCCCATGGACGCCCACCGGCCAGGACGTGACGCTGCCCGGCTCGGTGAACGAAATCTATTTCCACATCTACCTGCCTTCCACCGCGGAGCCCGCCGGCGGCTACCCGGTCGTGATTTACGGCCACGGCCTGGGCGATAGCCAGTGGGGCGGGCCGAGCGCGGTCGCGCCCACGCTCGCGAAAGCCGGATTCGCGACCATCGCCATCAACGCGGTGGGCCACGGATTCGGACCGCAGAGTCAGGTCATCATTACGTACAAGACCGGCAACGTGACGACGCTCACCGCCGGAGGCCGCGGCGTGGATCTGAATGGCGATGGCACGATCGGCGCGGACGAAGGCTGCCAGGCCATGAACCCCGCGCAAGTCGGGCTGCGCGACTGCTTGCGGCAAACCGCGCTCGATTTATCGGAACTGGTGCGCACGATCGAAAGCGGCATCGACGTGAATGGCGACGGCCAGCCCGATATCGATGCCACACATATTTATTATGTGGGTGAGTCGCTCGGCTCGCTCTACGGCACGATTTTTTCCGCGCTCGAACCGGACGTGCCCGCGTCGGTATTGAACGTGGGCGGCGGCTCGGTGGTCGATATCGTGCGCTGGAGCCCGGCCTATCATTCGCTCGCCGCCGACCTGCTGGGTTCGCGCACGCCGTCGCTGCTCAACGAAGGCACCGATTTCAACGACAACTACGTCTTCCCGTATCAGCCGGTGGATGTCAACGAGGTGCCGGGCGCCATCGCGATCCAGAATGCGTTCGAGCTGTACGAGTGGTTCGAGGCGCCTGGCGATCCGGTGGCCTGGGCGCCGCACATGGCCGCCTCGCCGCTGCCCGGTGTGCCGTACAAGCGCATTCTGTTCCAGCTTGCGCGCAAAGACCTGACCATGCCGAACATGACCACCACGCGTCTGATCAAGGCCGCCAATCAGCCCACCACCTGGATCTACCGGCACGACCTTGCGCTGGCCGACGGACTGGACCTGCCGCAGGACCCGCATCCGTTCCTGGCCCTGTTCATCGGCATCTCGGGCAACACCGTGGAGTTTCCTAGCCTGGACGGCATCCTGATCGGCCTGGCGGCACAGCAACAGGTGGCGGGCTTCTTCGCCTCCGGTGGAATCACAGCGCCCGATCCCAACACGTTTCTGCCGTCCGCCATTCCGCAGGGACTATTTCAGATTCCCGCCGCGCTGCCCGAAAACAACGGCTACTGATTACTTGCCGCTGTTGACTAGCGAGAGAAATTCGTCGCGCGTTGCCTTGCGGTTGCGGAACGCGCCCAGCATGGCGCTGGTGACGGCGCCCGAATGCTGCTTCTCCACCCCGCGCATCATCATGCAAAAATGCCGCGCTTCGCAGATCACGCCTACGCCCACCGGATCGATCAGTTCCTGGATGGTCTGCGCGATCTGCTGCGTCATGCGCTCCTGGATCTGCAGCCGCCGCGCGAACACGTCCACCAGCCGCGGCAGCTTGCTCAGCCCGATCACCCGCTCGCGCGGGATGTACGCCACGTGCACCTTGCCGAAGAACGGCAGCATGTGATGCTCGCACATGCTGAAGAACTCGATGTCCTTCATGATGACCATCTCGTCGTACTTGACCGTGAACAGCGCGCCGTTGACCACCTGCTTCACATCCATCTGGTAGCCGCTGGTGAGGAAGCGCATGGCCCGCGCCACGCGCTCAGGCGTGCGCACCAGGCCTTCCCGCTGCACATCTTCGCCGAGGTTTTCGAGCATCTCCTTCACCAGCGGCGCAATGGCATCGCCGGCCGGCGGCTGGATCATTTTTACCGTTGCTTTATTCGTCTTCATGGGCTGATACTTCAAACGTGTTGCGGGCGGTCTCGGCGATCGAAACCTTTTCGAGAACCGGCCCGTTTTCCGGAAACGCGGCGCTCCAGTTCTGGGCGAGCCGCCGCACGATTTCCCGGCCCAGGTTCTCCGAGGTGGGCACCGCCGCGCCGAACGCCGCCACTTCCGTGTTCAGGTTGCGATGCTCGAAAGGCTCGAGCACCTGCTGACGCACCAGGCGGTCCAGAGCTGCAATGTCGACGGCACGCGCCGTGCGCGGATCGAGCGGCCCGCGCACGCTCACCGCAACTTCGTAATTGTGGCCGTGCCCGAAAGGGTTGTTGCACTTGCCGTACAACTCGCGATTCTCAGCGGCGCTCCGCGCCGGAGTGTGCAACCGGTGCGAAGCGGAAAAGCGATAGGTGCGCGTGACGCGGATCATACCGGCTCTCCAAAATAATCCACGTACAGGTCGGGCGTCTCGTAGAGCCGCACGCCATGCAGCCGGGCGTTCGAAAAATGCGGCGCGAGCCGGTTCCAGATGTCGATGGCGATATTCTCCGGTGTGGGGATCACCTGGTCGAACGGCGTCACTTCGCGGTTCAGGAAGCGGTGGTCGTAGACGTCGACCACTGCACTGTTCAGGATCTCCTTGAGCACCTTGAGATCGAGCACCATCCCGGTCACCGGATCCGGCGCGCCCTCCACGGTGACCTCCAGCAGGTAGTTGTGGCCGTGCCCGTGCGGATTGGCGGCCGCGCCAAACAACGCACGGTTTTCCTCGTCAGACAGCCGCGGGTTGCGGCAGACGTGCGACGCGGAAAACTCCACTTTGCGGGTGATCAACATTGGAACCACCTTTTGGATGCGGCAAAAGGCCGGGAAGTACATTAAAATTATAGTATCCACCGATGACCAGTACCAAAATCGATCAACTGCTGAAGACCGGCATCGCCGTGCTGCTGGCGGTCTTCGTGTTTGTGCTCTACACGTCGATGCACGAGCGTATCATCGGCGTTGGCGACAACGCCCCGAGTTTCACGATCACCGCCGATAACGGCCGTGTCATCACCCCCGCGAACTTCGGCGGCCGCCTGCTGGTCCTGAACTTCTGGGCCACCTGGTGCCAGCCGTGCGTGGAGGAGGTGCCTTCACTCAACGAATTCGCGAAGGAGATGGCCGGCTCAGGCGTCGTGGTGCTGGGGGTCAGCATGGATACCAAGCCGGACGCCTACCAGGCCTTTCTCAACCGCGCGCACATCTCGTTCATGACTGCGCGCGATCCGCAAGCCAAGATCAGCGCCGAGTACGGCACATTCAAATACCCGGAATCTTACATCATCGACTCGAAGGGCAAGGTTATCCAGAAGATCATCGGCGCCACCAACTGGACGGACGGCAACATGATCACCGCCGTCAAGTCTTTCTTGTAGGGCGGCTCACATCTCCTTGACCACCGTTTCCGTGGACAGCACATCATAATTGGCGTTCAGCAGGACGCGTCGCGGCTTCTTGGGCAGGCGCAGCTTGATCTCGGTGGACGTCATGTTGCCCATCAGGGCGACCGAACCGGCCCGCAGCACGTGGCCGTCGAAATCGAAGTATACCGGTACGCTCATGACGAACCTGGGAGAGACCCCGCTCTGCGTCACTTTCGCGGCGAACAGTACTTTGCCGCCGGCCTCCGGCGTGAGCGAGTACTCCATCCGGTAACTGGGAATCTCGGTGCCGTACACCCACTCGCGGAAGAACCAGTCGCTCCGCCCGTTACGTTCCAGATCGAGGGCCGGCTCCATGTGCTTGTCGACGATTGATTTGAAAGACTCGGTGGAAGCGTTCTGGTTCAGATAAGTCGCCACGAAGTCGTGCATCATGGCGATGAAGTCCTTGTCGCCTTTCTCCCGGTCGTACATCAGATAACGCAGCATGTGCACTACGAAACCGCCCTTGGGATAGATCAGCCGGCGGTAGGCGCCGCCGGACTTGAAGGTGTCCAGCCGGAGGCCCATCCAAAGCGGCCCCGCATCGTTCGGACGATTGCCGAAGCTGTTCTTCGCCGTGATCATCTCCTGTGCCCGTTGCCAATACTTCAGGTATTGATCGCGCTTCGCATTGGTCTGCTGCAGGAACAGGCCGGCCGAAAAATCCGCGAAGCCCTCCGACAGCCATTGGTCGTGATACGATGCCCACCCGACCATGTGTCCCCACCATTGATGCGATACCTCGTGGGGAGTCACTTCCTGAATGAAGTCCGCGAAGCGGAACGCGCCGCCGCCCATCAGCATCCAGCGCTGCGTACTGTCCAGAAAGGCGCTTACCGGAAGGTAGACCAGCGTGGGCCACGATTGGCCGAAGTTGAAGGCCGGCTGCTGTGTAATGGCGATGCGGCCGTACGGCGCGTCACCGAACCAGGTCTCGAAGCAGCGGATCGCGTTCTGCGCGTCGACCATAGTGCTCTCCGCCATAGCACTGGGACTCAAAGACTGTTCCGGCTGCGGGCGTGGATTGAATGGGTCAGCCGGCATCAGGTTGACGTTGTGGTGGCGCAGGAAGTCTGGGACTTCGCTCGTGGCATAGGCCTCGATCTCATAATGCGTCGCATTATCGTAGACTGACTTCTTCTTGAACAGGCCATAATTAAATCCGGCCACCGCCGTGGGGATATCCGAAACCCAATGCGACGCCGTATAATCGCCTTCACGCCATTCTTTGTCGAGCTTCCCGATACCCACTAACGTATATTGCCTGGGAACTTTGAATGTCAGATCATAAGTCGCCCGGTCGGCGAATGCGTTCAGGCTGGGATACCAACTCGTGCGCGCGCCGACTGAGAAGTTACCGGATCCCTCCTTACGTACGACCTTATCGCCTTCATACTCGATGCCGATGGTATAACTCTGGCCGGACGCCAGTCCCGCAGGCATAATCACATAAAACGCTCCGTCCTGTTTGCGGCTCTCCTGGATAAATGGAATTTCTTTATCCTGGTAAGTGACCCGCGTGACTCGCAGTGAGGGCAGTAAACCGAAGTTGATCACGCGCAGGCCCGCCACTAGCGCTTTCAGTTGCACGGTGCACGTAGCCGATAAGTGATCGTTTTTGCCCACTGCGGTGTCGATACGATACCGCTCGGCCGCCACCGTGTGCCGATTTTCCGTGGAGCGCCCCGTGCGCGCCTTCCACTCCTCGGCAAAGTGCGTCATATACCAGATGCCATCCTGCGTCCCGCCCGGGTCGAAGTTAATCAGCGCCACCTCCTCCGGTGAAGGCATATAGGGCATCGCGCCACGCGGATTGACAAAGAAACGCAGGTCCGCATGCTTGTTACCGTGAATGAACGCGCGGAAGGACCCTGCTTCGTTCCGGTTGTAGAGTTCGCCCAGGATTTCAGACTCGTCATTGGCCACGTCTTCGTCCTGCAGCCAGTACTCGAGCAAACTCCGCGGCAACTCTGTGCGGCGGCGCGCGCGGATTCGGAATTCGTGCCAGGCGCCAGCCGCCTCTGAGGCGTCTCCTGCGCCTTGGGCCTGACGTTTCACTTCCTCATAAGTGTTGTCGGTGAACCAGAAAACCACGGAGCGAAATGACTCATCCACCGCCTCGGCGCCGGAGATCTGGCGCAGATAGCTCTTCTCAAAGGAAACGGCCGGATCCAGGTGGAACGTACCTTGGCCCGTGAAAACTCCCGCAGCCACTCGTCCCAATACAGCCGGCAGAAAACTGAATTGTCCCGATGTAAAAGTAAACGTCGCGACGTCGCGCTTCAGAACCAGGTTGCTCACGCGTAGTGTTTCGCCCGGACTCGCGTTACGCAACTTCATGTAGTTGGGATCGCTGTTGGCAAACGCCGAGCGCTTGGCGCCCACCTCGACCTCGGTCTGCTGCACGGCGATCTTGAGTGTAACCGTGAGCGAGACAGGCGCATCGCCGGCTTGCACCGGCTTTTCGATATCTTGAAAACCATCATGCTGAATGGTGATGACGTACTTACCCGGCGCCTCATCCGCAAATGCAAAGTGGCCCTGCGCATCGGTCAGGGCATTCTCCGTCTGTCCGGTCTCGGGGTTTTTCAGGATCACTGCGGCGCCGGTAACCGCGGCGCCACTGGGGTCTTTGACAACACCTTCAATCGATGCGGCGCTGAGCGCCGAGGAAATCACCAATAGAAGTACGGCCGATCGAAAAGCTATTGATGCATTGTACAGGAATTACCGGGCGGGAAGTAAGTAGTTCGAAAGGCAGTTATACCTTCGAAAAGCGGCGCAGCGTAAATGCTTCCGGGTTCATGTTCTCGCGCTCCAGCCGCTTCCAATCGTCGTTCACGTGGATCAGTTTGCCGCTGATGTGGTTGGAACGTTCGGAGGCTAGAAACAAGGCGAGTTGTATCTGTCTATCCGGCTGCGTGCCGCCGGTCAGACGCACACTCTCGGCTTCTTCGATCTCTCTGCTGCCGGCGCGCTCGCCGGAATGCAGGATCTCGTCCGTCATGTGGGTGTAAGTGCCGCCGGGAGCGAGACAATTCACCTGGACGTTAAAATCGCGAACCTCTTCCGCGAGGGTTTCCGCGAAGCGCACCAATGCGGCCTTGGACGCCGCATAAGCCGAGAATCGCGGGCGCGCTGAAGCCGCGCCGCCGCCGCTGATCACAATGATCTTTCCGGAACGCCGCTCGATCATCTGCGGCAGGGCGGCGCGGCAGGCGTGCATCACTCCCACCAGGTTGGTCTCGATCGTGTCGGCCCAGGCCCGCGGCTTGACCTCGACCAGCGACCCGATGGGACCTTGAATCGCCGCGGCCGCGATCAGCACATGCACGCTGCCAAAAACAGTGCGCATGCGGTCCACCGCGGCGCTCATCTGCTCGTAATCGCGCACATCCGCGCGGATCCGCAAAGCGGTGCCCCCCGCGTGCTCGATTTCCAATTTCGCGAGGTCCAGTTCCGCCTGGCTGCGCGCCAGCAGACCGACGCGCGCGCCTTCAGCCGCAAACCCGATGGCCAGCCGTTTACCGATGCCGCGGCCCGCACCCGTAATCAGGACTACCTGATTCTTGAACGGCCGCAAAGTCTAGTTCTCCACATGAGCATCGAACACGCCGGTCTCGACTCTGCCGCCCCGCTTGACTTGGATGAACATCCGGTAATCGCCAGGCTTCGGGAAACCATAAGGGAAGGAAACCTCGGGAGGAAGTGCCTCCGTCATGTTCATGCCCGGCATATCGGCCATGGGCGCCATCCCGCCGCTATCGCCGGCGTTCTGCGTCAGGCTGAGCGAGGCCATGGGCACCGATCCCGAGGGATGCACATGCGCGAACACACTGCGGTCCGACCGCACGAAAGCCGCGTGTCCCGGCATGCCCATATAAAGTTCCACGTTGCGAGCCGGGGTGCCATCCGCATCCTCCAGCTTAAAACGGAAGAACATCGCCCGTCCGGCGTGCAGCGGGCCCGCCGGCTTCTCCCATACCATTTTGGTTCCGTCTGCCAGGTTCGCGGTGGTGCTGTTGCGGTCGGCGCGCGAAATCGGCGGCCCGGCGCCTCCCGAATCATCCCCTACCATCGGCTTGCCTTTGATCTCCGGCAAGGTCACTTCGGTCACCAGCGTTTCCGGCAAGCCATCGGAGTGCACGATATCGCCGTATAACGCATACTGGCCCGCGGGCATTTCCGGCAGATCTTTCTCGAACAGGCCCGCCTCCACGCGCTCGGGATGCAAGTGCCAGACGCGATCCATCTCCGGCAGGCTGATCACGTACAGGTGCATCAGATGATTGTGATCGGGGACCAGGTCGTCCACTTTCCGCCAGCGCGCCCAACCCGGATCGGTCAGATGCAGCATCAGGCGGTCGCCACTCTCCAATGTGGCCGTCATCTGCAATGGCTTGAAGATATGTGTGTCGTAGGTGGCCGCTTCGCTCTTCCACCACAGCCCCCCTAACGCCGCAACCGCCAGCACGAACGCAGTGGTCCCCACCATGACCCATCGCGCATGCCGCTTGCGCCCGTCATTCGGAACAACACCCGGCTCCAGTTGGCCTTCCCGGACGCCGGCGCCTACGATGCTGACCGCACCGAGCAACAACACCAGCCCGAGAGCGCCCAGCAAAATGCCAAGCGGCGCCTGCATCTTCTTCGTGCTGGATGATAGCGCCGGCACCGGAACGGAAAGCACGCCTTTGCCCTTCGCGCCTTCCGCCGTCACCCGCACCTGCCACGATCCGGAGGTCATCATCCAGAGCGATCCGGTGAAGAACTGCGGATCGTCCTTCGAACGCTGCGCCAGATCGGCCACGGGGGCAAACTTCGCGCCGGGGCCGGTTAGCGGCGTGGGCACGATGTGCACCACATCCACATCGTTCGCCTCGCTGCGCACCTCGATTTCCGCAACACCTGGAATCACCGTGGGAGTGCGGATGGTGACCAGCAAATGATACGGGCCGGCCTGGCTCTCATAGAAAACATCGGGGCTGCCCACGTGCGCCCAGGCGCTCGCCGCGGCCAGCAGCAGAAGAGCTATCGCTTTACGCATGAAGTTACCGGCGCACGCGCCGCATCCAATCGCCCCAGGCGAATCCGATCCGGGTCATCACAATGCCAAAGACCGCGGCCAGCCCCATCTCGGTCCAGAATACCGAAGGAGCATCCGGCGCGACGAAGACGTGCCGCACATTGATCGAAGTCGGGCGTGCGTTATAGTCGAAAATGTTCGTGTGGAAGAACCAGTTCTGGGCTGCCTTGGTTTGCAGGAAGCCGGAGAACGGCCACTGCACCGCCACCAGCACCGCCAGGAACAGCAATCCCGAAACCGCCGCCAGCTTCCAGGGTTTCCAGTCGCGCGTGCGAGTCCATAACAGGTCGAGCGCGAAAGCCGGAATGAACAGCAGCATCGGGAATTCAGGCGGCACGAACTGCGTCACCTGGTGATAGACAGGTCCCAGCTTCGGTTGCGCCGGAAACAGCGGCAAAATCCATCCCATGCCGGCCCAAAACAGCCAGTAGACTCCAGCTACGGTTGTGGCGGCCCAGCGCTTCTCCGAAGCCCGCGCGACACCTGCCAGCACCAGCGGCACGACCATGCACACCACGCGGTAGTACACGCCGTTATGCATCAGCGCATGCCACGAGAATTCCATGATCATCAGCATCAGGCCGATCAGGACTAC
>DATKNQ010000256.1:0-5880 GCA_035541265.1 Bryobacteraceae bacterium
GCCTTCGGACTCAGCCGCATCTTGTCGAGTCTGCTGTTCGGAGTGAAGGCGGCCGACCCAATGGCGTTCGGCGCCGTCGCCATTACGCTTGCCGCCGTGGCGTCCATTGCGACTTACATTCCGGCGCGGCGGGCCACCCGCATCGATCCGATTATTGCGCTCCGCTACGAGTAGCGCGCAGCTTCGCCAGCGTCTTGCGATGCAGCCCGCCGAGCGCGTCCGGATGGATGCGCATGAGCCACCAGGCGAGGCGCGCATAAAACGGAAATACCATGATCGATCTGTTGCGCTCCACGCCGCGCAAGATGGCGCGCGCGGCGGCAGCCGCGGAAACCAGCCGCACAGGCAGATTTTTCAGGAACTCGGCTTTGTCGATCCGGACGCCTATGGCGTGATCGTAGATGGCCGTGTCGACGAAGCCCGGGCACACTACGCTCACGCGCACGCCGAACGCGTGACCTTCTGCGCGCAGGGCGGTGGAAAGCGAGATGACCGCACTCTTGGTGACGGAATAGGGTATCAGGCCCGGCTCACCCACCAGACCCGCGGCGGACGCGGTATTGACGATGTGCCCGGAGCCTTGCCGCAGCATGACGGCATACGCCGCCGTGGTCCCATAGATCACGCCCCACAGGTTGATGTCGATCGCCTGGCGCCAATGCTCGAGCGTGAGGTCGCGCACTTCGCCGCCCACGGCAACGCCCGCATTGTTGAACATGTAGTCCAGGCGGCCATAGGTGCGAGCGGTGTCTTCCACTAGGCGCGCGACTTCTTCCGACTGCGTGACGTCGAGTGCTGCGGCGGCCGCGCGTGGGCCGATGGCCGCAACCGCCGTGCGCGCGCCATCGTAGTGGATGTCGGCGCACACCACCATCGCGCCGCGGCCGGCCAGCTCCGCGCAAAGCGCGCGCCCGATCCCGGACGCGCCACCTGTTACGATCGCGACACGGTCGCGGAAGGAAATGGCCATCCGGAGATTTTAGCGCTTACAACAGCCGGAAGTTCACTTCGATGGTGGCGGCCACCGGCACGGGCTGGCCGTCTTTGGCGCCCGGTTTGAATCGCCATTGGTTCACGGCTTCGAGAGCCATCTCGTCCAGGCCAAGGCCCAAACTGCGAACGATCAGCGCCTCCTGAGGCTTGCCGTCGATGCCGATGACCACCCGCAGCACTACGGTACCCTCCAGCAGCGCGGCTCGCGCTTCATCCGAGTATTGCGGCTCCGGCCGCAGTAAAGGCACCGGGTGCGTGACGGAGCCGCCGGCACGACTCACGCCCGGGAGCAGCGGCGGAACTGGTTGGGCTGTGGCCCGCGCGACCTCGGCAGCCTGATTGTCGAACTCACCCGCCCGGTCCGCATGGCCCTGCAGGCGAAGGAAGTGCGCATAGACTCTCATGATGACCGCCGCATCGGCCGACTTGGGATCCTGTACGGATAGTGCCATCTGGTAGAGCCGCTCGGCCTCATCCATTTGGTGCGCGGCCCGGCGTGCGGAGGCCATCCACATCAGCGACGTTCCCGCGTGCGTGGGATCCGCCTGACGCGCGCGCTCGAAATCATCGAAGGCCTGTTCGTAATTGTGCTGGCCGATTGCCGCGACGCCGAGATGCGTCAGCGCCCGGGCGGCC
This sequence comes from Bryobacteraceae bacterium, assembly GCA_035541265.1. Taxonomy (GTDB): domain Bacteria; phylum Acidobacteriota; class Terriglobia; order Bryobacterales; family Bryobacteraceae; genus Bog-159. The sequence goes on from DATKNQ010000256.1 coordinate 1,630, forward strand.
TCCGGCCGATCACCCAGGATGCGCGCTGCCCTGGCATACAGATCGGCCCCTGCTTTCGGATCGCGCCGTTGTTGAGCCTCTGCCAGCTTGATCAGGCCGAGGCCATATTCCACGCTCTGCTCGCCGGATTTTTGCGCGCGAATGGCAAGCGCCGTTTCCAGCAGTTTCTGCGCCGTCTCGTACTGTCCCAACAGTGTGGCGGCTCTTGCGGCCGTGTCGAGAGATTCGTAGTTTTTCTGCGAACGTGCCGCGCTGATGGCGGCGTCGATATCCGTGGCCACAGCTTGCGCGGTGGGTTGTTGCCCGCGCAATGCGGCCAGCGGTACGATCGCGGCGATTGCCAGGACCGCGGCTGCCACGATCGCAACGCGGCTCGGCGTATTCCGGTTCACGCCGCGATCGAGAATCGCAGACAGGCGGCGCTCGAGTTGCGATCGGCGCGCCATTCCCACCGCCGCCCAAGCAATGGCGGGCGAGCCCTGCAAGCTACGCGCAATCTCCAGCAAGTGGCCGGCATACGCCGAGGCGCGCGCTCCGGAGTTCAACACCAGGTCGTCAGCCGCGCGTTCCGCTTCTTTGACGAACTCGCGCGTGGCGAGCCACGCGAGCGGATTCCACCAGTACAGAGCCGCGGCGATGTGCGCCAGCAAGTTTGTGCACGGGTCACCCCGGCGGATGTGGGCCAGCTCATGCAATAACACGACGCGGCGCCGCTCTTCGCTCCAGCCGCCGGCGTCGGCGGGCATCAGGATGGCTGGGCGCAACGCGCCGATCGCCATCGGCATGGAGCCCGGCTTGACGGCCAGGACTTCGACCGCGTGTCTGATGCCGAGAGATCGCGCCATAGCGGTGCACAAAGCGTGCTCGCCGGACGGAGCGGCGGTCCGGCGCAGATGGGCGGCGGCTGAATACGCGAGCGTGATGCGGGCGAGTGTCATTGCGGCGCCTGCCGCCCACAGCAGCAATAGCCACGCGCTCCACGCGGGATGCCAGGCGGCGCGGCGGCCGCCCGGCTTCAGCGGAATGGCGGGCGCAATCTGTGTTCCGGCATCCATGGCGGTGGTGGCCGTTTGCTGAAACACCAATTCCGGCGCTGCGGGCGCTCCGAGCGGAATGGGCAGCGCGGGCAGGATCGCCGAAAGGAACGGCAGAACGAGCAGGGCGGTCAACGCCGCGGTCCAGACCATGTGCCGCGCGGCCGCGGACTGTTTGTACAATATCCGGCCGGCGATCCACCCCGCGGCCAGAATGACGGCGCTCTTCGCCGCCGCGCTCATCAAGATTGCGAACCACATCTACTTACCCTCCCTTCTGGCTTCTTCGATCATTTCCGCCATGCGGTCCAGGTCGGCGCTGGTCAGGCGCGTGGATGAGACATCCAGCAGCGCGGCCACCACCTGGTCGGGCGAATCTTTGAAGAATGTGTCCACCAGGTGCTTCACCGCGGAGCGCTTGGCTTTGTCGCGCGGCACGGTAGGCAGGTAGACGTATTTCAAGCCTTCGGCCTGGTGGCGGATGTGGCCTTTCTCCTCGAGGACGCGGAGCATGGCGCGCACCGCGGAATAGCTGGGCGCGTTAGGCATGGCCTCGCGGACCTCGGAGGCCGGCGACTTGCCGCGCCGGTAGAGGATATCCATGATCTGCCGCTCGCGGCGGCTGAGGCCGGCGGCTGGGGTCACGCCGGGCACTCCTGCTGGATTTCTAGCATAATGCTATAAAACTAGCACCAGGGCCGTGCGTTGTCAAGCTTTCTTGAGAGATGAAAGGCGGCGGGACGGATGTTACACTGGATTTACCGCTATTGCAACACTCCCCGGTCGTCTAACGGTAGGACAGCGGCCTTTGGAGCCGTGAATCGTGGTTCGAATCCATGCCGGGGAGCCACTCTTTAGATTCAATAATATAGGGGGTCAGCGAAGCGTTTTTGTACGGATTTTGTACACGGACGCTGTCTTGACCCAAAGAAGTTCTTGAATCTCCAAGGCAGAAGCGATGAGCATGGATTCGGTGCATGTAAATCCATGCTCAGCAGGGCCAACACTCACAGCCTTAGTGTATTGATCAAAGCAGCTAGCGCCGCCGGTTGCTGCCGTCGGCTCGGGTAATACAGGAAAAAGCCGGGAAACGGCTGGCACCAATCCTCCAGGACGCGGATGAGCTCCCCGCTTTTGAGTTGCGGTTCCACGCGCTCATCTGAAATGAAGGCAAGACCGACGCCGTCGAGCGCCGCGCGAACCATGGTTTCCACATCATCCACAATAAGCGGCCCATTCACCGCGACGGAGAGGGATTTCTTGCCCTTGTCGAACTCCCAGCGATAGAGACCCTCGGACCCATGCCGGAAGTTGATGCACTTGTGGCTGAGCAGGTCGTGCGGCGTCTTCGGCTTTGGATGCGACTTGAAATACGAAGGCGCACCAACGATGGCCGCGCGATGGTCTTTGGACACACGCACGGCAATCATGTCCTTTTGAATATATTCGCCGAAGTGAATCCCTGCATCGAAGCCCCCGGCAACAATATCGATGCGCCGGTCGTCGGCAGTTACTTCGAGAAGGACGTCCGGATAATCGCGCGTGAACTTCGCCAGTTTTGGTCCAATAACGGTCGTACCCGCAAGACGTGGCACGATAAGCCGCACGCGTCCGGCGGGCTTGTCGCGCAAGCCGGAAAGCTGGTTAAGGGCATCCTCGATGTCCGCGAGCGCCGGGCGCAACCGCACCAGCAGTTGCTCACCTGCCTCGGTCGGCGCGACGCTGCGCGTCGTCCGCGAGAGCAGCCGTACTCCAAGCGTTTCCTCCAGTCCTCGTATCGCGTGGCTCATGGCGGACGGGGAAACGCTCAAGCGCTTGGCCGCCTTTGTGAAACTCCGCTCCTCGGCTATGGCGAGAAAGGCGGCCAGGATGTTGAGATCGCTAGATGGCATTCATGAATTCCACTCACAAGCCCTTGTCTTTTATCCATACTACTCAAAAAAGCGATCGGGCAGTATCTTGGAATTGGAGAGGGAGCAAACCGGTTGGCTGGCCGGTCGCGACGAAAACGTTATGCAAAGCGCAGCCGGGTAATACTCTGTTCTCCCTCACGGAGCATGAAGCACTTGCATCCCGACACCTCAAAGGAGTTCGACATGGAAATCAATCGCAACGGGTCACGACCGTCCCAAAAGGGGCCTGAGCAATACTTCACCGGGACGGTGCGGATCGACCCGATTATCCACGCGCCTGAGCCGTCCCGCGTCACCGCCGGCCTCGTGACTTTCGAGCCCGGCGCGCGGTCCGCCTGGCACACCCATCCCTTGGGTCAGACCCTGATCGTCACACAAGGCGTCGGCTGGACTCAATGCGAGGGTGAACCCATTGTCGAAATCCGCGCGGGCGACGTGATCTGGTGCCCGCCGAACCACAGGCACTGGCATGGCGCGACGCCGACGACCGGAATGTCGCATATCGCCATCACGGAGCAGCTCAACGGCAAGAACGTGGAATGGATGGAAAAGGTCACCGACGAGCAATATCTGGCCGGTCCGCAAAACAAATAGGAAGGAGCAGAATATGTCAGAGGAACCCAACGTCGCGCGCAAATCATTCGGTCACATAGCCCCCGCGCTCGCGGAAATTACCGACAAGGTGCTGTTCGGACAGGTGTGGGAGCGGCCGGGCTTGTCGCCGCGCGATCGCAGCCTGATTACCGTCGCGAGCCTCATCTCTCTATACCCGACGAACGAGTTGCCGTTTCACCTGAAGAAGGCTATGGAGAACGGTGTCAGCCGCGACGAGCTGATCGAGGTCATCACGCATCTGGCCTTTTACTCGGGCTGGCCGACCGCGAATACAGCGCTGCCGATTGCTCAAAAGATATTCGACGAAGCTGGAAAGTAGGGAGAGTGCCATGCAGAAACGCAAACTTGGAAAGAGCGGCCTCGAAGTCTCGGCAATAGGCCTGGGGTGCATGGGCCTGAATTATCACCGTGGCCCGGCTCCGGACAGGAAAGAGATGATCGCGCTGGTCCGCGCCGCGGTCGAGCGCGGCGTCACTTTCTTTGACACCGCCGAGGTCTACGGCCCCTTCACGAACGAGGAGCTGGTCGGCGAAGCGCTCGCGCCGGTGAAGAAGGGCATCGTCATTGCCACCAAGTTTGGCTTCGATCTTGGCCCTGGCGGAACGGGCGCGCCCAATAGCCGGCCCGAACGCATCCGGCAAGTCGCCGAGGAGTCGCTGAAACGGTTACGGGTTGAGGCCATTGAACTC